>CAUWIY010000004.1:0-106049 GCA_963559065.1 uncultured Clostridia bacterium
GTCCCCCTTGGTCGTAATACTTGTCAATTTCCTCCGTCCCTTTTGACCAATTTCCTTTTTGACTATTAAATTTTTAATTTTTTTATAATTTTAATTTCTTCAAATAATTTTTCAACATGAGCATTTTTCTCTTGAACAATTCTTCTATAAGAACCCAAAATCTCTGAATAATTATCTACGGTCTCTTGCCCAACAAGCAAATATTTCATACCATCTAAGTAATAATTTTTTTTACTTTCTGATTTGGCTTCTAATCTTTTTTTATCATATTTTTCGATTTCTTCAAGTCTTTTTATATCTGGTTTCAAATCTTTTAAATAATCCATAATACAAGAAATTTCAAATTCTATATCATCAATAACTACTTTTACCAAAGCTTTAACGATTATAGGATTATTTTTACCAACTTTGGTATCTTTTACAGGAATTCTAGAAGTTTCAGGATTTTTAACAGGATAACATTCATCAATTAAAATTTTTAGAGTGTCAATAATTCCAATATGAGACTTATATTGTCTCTTATTAACAATAGCATCATATTCATCAGCAACTCTAATAATTTGACCTTCATATGGAATATCTTTTTTTACAAGTGCATTAGGATAACCAGTACCATTTAAAGCTTCATGATGATAAATTGTACCAGCGGCATATGGTCGTAATTTTAAATCTTCCATACAAATATTATATCCTATAGTTGTATGAGACTTCATAATCTCATATTCTTCACTTGTTAAAGATGATTGCTTTTGCAAAATTTTAGGAGGAATAAATTGTTTGCCAATATCATGCAAATAGGCACAAATAGTACAATATTCTGTAAAACTTTTAGTACAACGCAAGTATTGGCAAATTCTACAGACAATACTTGCAACATTTTCGGAATGCTTTCTAGTAAAAACATCTAAACTTCCCAAAATATTTAATTGATATTGCATACTTTTGTCTAAATTATAAGACTTTAAACTTGTTTTATCATAAAAATCAAAAAATTCTTTTGGCATATTACTCCTCTTTTCTTTATATACTTTAAATATTGTAACAAAAAAAATTTTTTAATTCAAGATAGAGGCAAAATATATTGTAATATTTGGCAAAATATGGTTTAATATATAGAGAAAAATAAATAAAATTAAATAACAGGAGTCAAAATGTTTAAAAGTAAAGATGAATATGAAGAATATTTATACAGAAACAAAATAGATACAACAGATTTAGGTACAAACAATTATTTCGAGCATTCTGAAAATGGAGAAATAATAATAAATAAAAAAGATTATAAAATATCATCATTAGATGTAGAAAGGTACACTAATTGTATAAATTGGATATTATTAAAAGACCAAAAAACAATGGCACTATTAAAAAGACCATTTGGTGATATATATAGAAATTTAAATAAAGAGCAATATGATATTGCATTATACAATAATATACTATTACCACAAGTAGCGAGACAATTTCAAAATAAATCTGCAATGTATTATATAGTGGGAGGAAAAAGAAATAATATAAAAACAATATTAACAATAGACTTTAAAAATCCAAATGAAGAATTAGTACATGGAGAAGAAATATTACAAGCAACTAGTGGAAATATAAACGAATTGAACATTAAAAATATAATTAAAGAAATAGAAGAATATTTAATACAAAGAGGATTTAGAAACCAAGACATTGATACAATAAAAAAAGAATTTATAAAACAATCATTATATAATAGATTTGTAAAACAGACAGATGAAAATAATCATAATTGGGGAGTATTAATTAATAATCAAGATAAAAAAGTCAAATTAGCCCCAATTTATGATGTAGATTGCTGTTGTGAAATTGGAACTTTAAGAAAACATATTAGAGAAACAGACAATGGTAGTAAAGTAAGTATGAAAGGACTATTTGAAGATTTTGGACAACATAAATGGTTTAATAAATATATAGAAGAAATATTAGAAGAATTTGACATAGACAAAGCAATTAAAGATGCTAAAAGATATACAGGAATAGATATTCCAGCAAATCTAAAAAATTATTATAAAACATTCTTTGGTGAAAGATACCATACATTTAAAAGTGAATATCATGAATATCTAAAAGAACAAGAAAATAATGAAACAAAAGAAAATCAAGTACGATAATTGAAAAAAATAGCAAAAAGTGATATTATAATATATAAATTAAATTGGAGGAAATATAATGTACAGAACAAAAACATGTGGAGAATTGAATGCCCAAAACATAAATGAAACAGTAGAATTGGCAGGATGGATACAAAAAATAAGAGACTTAGGAGCAATGATATTTATAGACCTAAGAGATCAATTCGGAATAACACAAATAGTAATAAATGAAGAAGAATTACAAAAACAAGCAAAAGAACTAACAACAGAAAGCTGTATCCACATTTCTGGAAAAGTTGTGGAAAGAAGCAATAAAAACCTTAAAATTCCAACAGGAGAAATTGAAGTAATTGCAGAAAAATTAGAAGTATTAGGAAAATGCAAAAATATATTACCATTTGAAGTAAATACAGACCAAGAAATTAGAGAAGACCTAAGGCTTGAATATAGATTTTTGGATTTAAGAAATGAAAAACTACATAACAATATACTACTTCGCTCAAAAATTTTAAAAACATTAAGAGATAAAATGGATGAATTAGGATTTGCTGAAATTCAAACACCTATTTTGGCAAACTCATCTCCTGAAGGAGCAAGAGACTATCTAGTACCAAGTAGATTAAATCCAGGAGAATTTTACGCCTTACCACAAGCACCACAACAGTTTAAGCAATTATTGATGGTAGCAGGATTTGATAAATATTTTCAAATTGCACCATGTTTTAGAGATGAAGACCCAAGGGCAGATAGAGCACCAGGAGAATTTTACCAACTAGACTTTGAAATGGCATTTAGTACACAAGAAGATGTATTCAAAGTGATTGAAGAAGTAGTACCATATACATTTGAAAAATTTACAAACTGGAAAGTTGACAAAGGGCCATTTATAAAAATACCATATAGAGAAGCTATGGAAAAATACGGAATTGATAAACCTGATTTGAGAAATCCACTTATAATAAAAGATGTAACTAAATGCTTTGAAAATTCAGACTTTAAAGCATTTGAAGGAAAAACAATAAAAGCAATAATAGTTCCAAATGGAGCAAATCAAGGAAGAAAATTCTTTGACAAAATGACAGAATATGCTACATCAGATGAAGTAGGAGCAAAAGGACTTGCATGGGCAAAATATGAAGAAACAGGAGATATTACAGGAGGAATTTCAAAATTCATTACAGAAGAAATAAAAGAACAATTAGTAAATGAGTTTGGAATGACTAAAAATTCAAGTATATTCTTTATAGCAGATGAATTCAAAAAAGCACAAAAAATAGCAGGATTAATAAGAATTGAACTAGGAAAAAGATTAGATTTATTAGAAAAAGAAGTATATAGATTTTGCTATATAGTAGACTTCCCAATGTATGAATTATCAGATGAAGGAACAATAGACTTTAATCATAATCCATTTTCAATGCCTCAAGGAGGAATGGAAAGCCTAGAAACAAAAGACCCGTTAGATATATTAGCATATCAATATGACTTAGTATGTAATGGATACGAAATGGCATCAGGAGCAGTAAGAAACCACAACCCTGAAATAATGGTAAAAGCATTTGAAATAGCAGGATACAAAGAAGAAGATGTAAAAAATAGATTTGGAGCATTATATAACGCATTTCAATATGGAACACCACCACATGCTGGAGCTGCACCAGGAGTAGATAGAATGGTAATGTTAATAGAGGATTCGCAAAACATAAGAGAAGTAATAGCATTTCCTAAAAACAAAAAGGCAAGAGACCTTCTTATGAGAGCACCATCAGTTGTATCTGAACAACAATTAAAAGATGTACATATTAAACTAGATACAGCAGAAAAAGCTAAAAATAACGATTGATTTTATTTACATAAAGTGATATAATAAAAAAGAGACATTTAGAAATAAAGAAAGTAATTACAATCTATCAAAAAGGAGGATACCATCTATGCAGAAAAAAAGTGAAATAGGATCTTTATTAAACAAAGGAATGGGTTCTGAGGAAATTAAAGAGCGGATAAGGGACTTTCCTGAAAATCCAGATATTGAATATTTTAAAAATCTTGGATATACGGAAGCTACAGCAAAAAACTACATGTTTAAACTTAAAAAGAATAATTCGAAACAAAATGAAAACAGCAAAACAACAAAGAAAGAAGGGAAAAAGAGCGAAGAGTTTATAACATCAGCAAATCCAGATTATCAAAACATTATCTTAGACACATGTGCAGTAGGATTTGAGAAGACTTCTGAAATCATTGACAATAGTGCAAAAGCAACTGTTATCTATGCGGTAATAAATGAGTTTGATCGTATCTTAAAAGATGAGAATAAACCAGAAATTTTGAAAAATGGCATAAAGAAATATAGAAATCTTATGCTAAAGGATAACTCAAAATACCGGCTAGTCCCATATAAATATAGAGATAAAAGATATACAGACGATATCATAATAGAATATTTAATGGACTTGCCAGTTAATGAGAGACCTACATTATTAACCGTAGATAAAAATCTTGCACTAAAAGCTAAATGCCTAGGATTAGAATTTATTTTGTATTTTAAACAAAGTCATAATAGGAAAGATGTTGTAGAAAAACAAGATGAATCAACAAACTTGTCAATTACAGCAAAAGAAGAGAATGAAAACTTTGGAGTTAAATTTATATTTAGAGAAAATGATATACAAATTAAAAAACATAATCCTAAAGCACAAATATTTTGGGTTAATGATGGAAAATGTTTAGAAATCTTAGACAGAAATGTTGTAGAAAAAGCTGACTTTTTTGTGGTCTTAGTAAAAGTTCCTAAATGGCGTTATGTGAAAATCCAAAAAGTAATGATGGTAAACAATCAAGTAGTAAGAAGAGGGTACAAATGCGCTTATATAAATGATATATACAAACTTGAAAATGAATTCAGCCAAGAAATATTAGACAGAGCAAAATTACTTCTCTTTTAACTACGAAAGTCCAGTTGATAACTGGACTTTTTAAAATATTAAAGGAGAAATAAAAATGAAATATACATATAAGCCACATGGAGTATGTTCATACGAAATGGAAATAGAAGTAGAAGAAAACATAATAAAAAAAGTATCAATTAAAGGAGGATGTGCAGGAAACACAGTAGGAGTATCAAGACTAATAGAAGGAATGAAAGTTGATGAAGCAATAAAAAGATTAAAAGGAATTCCATGTGGAATGAGAGGAACATCATGTCCAGATCAGCTATCAATAGCTTTGGAAGAAATGAAAAGCAAAAAAATATAATAAAAAAAGAGAATGTTAATAATTTATATATTATAAAACTTTCTCTTTTTTATTACTTTTAAATTAACCAAATAAAGATAATAAACTATTAAAATATGAATGTATAAAAATCTTATTTTTTAAGCTGTAAGTATAAAATCTTTGTTGGCTAATAATAATTTTTTTATAAGCTCAATTTGAGATTTAGATAAATGTGGAATTTTATCAAGAGAATATAATTCTTTTATAAATAATGAAATATCTAAGCTAGAATCTCTTTCAGAGGCTTTTCTATCTTTATCATCTGTTAGTCCAAGTAAATAATCCAAAGAAACTCCAAATACATTAGCTATTTTAGAAACTACATCTAAACGAGGAATTCTCTCACCATTTAAATATCTACAAATTGTAACATTTGAAGTACCAATTTTATCTGCTAACTCTATTTGTTTCATATTATATTCATCTAATAGTACAGTCAATCTATAACTAAAATCTTCAATATTAAATTCCATAAAAACCTCCTATATAAATATTATAAAACCATAACTTATAAGTTATAGTATAATTACCAAAATTATAAATAAAACACATTATTAATATGTTGGTAATAAAATAAAATATACAGGTATCAAATAAAAATTTAAATGAGAGATGTAAGTATTAAAGAAAAATTAAAAAGTAAAATTTATTATATAATATTAAGAAAAAACCAAATAGCTTAAGTTAGCTACATACAAGAGATTTTAATGTTAAAATAATTTAAATATATATTGTGATTATTTTATATTAATAAAATCATAAAAATTTCTGAATTCATAACCAGTATCCTTTAAATAATTAATAGAAGACTTTAGAACATTATAAGTTTTATTAACATCAGCTGTATCGTGCATTAATATAACCAAAGTACCTTTATTTTTAGAAGTCTTTTTCAAGTTATTTAATAGTTGAGAATCAGTATATTTTCTCTCGGAATCTCTATTTAAACAATTCCAGTCAATATAAACATAATCTAAATTAGATAAAACATTTAAAGCATTCTTTTTTTCGTATCTATATTTATTAGACATATAACCATTAGGAAAACGAAAAATATGTGAACAGTAATCTGGAGAACCAATAGCCTTAGAAATTTCTAAATCAGTATTAAGAATTTCGTTTTTAAAACTTTCCATATCTTTATATAAAAGTTTATTATTATGATTATAACCATGATTGCCGAATATAGTGACCTTCATCATATGCTCTTTTCACTAAATCAGGGTTTTCCTTTACATGTTTACCAACAACAAAAAAAGTTGCCTTTACATTTTCTTCTTTTAAAATATCTAAAATTTTAGCAGTAGCTTTTGTAGTAGGTCCATCATCAAAAGTAAGATAAGCAACTTTTTTATCTGATTTGGTAATATCATTTAAAGTAATTGTAGACTCAGCATTCAAAAAGGAACTTTTGTCTATTTCGACAGCAAAAGAATTAGGGAGTTGCAAAGAAAAAATATAAGATATAAACAAAACAATAAAAAGAGCAGAAACAATTAAATAAAGATTTTGTTTTTTTAAAATAAAAATTTTCATATAAAAAACCCCCATAATAGATATATGAGGGATAAAATAAAATAATGATAAAATTCTACAGTCAAAATAAAAGAATTAACCTATTTTATAGATAAAGCTTCATCTTTAGTTATATAACCATATTCAAGCATTTTATTAATAACATGATATTGTCGTTTTTTTGCTAAATCTGGATTAACAGAAGGAGAATAAACAGATGGAGCATTAGGAATACCAGCTAACATAGATGCTTCATCTAAAGTTAAATCTTTTGGCTCTTTTTTATAATAGCCTTGACTAGCATCATAAATGCCATAATATCCATCTCCGAAATAAGCAGTATTCACATATAGTTCAAAAATTTCATTTTTTGAATAATTTTTTTCTAAATCATATGCAGCAAAAATTTCTGCAACTTTTCTCACCCACGACTTTTCCTGAGAAAGAATTAAATTTTTTGCAACTTGTTGAGTAATTGTACTTCCACCTTCTTGTAATTTACCATTTTTGATATTTGTAACAACAGCTCGTCCAATAGCTATAATATCAATAGGACCATGATCATAAAAACGATGATCTTCCACACTAATAACTGCATTACGATAATAAGCAGACATATCAGAAAATTTAGTAAAATGTTCATCAGAAGTAACGTCAGAAACTCTGGTCAAAAGAGGAGTATCTTTCAATGCGTTTTGGTAAGTAGAATATCCAACAATTAAACAAAATGAAGAAACAACAATAAGTATTAATATTAGTGTAATTATAAATTTTTTTAAAAATTTCATAAAATATAAACCTTCCTATACTATAAAAATATACATAAATATATATAACAAAAAACTATTACTGTCAAAATATTTTTAATCATTATATAACAAAACAACAAAAAAGAACATACTATTGAAAAAAATAAAATATAGTTAAAAAGAGAAAGGAAGATAAAAATGAAATTTGTAAAAATGCAAGGTATAGGAAATGACTATATATATATAGATGCAATTAATCAAGAAATTTACAACAGAAAAGAATTAGCAAAAAAAATAAGTGATAGACATTTTGGAATAGGAGCAGATGGGATGATTCTTATTTGCAAAAGTACAATTGCGGACTTTAAAATGGAAATGTATAACTCAGACGGAAGTCAAGCAGAAATGTGTGGTAATGGAATTAGATGTTTTGGAAAATTTCTATATGACAATGAGTTTATAAACAAAAGAGAAATAAAAGTAGAAACAGCATGTGGAATAAAAACATTATATTTAAATATAAAAGAAAACAAAGTAGAAAGTGTAAAAGTAGATATGGGAGAACCAATATTAGAAGCAAAAAAAATACCAGCAAATATAGAAAAAGAAATAATAAAAAATTTTCCACTAAAAATAGAAGAAAAAGAATTTAAAATAAACTGTGTATCAATGGGAAATCCACATACAATAATATTTACAGAAGACTTAAAAAAGATTAATATCGAAGAAGATGGAAGTAAAATAGAAAACAGTAGGTATTTTCCTAAAAAAACAAATGTAGAATTTGCACAAATTTTAGACAAAAACACAGTAAAAGTATATGTATGGGAAAGAGGAACAGGAGAAACATTAGCCTGTGGGACAGGAGCTTGTGCAACAGTAGTAGCGGGAATAATAAATAATAAGTTAGAACGAAGTGAAATAAAAGTAATATTAAAGGGAGGGGAGCTAATAGTAACATGGGATAAAAATAATAAAATTTATCTAACAGGAGGAGCTACAACAGTGTTTAAAGGAGAGTTTTAAAACAATTGTAAGAGATAAAATGTCAAAGTAAAAACAAACAAAAATTCGAACAAAACTATTGACTTTTTGAAAGTTAATCTATATAATAGCGAAAGAAATAATATAAAATAAGAAAAAAATAGAGTGAGAAGGAGAAAAAATGAAAGAACAATTTTTAGAATTATTAAAACAAGTAAAAAGAGAAGGAATATATGAATTAATAGAATTTATAGAAAAAACAGATTTTTTCAAAGCACCAGCAAGTACAAGGTTTCATGGAGATTATGAAGGTGGATTAGTAGAGCATAGTATAAAAGTATATGAAATATTAAAACATAAAGTAGAAACAAATATAGAACCATTAAACATAAACCCAGAAACACTTATACTAGTTCCACTATTACATGATTTATGCAAAGCTAATTTTTATAAAGTAGACTACAGAAATGCAAAAAATGAATTAGGTATATGGGAAAAAGTTCCATATTACACAATAGATGATACAATACCATATGGACATGGAGAAAAGTCAGTAATGATGATAACAGAATATATAAAACTAACACCAGAAGAAAAATATTCAATTCGTTGGCATATGGGATATACTGAGCCAAAAGAATTATATAATACAATAGGAGCGGCATATAAAAAATACCCATTAGCATTACTAATGCACGAAGCAGACTTAGAAGCAACATATTTTTATAATATATAAAACAAAGAAAATGTATTAAATAAACAGTAATAATATAGAACATTTGAAAATTAATTGCTACTAGTATACTAAATTGAAAGGATGAAAAAATTTATGCTAGCATATATAAAAGGAACTTTAGAAATAAAAATGACAGGATATGTTGTTATAGATGTAGGAGGACTAGGCTATAAAATATATATGTCAGATTCAGGAATAGAAAAATTAGGAAACATAGGAGAGACAGTAAAAATACATACATATTATAAAGTAAGAGAAGATGATATAAGTATATTTGGATTTACAACTCAAGAGGAACTTAGAATGTTCGAATTATTAATATCTGTAAGTGGTGTTGGAGCAAAAACAGCACTAGCAATGCTTGCTGTATGTGAACCCACTGAATTCGCATTAGCAATTATTTCAGAAGATATTAAAACATTAACACAAATTCCAGGTATTGGAGCAAAATCAGCTCAAAGAATAATATTAGAATTAAAAGACAAAATAAAGAAAGAACAACAAATTCAAGAATTAACAAAATCAGCAGATGGAACTAAAGGAACAAAAACAAAATTAGAAGAAAAAATAGAAAATGAACAAAAAATTGATGAAGCAATGGCTGCACTTCAAGTATTAGGTTATAATAAAAAAGAAATAGAAAAAGCCTTCGATAAATTAGTAAAAGAAGATATGTCAACAGAGGAATTAATTAGAAAAGGATTATCTATTTTAGGTAAATAATTAAAATAAGATATTTAGATATTAAAAGATATTAATAAAAGTACGCATTAAAGGAGGAAAAATAGACATGAACAGTAATGAACCATTAGCATATAGAATGAGACCAAAGACATTAGATGAATATGTAGGGCAAGAACATGTGCTAGGAAAAGATAAAATATTATATAGAACAATTAAAGCAGATAGATTATCAAGCATCATACTATTTGGACCTCCTGGATGTGGTAAAACATCATTAGCGAAAGTAATTAGTGAAACAACAAAATATAAATTTTATAAATTAAATGCTGTAACAGCTGGAGTATCAGACATTAAAAAAGTAATAGAAGAAACTAAAAATTTTATCCTAAACCCAACAGGAAAAAGCATATTATTTATTGATGAGATACATAGATTTAATAAATTACAACAAGATGCTTTACTACCATTTGTAGAAAATGGACTAATTATATTAATAGGGGCTACTACAGAAAATCCATACTTTGAAGTGAACAAAGCTTTAATATCAAGGTCAATGGTAGTTAAACTAGAACCATTGACAGAAAACGATATATATACAATTCTAAAAAATTCATTAACAAGAAAAGATGGACTAGCAGACTATAAAATAAAAGTAGAAGATAGTACACTTAAAAAATTAGCAAACATTTCAAATGGAGATGTAAGAACAGCATTAAATGGACTAGAAATAGCAGTACTTACAACAAATATGGAAAGTGATGGATATATACACATAACAGATGAAGTTATAAAAAACAGTGTACAAAGCAGAAAAGCAATATTTGATAAAAATGGAGATAGTCATTATGATAATATAAGTGCATTCATCAAATCAATGAGAGGTTCTGACGCAGATGCTACAATTTTTTATTTGGCAAGAGCCCTTAATGGAGGAGAAGATCCTATGTTTTTGGCAAGAAGAATAGTAATATGTGCTTCAGAAGATGTGGGACTAGCTAATCCAAATGCTTTGGTGGTTGCAACATCAGCTATGCAAGCTGTCCATTTGGTTGGAATGCCAGAAGCTAGAATTATATTATCAGAAGCTGCAACATATGTAGCAAGGTCAAAAAAATCAAATGCAACATATTTAGGAATAAATAAAGCATTAGAAGATGTAGCAAATAAAGATACAGGAGAAGTACCAATGCACATAAGAAATGCACCAATAGAGCAAATGAAACAATTTGGCTACCATGATGGATACTTGTATCCACATGATTTTCCAGGACATTGGATAGAACAACAATACTTACCAGATAAAATGATTGGAACACAATATTTTATTAAAGATGAAAACATTGAATAGTATAAAAATATTAAAATTGGAAAACCTACTAAAATATAGTAGGTTTTTAAAATTATTAATTATATTTTAAAAATAAACACACAAAATCTGTAAGTAAAGTAAGATTAAAAGTATATAATACTATTTTTAATCTTAATGTAATAAAAGAGGAAGAATATGACAAAAAAATTATTAAAACAGGCATTAATAGGAACGTTTGCGGGATTCATCAGTGGATTTTTTTCAACAGGAGGTGGACTTATACTAGTTCCAAGTTTTTTATATTTACTAGATTTAGATTCCCAAAAAGCAAGAGGAACATCTGTATTTTGTATATTACCAATGGTAATAACAAGTAGTTTCTTTTATTATAAAGGAAATTTTATTAATTGGAAAATATCCATATTATGTGGAATAGGAGGAGCTATAGGAGGATATATAGGGGCTAAATTATTAAAAAAATTACAAGAAAAAACATTAAAAATTTTATTTACAATATTTTTAATATATATTTCTATGAAAATGATATTTTAAAAAGTAAAATTTTTATAGACTTAAATTTAATAAAAAGATTATTCATATATAAAAAAAGCAATTTCATAAAATAAATGATAAAAAATAGAGTATTTTGAATAATATATTGTAATAATAAAAAACAAAAGAAAACAAAAAGGAAGGAAGAAGAATGGAAGAAGAAAATTTACCAAAACTTAAAAATAGTATATGGAAAAATAAAAATAAGCAATATTTATTTGAAATGCAAAAATTAATGGATATAATTGACAATGTAAAAGATGAAAGACTAAAAAAAGATATAATAAGTCAAACATTAAAATGTGATAAATGTATAACTGAATTAGCAGAAAAAGCCATGAGAGAAATGATAAAAAACAATAAAGATAAAAAATAGATTTAATGTTTAACTTGTATTATACGGAAGGAATGATAATACAATTGAAAGAAATATTAATTGGAATTGTTGCTGGGATAGTTAGTGGAACAGGAATGGGAGGAGGAACAATTTTAATCTTTCTACTAACATTTTTATCTGGAATAGAACAACATGTAGCACAAGCCACAAATTTAATATTTTTTATTCCAACATCAATCGTTGCTATAATTGTAAACCTAAAAAATAAAAATATAGACCTAAAATTAGCAATAACTATATCCATATGTGGGATAGTTGGAGCAATTATTGGTGCTAAATTATCTATTAATACAGAAGTAGAAAAACTTAAAAAACTATTTGGAATATTTTTGGCAATAATTGCTATTCATGAAATATATACCATAATAAAAGAGAATAAAAAAGCAAAAATAAGAGAAAATAAATAAAAAAGAAAGGACTGATATATATGAAATTTACAAAAGGCTTAATAATAGGGGGATTGATAACAACAGGAGTATTAATGATGTATCAAGACTCAAATATTATGAATAAAAAAATGATGAAAAAAGGAAAAAAACTTATTAAAAAAATGGGAGTAATATAGATTTAAAAACAGATATAAACTATTTTAAAGTTAAATTAAAGTATAATATTTCAAATAATTTTGTGTAACAAGAAAAAGGGTGATAGATTTTTCTACCACCTTTTTATGCTGTCGTTTATGCTATTTGCAAGGACATCCATCTTTTGCTTCTTCGCAAGCTTCATCTCTAAAACAAGGTTTTTCGTCATTTATAAAACAATCGCATTTATCATTTTTATCGCCTTTTAAGCATTTTCCTTCATGATGACATTTTGCACAAACTTTGATTTTTTTAGTTGTATTTGCCCAAATTTGAAGAGCATAATGTCTATCAGGACAAAGTGGTCCAAAAACAAATTCTCCTTCTTTATCTGTAAAAGTATGACCTATAGGCCTTCTTTCTTCTTTTCCGCAATCGTAAACGATTTCAGTTAATTTGACTACAGCATTACGAACTGGTTCTTTGAAACAGTTTTTTATAACTCCATAAATAACATCTCTGTTATCTTCTGGTAAAGTTATGTCAAGGTCAAATTGTTTTCCTCCTGCTATAACACCATCTACGTCTAATACGGGACAAAAAGGTTTTTTACTATCCATTTCCATAAAATTACATCCTTTCATTTATTCATCATAAATTAAAAAATTGTATATTTTTACATTTTTAGATTTATAAATCACATCGTTAATCATAAATTTTCACCAAATTTTTAATTTATAATTTTTTCAAACTTAATGTTTGATTATTATATAATATGCAAAAAAACTTATAAATTGACTAAATTTTGCTTTTTTTGAAAAAATATGTTATAATATAAATATCAATAGTAGGAAATATGACTAGATATATAGTCAATAAAGAAAAGGAGAAAAAAATGAAAGCAAAAGACAGAAAGAAATATGAAACAATGACAGCAAAAGAGAAAAGAGAACTATTAAAGCAGTGGCGGATTAGGAAAGCATGTATTTACTTATTAGCAACAATAGCAATTGTTGCTGGTGCAATATTATTTGTACAAGGATTTACAACATCACCTATCGAACACAGCTGGAAGATGATATGCGGAATTTTCCTTATGCTTGTAGGAATGTTTCTCTTCCCAGACATGTGGAATGAAAGATTCAAAGACTATCTCAGAAAGAAGGGCCTGTAGGCTCTTCTTTTGCTATGTAAAAAATTAATTTTAGTACTACTTTTTTAAACAAAATATAAAAAATAAAAATTGTTTTAAAACAAAAAATATAAAAATGAATAAACTTCCACTTTTTGCAAACAATAAAGAAAAACAAAAAATGCAAGGAGTGGAATTTTTTGAAAGAAACAAAAGTATTAAAAATAAAAGGCTCAATGCTAGAAAAAAATCAATTAAAAATCCATATGGAAAAAATAGCTACAGACCATAATATTACTCAAAAATCACAAAAAAACACATACCCAATACCACATTTAATAGAGAATTTTAAAATGATAGAAGAAGTTTATCAATTATTAAATGAACATTTGAAAATTGGAATAACAATACATCCAGCAGGAGAGTGGCTATTAGATAACTTTTATATAATTGAAGAAACAGTAAAACAAATTCAAAACGAGTTGCCAATAAACAAATATATAAATTTTGTAGGAATTACAAATGGAGAATATGCAGGATTTGCTAGAATATATGTATTAGCAGGAGAAATAGTAGCTTATTCTGATAATAAAATAGAAAAAGAACAATTAGAAGAATGTCTAAAAAGTTACCAAAGTAAAAAAACATTAAGTATGGATGAAATATGGAATATAGGAATATTCTTACAAATTGCCATAATTGAGAAAATAAAAGATATATGTATAAAAATTTATAGTAGCCAAATGGAAAAATACAAAGTAGAAAATATAGCAGAAAGATTAATAGAAAATAGAGACAAAAATGAAACAAAATTTAAGGCAATTAGTAAAAAGGCTGAAAAGAATTTATATCAAGATATGAAATATTCATTTATTGAATATATGTCATATACTTTAAAAAGATATGGAAAAAAAGGAAATAGATATTTAAATGCACTAGAAGAAATTGTAGAAAAACTAGGAACAACAGTATCTGATGTTATAAAAAAAGAACACTTTGATATTGCGGTTCAAAAGGTATTAATGGGAAACAGTATAATAAGCATAAAAAAAATACAAAGAATTAATTTTTTAGAAATCTTTGAAAAAATAAATGGAGTAGAAGAATTACTAAAAGAAGACCCAGCAGATGTGTATTCAAAAATGGACTACAAGACAAAAGAATATTACAGAACAAAAATAAAAGAAATAAGTAAAAAAACAAAAACATCTGAATTGTATATTACAAGAAAAGTATTAGAACTAGCAGAAAAAAATACGAATAAAGAAGATAACAAAAAAAGTCATATAGGATATTATTTAATAGATAAAGGGATAAATGAATTATATCAAGAATTAGGATATACATCAAAAGTAGAAAAAACACCAAAAACTAAGACAAAACTATATTTACTAGCAATAACAACAATAACAATAATAATTTCTGCAATAATAAGTTATTTAATTAATATTAAAATAAATAATTATTACTTAGCAATAATAAGCTTTATACTATTTTTAATACCAGCAAGTGAAATAACAATACAAATAACACAATATATTTTAAGTAAAATTGTAAAACCAAAATTGATGCCCAAAATTGATTTTTCAAATGGAATTGACAAAGAAAATAGCACTATGGTAGTAATTCCAACTATTTTAAATTCAAAAGAAAAAGTACAAGAAATGATGAAAAATTTAGAAGTATATTATTTAGCAAATAAGTCAAAAAATTTATATTTTACTTTATTAGGAGATTGTTCACAAAGCAAAAATGAAATAGAAGCGTTTGATAGTGAAGTGATACAAGAGGGAATAGAACAAACTAAAAATTTAAATGAAAAATATAAAAGCAAAGATTTTCCGATATTTAATTTTATTTATAGAAAAAGAATTTGGAATGAAAAAGAAGAATGCTATTTAGGATGGGAAAGAAAAAGAGGACTTTTAAATCAATTTAATGAGTATTTACTAGAAAACCAAAAAAATCCATTTATAGCAAATACGATAGAAGAATTTATAAATAATATACAAGATACAAAAGATAAAGAACAGACAAATAAAATAAGAAAAAATATAAAATATATAATTACATTAGATGCAGACACAGATTTAATTTTAAACTCAGCCTCAGAGTTAATAGGTGCAATGGCACATATTTTAAATAAACCAATAGTAGATAAAGAAAAAAATATAGTTATAGATGGATATGGAATTATGCAACCAAGAGTAGGGATAAACTTAGATATCAGCTATAAAACATTATTTACTCAAATATTTGCAGGAGACGGAGGAATAGATAGTTATACAAATGCAATATCTGATATTTATCAAGACAATTTTAAAGAAGGAATTTTTACAGGAAAGGGAATTTATGATTTAAAAGTATTTTCGCAAGTATTAAAAAATGCCATACCAGAAAACACGGTATTAAGCCATGATTTGCTAGAAGGATGTTATTTAAGATGTGGATTAGTATCAGATATAATGCTAATGGATGGTTATCCAACAAAATATACTAGTTTTATGAATAGACTTTCAAGATGGATAAGAGGAGATTGGCAAATAATTAGATGGTTAGGAAGAAAAAGTCCATTAAATAAATTATCAAAATATAAAATATTAGATAATTTAAGAAGAAGTTTATTAGAAATTGCAATTATTGTAGCATTAATTTATACGTATATAATACAAAATATATACACGACAAAACTATTAGCAGTTGAAATAACTTTAGTTGGTATTATAATTTTACCTTTCTTATTAGAATTATGGAACTATTGTATTGGAAAGAAAGAAGGAGAAGAAGAACAAAAGAAATTTTCTCCCAAAATAACAGGAATAAAAGGGATTTTATATAAAAGTATTATAACAATAGCATGTATTCCTTATAAAGCATATATATCTTTAAAAGCTATTATAAAAACATTATATAGAACAATTTGCACACAAAAACATTTATTAGAATGGACAACATCAGAAGAAGCGGAAAAACAAGCCAAAACAGATTTAATTTCATATTATAAGAATATGGTAAGCAATATTATTATTGGAGCTATAACAATAACATTTTTTATAATTAATAAAGAAAACAATATATTAATCCTTGTATTAGGAATTTTATGGATAATAGCACCATTTATAATGTGGCATATTAGTAAAGAGAAAAAAGAAAAAACAGCAATAGAGCAATTAAATCAAAATGAAAAACAATATGTTTTAGAAATAGCAAAACAAACATGGGAATTTTTTAAAACATATATTACAAAAGAAAATAATTATTTAATACCAGATAATTATCAAGAAGGAAGAAAAAATAAAATAGTAGAAAGAACCTCTTCTACAAATATAGGACTAGAACTAATTGCAGTTATTTCTGCTAGTGATCTTAATTTTATTAGTTCAGAAGAAGCAATTGAAATAATAACAAAAATATTAGAAACAATAACAAGTTTGTCAAAATGGAATGGACATTTATACAATTGGTACAATATAAAAACAAAAGAACCATTATATCCAAGATATGTGTCAACAGTAGATAGTGGAAACTTTGTAGGATATTTATATATATTAAAAACCTGGTTAAATGAAAAGAAATTTTATAATGTATTACAAATAGTAGACAAATTAATAGAAGATACAGATTTTTCATATTTATATAGTAAAGAACACCGCATATTCTCAATAGGATATAATATTGAAGAAAACAAATTAACAGATTCATATTATGATTTATTGGCATCAGAAGCAAGACAAGCAAGCCTAATAGCAATAGCAAAAAAAGATGTACCAGAAAAACATTGGAATTCTCTTAGCAGAACATTAACAGTATTAGGAAAATATAAAGGATTAGTATCATGGTCTGGGACTGCATTTGAATATCTTATGCCAAATATAAATATACCAAAATACAAAGGAAGTTTATTAGATGAATCTTGCAAATTTATGATAATGAGTCAAATGGAATATGCAAAAAAACTACAAATACCATGGGGAATATCAGAATCAGCTTTTAATTTAAAAGATTTAAATTCTAATTATCAATATAAAGCATTTGGAATTCCGTGGTTAGGACTAAAAAGAGGATTAGCTGATGAAATAGTAATATCAGCATATGGAAGCATTTTAGCAATAACAGATTATCCAAAAGAAGTGTATCAAAATATTAAGAAAATAGAAGAATTAGGAATGCACGGAAAATATGGATTTTATGAAGCTATTGATTTTACGCCAGAAAGAGTAGAAAAAGGACAAAAAGCAAGTGTAGTAAAAACTTATATGGCACATCATCAAAGTTTAATTTTACTAGCAATAAATAATTTATTTAATAATAACATTTTACAAAAGAGATTTATAGAAAATCCCGAAATAGAGGCAACACAAATATTGCTACAAGAAAGAATGCCAGAAAAAGCAATATTGACAAAAGAAAATAAAGAAAAAGTAGAAAAACCAAAATATGTAGATTATGAAAATTACACACAAGAAACATACAAGAAGATAGATGAAAGATTAATAAGGGGAAATGTAATATCAAGTGATGACTATTTGGTTGCAATGAACCAAATAGGAGAAGGAGTTAGTATTTACAAAAATAAAATAATTAATAAATTTAAAAATACAGATGACTACCCACAAGGAATATTCTTTAATATTAAGAATATCAAATCAAAAAAAATATGGAATTCTAACAACATAGGAAATAATAAATATCAAATAAGTTTTATGCCAGATAAAATAGAACAAGAGATGTTGACAGATAATATAAAAACTAAAATAGAAACAATAATAGCACCAGATGAACCAGTAGAAATAAGAAAAGTTACACTAGAAAACTTAGGAAACGAAGAAGAAATTTTAGAAGTCACATCACACTTTAAACCAGTTCTTTCTAATAAAGAAAAAGATTATGCACATCCAGCATTTAACAATTTATTTTTAATGTTTGACTTTGATAGTGAAACAAATAGCATTATTGTAAAAAGAAAAAAGAGAGAAAAAGATGAGCAAGAACTGTATATGGCAGTTAATTTATCCACACAAAGTGAAACAATTGGGGATTTAGAGTATGAAATTGATGAAGAAAAGTTGATAGGTAGAGGAAATATAGGAATACCTCAAATGATTAAAAATTCTAATCCATTTTCAAAGAAAATGGGATTAGTCACAGAACCAGTAGTTGCACTAAAAAGAACAATAAAAATTAAACCTGGACAAAAAGTAATACTAAACTTAATTATATCAGTAGGAGAAGAAAAAAATCCTGTGATTAAAAATGTAGAAAAATATAAAATAGAAGAAAATACTAAAAAGGCATTTGAACTATCAAGAGCAAAAAATGAAGCACAAAGTAGATATCTAAGAGTAAAAGGAACACAAATTCAAGACTACCAAAAAATCTTATCATATATAATTTTTAACAATCCAGCTAAAAAAATAAATATTGAAAAATTAGCAAAAAGAAAATATGAACAAAGTGAATTATGGAAATATGGAATTTCAGGGGATTTGCCAATTATTTTGGTAAAGATAAAAGATGGAAATGACTCTTATGTAATTAAAGAAGTTTTAAAAGCATATGAATTTATTAGAACAAAAAACATTGAAATAGAATTAGTCATATTAGATGAAGAAAAACACAGTTATGAAAATTATGTACGAGAAGAAATTGAAAATGTCATTTTAAATAGTCAATTAGCATATTTAAAAAACATAAGAGGAGGAATATTTGAACTATCTAAAAATGAAATAAATAAAGAAGATTTAGAATTACTGCAATTAGTATCATCAATTATAATAAATGCAAATAAAGGAGGACTAAAAAATACACTAAAAGAAATAGAAGAAGAACATTTAGAAAAATATAAAACAATTGAAAATGAGGTAGAAGAAAATATTATAAAAAATGAAGATACTGACAATATTGATGTACTACAAAATTCGGAAAAATTACAATATTATAATGAATATGGAGCATTTACACCAGATGGAAAAGAATATTTAATTAGCATAAATAAAAATAAAAGACTACCAACAGTATGGTCAAATATAATGGCAAATGAAAAATTTGGAACACTAGTAACAGAAAATATGGGGGGATATACATGGTATAAAAACAGTAGATTAAATAGAATTACAGCATGGAATAATCAGCCTAATTTAGATATTCCATCAGAAGTAATTTATATGAAAGATACAGAAAATAAAGAAGTTTGGTCTCTTGGAATAAATCCTATGCCAGATGACAAAAATTATAATATTATTTATGGATTTGGATACACAAAATATATTCATAAAAGTGATGGAATAGAACAAGAACTAGAAATATTTGTGCCACAAAAAGATAGTATCAAAGTACAAATATTAAAATTAAAAAATTTAACATTAAGTAGAAAAAAATTAAAAATTATATATTACATGAAACCTGTACTAGGAGAAGATGAAATAAAATCTGATGGATATATAAATTTGAATTATGATATAAATAATAATATAATATGTGCCCAAAATCTATATAATACAGAATTTAAAAATGATGTTATTTATGTTTCAAATAGTGAGAAAATAAAAAGTTATACAGGAGATAAAAACTTTTTTATGGGAAAAGGAACTATATCAAATCCTGATGCAGTTAAAAAAACAAATCTGAATAATGAAAATAGCTTAGGCAAAAAGCCATGTATTGCTTATGAAATAGAAGTCGAAATTGAAAGTTTATCAGAGAAAGAAATTGTATTTACATTGGGAGCTGAAGAAACAACAATAGATAGCAAAAATATTGCATACAAATATAGTAAATTACAAAATTGCAAACAAGAATTAGAAAAAGTAAAAAATGAATGGAAAGATAAATTAGAAAAATTGCAAGTATATACTCCATTAGAATCAATGAACATCATGTTAAATGGATGGGTAATATACCAAACGATACAAAGTAGATTATTAGGAAAAACAGGATATTATCAATCTGGAGGGGCATATGGATTTAGAGACCAGTTACAAGACACATTAGGATTAAAATATTTTAATCCACAAATGCTAAAAAAACAAATTATAAAACACAGTAAACATCAATTTATAGAGGGAGATGTAGAACATTGGTGGCATGAAGAAACAGGCAGAGGAATTAGGACGAAATTTTCAGATGACTTATTATGGATGGTATATGTAACATGTGAATATATAGAATTTACAGGAGATTATAGCATATTAAAAGAAAAGACACCTTATGTTATAGGAAAACAGTTAGGCGAAAACGAGGATGAAAGATATGATAAATATATTGAAACAAAAGAAACAGAAACAATATATGAACATTGTATAAAAGCAATAGAAAAAAGTTTAGCATTTGGACAAAATGGGTTACCGAAAATAGGAAGTGGTGATTGGAACGATGGATTTAGTAATGTTGGAACAAAGGGAATAGGAGAAAGTGTATGGCTAGGATTTTTCCTATATAATGTATTAGATAGATTTGTAAAAATAATGGAAGAAGCCAACAATAAAAATATTTTTGAAAATGATATAAATAAAATTGAAAACGAAAATATTCAGCCAAAAGACGAACAAAATATTAATAGTAAAATTGAAAAATACACAGAAATAATGAGACAATTAAAGAAATCATTAAATACAAATGGATGGGATGGAAGATGGTACAAAAGAGCATTTATGGATGATGGAAATATCTTAGGAAGCATGGCAAATGATGAATGCAGAATAGATAGTATAGCACAAAGCTGGAGCACTATTTCAAATGCAGGAGATAATGACAAGAAATATATTTCAATGGAAAGTTTAGAAAATCATTTAGTTGATAAAGAAAGTGGAATTATAAAGTTATTAGATCCACCATTTGAAAAAGGCAAACTAGAGCCGGGATATATTAAATCATATTTACCAGGAGTAAGAGAAAATGGAGGGCAATATACACATGCGGCAGTTTGGGTAATAATCGCAGAAGCATTATTAGGATTTGGAGACAAAGCAGTAGAACTATATAAAATGATAAATCCAATAGAACATTCAAGAACAATGGAATCAGCCAAAAAATATAAAGTAGAGCCATATATAATACCAGCTGACATTTATGGAGCAAATAACTTAGCAGGTCATGGAGGATGGACATGGTACACAGGTTCATCAAGTTGGTACTACAAAGCAGGAATAGAATTTATATTAGGACTAAAAATAGAAAATGAAAAGATGAGAATAGAACCATGTATTCCAAAAGAATGGAAAGAATATACAATAAAATATAGATGGAAAAACAGCTTTTATAATATCGCTGTAAAAAATCCAAATGGAAAAAATACAGGAGTTTCTAAAATTATAGTTAATGGAAAAGAAATAGAAAAAGAAGGAGACAGTGAAAGTAATTATATAAAGTTACAAGAAAACGGAATATTTAATGTGGAAGTATGGATGTAAAAATAAAATATAGATTTTACTTAAGAAATTTGCAAAAAAGTACAAAAATAGCAAGAGAATTAATAAAATTAAAGTTAACACTTGTATAATCCACAAAATTGTGATATAAAATAACTATATAAAAATAAAGCTATAGAAAGGCGGAATTTTTGTGGAAGGAAATATGGAAAAAGAAACAAAAAAAATACTAATAGTAGATGATGAACAAGCAATAATTGATGTATTAGTATATAACTTAAAAAAAGAAGGATATGAAACATTAGAAGCAACAGATGGATTAACTGCTGTAAATATGGCATTAGAAGAAAAACCAGATTTAATGTTACTAGATATAATGTTGCCAAAACTTGATGGATTATCTGTATGTAAAAGAGTTAAAAATTATCTAAATATACCAATCTTAATGCTTACAGCAAAAGATGCTGAAATTGATAAAATAGTAGGACTTGAATTAGGAGCAGATGATTATATAACAAAACCATTTAGTGTAAGAGAATTGGTTGCAAGAGTAAAAGCAAATTTAAGAAAAAATGAAATAAATAGCGTAAAAGTAAATGAAGAAGAAAATGGAAATGAAAATAACACAAAAAATGAAAACAAAATAAAAGTTAATGATTTACAACTAGACTTAGATAGATTTGAAGTTAAAGTAAGAGGAGAAATAATAGATTTAACATTAAGAGAATTTGAGGTATTAAAATTTTTAGCAGGTCAACCAGGACAGGTTGTAACTAGAGAAACTTTACTTGAAAAAGTTTGGGGATATGAATATTACGGAGATATAAGAACAGTAGATGTTACAGTAAGAAGAATAAGAGAAAAAATAGAAAAAGACACATCAACACCTAAAATATTAATTACAAAAAGAGGAGTTGGATATTATATAGCAACAAAATAAAGTAGGATTGAGAAATAGAATGAAGCCAAAAGTTAAATACTTTTTGACTTCAATTCAAAAACTTCTCTATCCTATTTTTTAATAATTATTAGCATTTTAATTTAATATAAAATTGTTACTATTTAAATTGTTTATTAAATAAATGTTTAAATCAAATTTTTATAAAATGTCGAATTTTGCGATGAAAAAAACAAAAGAAATCAATAAATTCATTGACTAAAAAAACAAATGAATATATAATAAAATAAATTTTAAATCAAACTTTTTATCAAAAATTATTATCTTAAAACAATCAATTATAAAAGTAAATCCCACTTATCAAATTTTTTTGAATTTCAAAATTGAATAAGAATACAGCGAAAGGAGTAATAGAATAAACAGTGAATAGAAAGCTAGTAGCTAAGAGCAACTTTGTACTAAGGAGAGTTCTAAACACAAAAGAAAATATAGATATAATAAAGGACTTTATTGAATCTATTTTAGGAATAGAAATAGAAGAAATAAAACAAAATGAATATTTAAGAAAAAAAGAAAAATACTTACCATCTGAAGAAAATTTTGGAGTAGTAGATTGTAGAATTAAGACAACAAATGGAGAAGAAATAAATATAGGAATACAATGTGTTGATGGTATTTATATTCAAACAAAAATGTTATTATACTATTCTCAAATTCATCTAAACCAATTGGAATATGATGATAATAGGGAATTTGCAAGAACAATAACCATTAATTTATTAGATTTTAATTATTTTGAAACTAAAAATTATGAGAAAAAGATAACAATTGAAACAAATGAAAAAAACGTTAAATCTAAAGAAATAGAATTGCATGTAATAGAATTACCTAAAATAAAATATAATACTGACAAGATGAACAAAAAAAAAGAATGGATAACATATATGGAAGGCTCTAATATAAAAGAAATAGAAAAGATAACAGCTAGAAATAAATATATAAATAAATTAGACAAGCAATTAGAATATTATTGGCAAAATGAAACAATGGAATAAAAATATAATTGAATTTATAATAGAACAAATAAAAAAAGAAAAATCCCTGTTATTAAAATAATTAATAACAGGGATTTCATAGTTTATATTAAATTAATAAATTTATCTAAATGTAACTTTAATTACAGTTCCTTCATCAACCTGAGTTCCTTTAACAGGGTCTTGAGAAACTACATTGCCACGTCCATCAATAGAAATATTTAAATTAGCATTTCTCAAAGCATTAATTGCTTGAGAAGCATTCATTCTACTTAAATCTGGAACAGTTGTAGAAGTTCTAGTTGTTTGATCATATAACATAACAATAGAATTTTTTATTAATGTAGTTCCAGGCTTAGGAACTTGATCAACTACAATAGTACTATTTTTATCATTTGAAGTATTAATTTTTGTTGTAAATCCAGCTTCTTTTAAAATTTTCTCAGCTTCTGTAATTGTCTTATTTTGAATATTTGGAACTTGTATTAGTCCATCTTCTTCTATTTCTTCAACATCAGAAGGAACTCCTAAATAAGGTAAAATTTCTGTTAACATCTGAGAAACTGCAGGCCCTGCAATAGTTCCACCTTGATGACTTGCACCAGTAGGATTATATAAAGTAAGTAATAAAACTACTTGAGTATCTTCAACAGGAGAAATAGCAACAAAAGAAGCCACATAATTCTTTTTAGAAGTATTTTGTAATACTTCAGATGTTCCAGTTTTTCCACCAATTGTATATCCAGTAACAGAACCATTACCACCTGTACCATTTACAACAACAGATTCCATCATAGAGCAAACTGTTTCAGCTGTTTCCTTTGATATAACTTGTCTAACTTCAGTTGGGTCAATTGTAGTAACTGAACCTGTATCAGTATTAGTTACTTGTTTTACAATTCTAGGTTTCATCAAAACACCATCATTAGCAACAGCAGAAATAGCAGATATCATTTGTAAAGGTGTAATGTTTAAACCTTGCCCAAAAGACATAGAAGCTTTATCAACTTCAGTAATTTTATCCTGGTCACCAAATAAAGAATTTGGTTCATAAGGTAAATCAATACCTGTTTTATCAAAAAGACCAAATGCGTGATAATATTTATATAAAGTAGCTGTATCAATTCTCTGTACTAACTGCATAAAAGCAGGGTTACAAGAATTTTCTAAAGCATTTCTAAGTGACTGATGTTCGTGCATTTGAGGATAATGCCAACATTTTATTTTAGTACCACCAATAGTTTCATAACCTTTACAATAAAAATCTTTAGAAATATCAGCTCCAGTAATATTTTCTTCTAGTGCAATAGAAGAAGTTATAACTTTAAAAACAGAACCAGGTTCATATAATTCAGAAACAGATTTATTAGACCACATTTTATAGATGGCTGCTGATTTTGCTTCAGCATCTGAACTATCATAGGTTTTTGCAAGAGTTTCATTAGGAGTAAATGGGTTATTTAAATCATAATTTGGATATGTAGCCATTGCTAATATATCTCCATTTTTTGGATTCATTACAATAGCACTACCACCATCTTCACAAGAATTATTATCAACAGCTTGTTTTAAATATTTTTCAACTATTCTTTGAATATTTAAGTCTACAGTAAGAGTCAAATCACTTCCATTTTCAGCAGCGATATATTTTTCTTCAGTATTAGGAATTTCTTCTAAACTAGCACTTTGAGAACTTACTATTTTACCTGGAGTACCTGATAAAACAGAATTCCATTTATTCTCGATTCCAGAAAGCCCTTGATTATCACTTCCACAAGAACCTAGAACTTGAGATAGTACTGTACTATGAGGATAAGATCTTTTTGTATCTTCATCAATATTAATTCCTGCTGTAACATTATTTTCTTTCATCCAAGTTTTTAGTTCATCAACTTTATTTTTATCAACTTTTTTGGCAATTGTTTCTACTTGAGAACTACTATTGACCTTTTCTAACATTTCATTATAATCTAATTCAAAAATATCAGAGAAAGCCTTTGCAACTTTTTCTTTTAGTTCTTTTGTTTTAGCATCATCATTTTTCTTTTTTATTTTATCAGGATTTATAGTAATTGTATCAACAGGTGTACTTGTCGCCAAAATTTGTCCAGTTGAATCATAAATAGAACCTCTTTTAGGACTTATAATTTGGTTAATTGACTGTTGTTTATATGCAAGTTCTTTTAAATAACCACCTTGAACAAACTGTAAGAAACCAATTCTACCTAATAGTAAGCAAAAACACAAAAGAATTATTATAAAAATATTCTTTAATCTTTTTACATATATAAAATTTTGAGAAGCAAAATTTTCATTAATTTTTACAATCTTTTTTGATTTCTGAGTCGTATCATCTTGAGTATGACCTTTAATATTATTTTTAGAATTATTAATTTTATTTCTATTTGATTTTAAGTTTGATTTAGAATTATTTTTTCTATTATCCAATATCTTCACCACTCTTTTGTAAATTAATTATAATTATAAAGTTATAATTCACTATTATTTTATATGAAACAATAGCAAAAATCAATAATTTAATACGTAAACTTGAAAAAAATAGCAAAAATCAGTATAATAATAAAGAATAGGAGAGAGAGATGGAAAATATTTTAGAAGAAACAAAAATAATAATGAAAAAATATAATATAAAAGCAAATAAAAATTTAGGACAAAACTTCTTAATTAATGAAGAAGTAATAAATAATATAATTACATCAAGTGAAATTTCAAAGAATGATTTAATAATAGAAATTGGGCCTGGGCTTGGAACACTAACAAAACGCCTGCTAGAAAAAGCTGGTAAGGTAATATGTATTGAATTAGATACTAATATGATAGAAATTTTAGAAAATAGATTTTTTCTATATAAAAATTTAGAAATAATAAATCAAGATATTTTAAAATTTGATTTAAAAAATAAAATAAAAGAAGAAAAAGAAAATAGTGGATTCGAAAAAGTAAAAATTGTAGCAAATTTACCATATTATATAACAACACCAATTATCATGAAACTCTTGGAAGAAGAATTAGACTTAGAAAGTATTACTGTAATGATACAAAAAGAAGTTGCAGACAGACTAACTGCAATACCAGGAGAAAAAAATACTGGAGCAATAACATATACAGTTTACTATTATTCTTCTTCAAAAGAAATAATGGAAGTACCAAACAATTCATTTATACCAGAACCAGAAGTAACATCAGAAATAATAAAATTAGACATTAGAAAAGAAAAAATAGTAGAACCTAAAGACAAAGAAAAAATGTTTAAAATAATAAAATATGCTTTCATGCAACGTAGAAAAACACTATTAAACTCTTTGGTAAATAATCATATTTTAAAAAATAAACAGCAAGGAATAGATATTCTAAAAGAATTAAATATAAATGAAAATATAAGACCAGAAGAATTAACATTAGAGCAATTTGCACAAATTTCGGATTTTTTATTATAAAGTATTCAAAAAGAAAAAATTGTATGTTATAATAAAATTGGATATTAATGCAAGGAGGTTAGAATGAATCAAATTTTAGTTACAGAAAAATTATATATAACACCAGAATTAAAAAGAAAAAAGAAATTATATAAATTTGAATTTATTATATCTGTTTTTTTGATTTGTATTCTAACATCTGTATGTATATATGCCGAATATGATAGAAACAAAAATGAGAAAACATCTTCAGCGATATTATCAGACTTTAATCAAACAATTACAGAAATAGCAGATGAAAATAATACACAAAATTCAAATGATGATGTACTATTAGTAATACTAAATAATATGGGAAATTACACATCAGAAGAGGGAACAGAAGAAATATCATCACAAGAATTAGAAAATTTAGCAAATCAAGCAGAAAAAAGAACAACTAAAAGTGGTTTTAAATATTCTACAATAGCAAGTATAAGTATTCCAAAAATAAATGTTAATTACCCTATTTTACAAGGAGAAACTGGGTCAGAAGCAGAAACAGAAGAATTACTAAAAATGTCTCCTTGCAAGTTCCACGGACCACAACCAAATGAAGTAGGAAATTTTTGTATTGTAGGACACAATTATAGAAATAATAAATTTTTTAGTAAAGTAGAAGATTTGGTAGTAGGAGATATAATTCAAATTACAGATTTAAGCAAAAGAACAATTACATATGAAGTATATGATAAACATATAGTAGACCCAAATGATACAAGAGACACAACTCAATGGACAGGTGGAAAAAAAGAAGTTACATTGATAACTTGTACAGATGATAGTGCTCTAAGAATTATAGTTAAATGTAAAGAAGTAAAATAATTAGAAAAATACAAACACAGAATAAAATATAATAATAACAAAAATTAATTCTTCTCATATAATAAAATAAAAATATGAGGAGGATTTTATTTTGGCAAAAATTTTAGTTTTTAATAATGATACAGATAGAATGGAAACATATTATAGAAATGAAGCAGACCCAATGCCATATAACACAAATGGAACTTTAAGAGTACGTGAATTTAGAGGCTCTAGCAAAAGTAATATTTTATGGACAACTAAAAGAACAATGCAAAGTTGGAATAGTCAAAGATATATATTTGGAGCTCCAATTCCAGTAGGGTTTGCATTTAAAAGACCATATGAAGGTGGTCATGGAAACCAAAGCCAACATTATGCAGGAGTGGCATTTGATGTTGGACAAAAATTAACAAGTACACAAAGAACAAGATTATGGCAATCTGCAAACAATTCTGGAGTATGGTATTATGTTGAACCATTATCACTTACACCAACTTGGGTACATTTTGATAAATGCAAATATTAATGTTACAAGCATAGAACAAAAAAATAAGCTATGCTTGTATTTTAGGAAATAATTTTAACTTAAAATCATCTTTATCTTTAGGATTTATTTTTGTATATTCAACTTTTTCCAATACGCTTTTTAATAACATATTTTTCATTTTTATATCATTAGTCTCATAATAA
Organism: uncultured Clostridia bacterium; assembly: GCA_963559065.1. Lineage (GTDB taxonomy): Bacteria > Bacillota > Clostridia > TANB77 > CAG-508 > CAG-269. Next base: position 29,250 of record CAUWIY010000004.1, read on the forward strand.
CTATCTATAACATTTTCAATATTTGGAGAAAATATCTCTTTATTATTTTTGGAAGCAACAATTTTATTTTTTTCTATTTCTAATTTAGAAATATTACTACTAATTTCTTTTATTTGTTCTTTTAATAAATTTGAACGTTCTAAAAATACAGAGTTAGTATAAATACCTTGCTCTAATAAATCATAAGTCTTATTTAATTGAAACTGTAGTTTATTTAATTCTGATTTATAATTAAGTATAATATTTTGATTAAGATTTAATAAATAGTCTGTACTAAAAGAATCATTATCTACTGAGTGTATTTTATAATTATTTAACAAAGATTTTAAAGCCAATAATAATTTTTCTTCTACCAAATCAATATTACTGCCAACATTATTATTGCAATATCTACAACAAATTCTAACATCATTTCTATTTGAATATGAGATTCTTGATAAAGTTTTACCACAAATACCACATTTTAATATAGAAGACATCGCATTTTTTAAAGAGTAATCCACTTTGTTTCGATTAATTAAATTATTTTTTCTTATATCTTGAGCTTTGTTCCACATTTCTAAAGTAATAATAGGCTCATGTAAACCATCAACATAAATAACAGTACTATCACTATTTTTTTCTCTAACAAGTTTTCCGTTTTTAATTTTTTTAGTTGTAGCTTTATCAACATATTTGATTTTTCCTATATATACAGGATTTGTTAATATATGAGTAATAGTAGATTTAGAAAAACATTTACCTCTTTTTGGTTTAAAACCTAATTCATTTAATTTATTTGATATAGATAAAAGACCATTTCCAGATGTATATAAATTAAAAATTAATTTTATCATATCTGCTTCATTTTCATTTATTTTCAACGAAAAACCTTTTTGCTTTGGTAATTTATATTTGGTATATCCATAAGGAGCAGAAGTAGCAACATGCTTACCTTCTTTTACACTAGCAATTATACCATCATGAAGTCTTTGATTAATTTTTTTATATTCTCTTCTTGACATAAATAAGCCAAATTCAAAATATTCTTCATCATAATCATTATTAGGATTATAAGTTTTTAAAGGTGTAATGATTTTTGTATTAGAATATTGAAAGGCATTAGAAACAATCCCTTGATCTAAAGTATTACCTCTTGCTAGACGCTCTACTTCAACAACCAAAATGCCAGTCCACATACCATTTTCAACATCTCTAAGAAGCTCCTTCATTACAGGCCTTGCCGAAATAGTTTCGCCAGATACAACCTCCCTATAAAATTTACTTATTTTAATTCCTACAGAATCCGCAAAGTCTTTTAATTTTCGTTCATGCCTTGCTAGTGTCTCTCCTTGACCATGTTCTTCTGCTTCTATATCTTTACGACTTTTTCTTAAATAACACGCATAACGTTCCATACTAATATGTATATTATTTTGCATAAAAAAATATCTACATTTTTTAAAATATTTTAAAAATGTAGATAGATAACAAACTTATTACTAAAACTCTCTTTTTAATTGCTTTACAACTCCTACTATAATGACTGAATTATTTTTTATATCATCATAGGTAAAAATAGATGGTTCATAAGAAGGATTTATGGGCTGCAATAAGATGGAATTTTCTAATTTTATACCTTTAGATATTTTTACTTCATCTTTATTTGCAATTGATAATACTAAATCTCCGCTTTGAAAATCATTTTGCTTTTTTATAACAACAATATCATCTTCAATAAGTAAAGGACTCATAAAATCATTCTTTATTTTCAATGCAAAATAATCAGAATTCTCTGACATTAAATCACTGCCAATACTTATAGTTCCTTCCCAATTTTCTTTTTGCAAATATTCATATCCTGTTTTAAGCATGCTTAATAGGGGAATAGAAGTAGAAGAAGGACTAGGATTATCAAAATGTGAATGCTCTTCTATTAAATCAGATTTATATATATTTAAAAAATTAGCTAACATTTCTATCTTATCAATTCTTGGAAATTTTTTTGCATTACACCAATCAGAAACAGTTGATGGAGAAATTCCACAACTTTCAACTATATCATTTTGTGTTTTATTCCTAATAGATAACCATTTTTTCAAATTATTAGAGAAAATTTCTTTTTGATTTTTAGACATTTTAAAACCTCCTACAATATAGTATAAGATAAAAACAAAAAAAAAACAATATAAAAAACTTTTTCGCCTTGCTATTGACATTTAATTAAAAGTAAATTATACTAAAAGCGAAATTAAAAAGAAGGAAAACAAAAAAATATTAGAATGATACTAATAAAAAGGAAAATAAACAGCTAGTGTAAATACATGAATTAAGAGGACATAAATAGAAATGTATATAAGAATTATTTTAAAAGTAATAATTTTTTTATTTATCTATTATTACGCTTAAAGCGGTAAAAATAAATAAAATGATGAATATATATTTTAAGAGGTGGTCAAAAATGGTAATAAAACATTTTAATATAGGAAATACAAAAATAGAAGTAGATAATATATTTTTTCCGAAAACTGAAGAAGAGAATAAAGAAAAATATGAAGAATTTAATAAAATAGGATGGGAAATAATTAATTCAAAAATGAAAGGAGCAAAAAATGACTAGAGAAGACTTAAAAGACTATAAGGATAACCAAAAATGGATTGAAGGAAGATTAGAATATATAGAAGAATACAAATCTAATATAACAAATATAAGCACATTGATATCAGATATGCCAAGGCGGAAGTAGAAAAATACAAGACAGCATGGCAGAAAAAATAGCAAAATTAATTGATACAATGGATAAGTTATTAGAAAAAATAGTAGAGGAAAATGAAAAACAGAAACTGATATTAGAACAGTTAGACAAAGTAGAACAGCCCTATAAATTAATACTAGAAAAGGTATACATACAAGGAAATTCATTAGTAATTACAGCAAATGAAATGGGATATGATTATAAATACATGTGCAAGATGAATGGAGTTGCATTAAAAGAATTTGATGAACACGATAAAAAAGGTGTAATCACGACATAAAAATATGCTATATATAAAATCAGAGATAATTAAAATACAAAATAATTATATAAAAGTATATTAAGTATGCCCTAGATATGGCGATAAACTATCTGTTTATATGGTTAGATTTCCGTAAAAAATCAAAATATATCTATAGATAAAATTATAAAGGAGAAAAAGATTATGAATAAAAACGAAGAAGATAAAAATAATATGGAGAATACTACCGAGAGTGTAAAAGAATTAAAGACATCAGAAGTAAAAGAGAAAAAAGCAGAAAAAACTTTTACAAGAGATGAACTAAACAAAATAGTCAATGCAGAAAAACAAAAAGAAAGAAAAAACACATTAAAAGAAATTGAAAATAACAACAAAAAGAAGATAGCAGAAAGACTCAAGGATATGAGTGATATAGAAAAAATAAGAATATTATTAAATAGGTTAGAAGTGGCTCAAAACAAAATGATAGAAAATGAGTTAGAAAATAAGGCATACAAACAAGCAGAATATAAAGGAATACCAATTGAGTTAATTATGACATTAGATTTCAAAAACGAAACATATGAAAGTATTACAAAAAAACTAGAAATATTCGAAAAAATCACAACAAAAAAGACATAAAAAGAATTATTTAATAATATTCATATAAGATAAAATATAAGTAAATCTAAAAGATAAAGAAAGAGTGTAAAAATGAAAGATTTAAGCATTAAGGAATTTTCAGATTTAATTTATAAAAAATTAGAACCTTTAAATTATAAACAAATTTTAAGCAAGCCGACAACAGATGACACATTTCCTTGTTTAGAACTACATACACCACTTAAAAGTGTTAATAAAACAGAAAATGGAGAACCTGTTTTGTCCACATTTCAAATATTTATAAGTTGTTGGAATGAGGATCAAGGACAAGCTATGCAAATGACTGGTGAAGTTGATGAAAAACTTCAACAATACAACATAATTAGGATAGGTACAAATCAAGCAATATATGATGATTTATTAAAAAAATATTGCATTACATGTATATATGAGGTTCGATATAATTCATTAACGAACGCTTTTATATACATAAAATAAAAAATAGGAGGAATTAAAAATGTCAGAACCAAGAACAACTACAATGACAAAATTATTTCATGCAGATACATTAGAAGATTTAATAGATGGAGGAAAAAGAAAACAAGTAGCTTTTGTACAAAGCATACCAGAATTTTTAAAAGCACCAGAAGGTGTGGTATATAGTGCTTTAGATATTCCAGACGAAAGACAAGCAGAAGGAAGACAAAAAGCAGAAAATATAGAAATAGAAATATTATATAAAGAAGAACAATATGATGAATTAAAAGCTCTTCAAACAGCTAAAACAAATGGATATTGGGCAATCCAATTACCAGAAGATACAGCCAAAGAACCAGGAAAACCACTTACATGGTATTTTACAGGAACTTGCTATGTTGGATTTAGTGAAATAGCAGTAGATGATATGTTAAAAGCAAAATTAACAATTTATAGAAGTTCAGAAGTAAAAGAAAGCAAGGGTTTCCCACAAGCAAGTTCTGATTTAAATATCATATCAGAATAAGTAATATAAATATAGAGGAGGCATAAAAAGTCTCCTCTCTTTTGCAAAGGAGAGGTAAAAATGATTATAGAAACAAAAAATAAAACAATAAATTTAGTATTAAAAACAAGAAAAATAGTAGATATAGCAAATATATTAAAAAACAAAAACTTTGAAAAGGCTTTTACAGAAGCATATGCAATATGCAATAGAGAAGCATTATCAAAAATAATATTTAAATTAGCAGAAACAGAAGATGGCAAAAGTGTTTTTTTATCTTCTGATGAAGTATATGATTTTATAGATGATTGCAGAAATGAAGGAATAACAGCAAACGATATTTATGCTAAAATTGCGGAGGCATTGAATGATGAGGGTTTTTTCAGCAAGAAGATGACAAAGAAAGAATTAAAAGAAATGATATCAAATCCTTTATCAACAATGAATATGAACGAATTAGTCCAGAAATCAGCAGAACGAGCAATGAGCAAAATAGCAGAAGAACAATTTCAAAATTACAAGGATTAGATGAAATAATAGATAAAATAAAAGAAGCGACTAATTTAATACAACTTATATACTCGATTGAACCACTTGCATATTATTTTGATATGAAGCCAGAAGAATTTTGGAATAGTGGATATTTAGAAATAAATATCTATTGCCAAGCTCATTTAATTAAAACAATGGATGACTTAAAAAGAGAAATAAACTTGCAAGAGGCAGTAACAAATAAACTTATAAGAGCAGATAGTATGAGTAAAAGACCTAAAATAATTCCAATTAGAGATAATTACAAAGAATTATTTAAAAATGAGATAGAACAAGTACAATCACCAGATGAAATAGCGAAAAGAATGAGAGAAGTTATGAATGTGAAAAAAAAGTAACTTTTTCGCAAATTTCGACAAATTTCTACAAATTGAAGTGATATAATCCAAAATATAACATAATAAATAAAAGGAGGAATTATTATGGCATTAAAAATTTGTAAAGAATGTGGAACAGAAGTAAGTTCAAAAGGTATATGTCCAAAATGTGGAAAAGACCAAAGAAACTTTTTTGTAAAACACAAGGTAGTAACTTTTTTTCTAGTTCTAATTATTATTGTTGCTATAGCAGGAGGAGCTAGTACTACAAAAAACAAGGATAACAACACAAATAATGGAAGCACAACAAATGAAACAAATACTTCAACAGAACAAAAACAAGAAAAATTAAACTTAGAAAAGTTTAATAAAATTCAAACAGGAATGACATATGAAGAAGTAGTTGCAATCATTGGAGAAGAAGGAACAGTCGTATCAGAATCAGAAATAGGAAACATTAAAACAACATTATACTCATGGTATGGCGAAGGGACAATTGGAGCAAATGCAAGTATAACTTTCCAAAATGGAAAAGTTACATCTAAAGCTCAACTAGGACTAAAATAATTTTATAAAAGGAATAAAAATGGATAATTATAATATTAATATTAGCAATTTCTATTTTATCATGTGGCTAGTAATAGGAATTACATTCACTATATTAAGTCAAGGAACATTATTTTTAATATTGATAGTACCAATATATTATTATTTTATATTAAAAAATAGTAAATATTATTATAATAATGAAAAAATGATAATAGAAACCGGAGTATTTAATAAAAGACAATTTATAATTCCTTTATACAGAATCATCAATATAAAAGCAGAAGACAACATATTTAATTTTGGAAATATATACATACAAGATAAAGATCAAACTATTATATTAAAATATGTAGAACACAGTAAACTAGAAATGATGAGACTAACTGAAAAATGGGAAAATGCTAAAAAAGATAATATAAAAAATGAAGTTATATAAAAACACTTACAAACGTAGGTGTTTTATTTTTTTATAAAGGAGGAAAATTTATGACTGAGAAAGAAATTGAAAAAGTAGTAGCTACTAAAGTTGAAGAAGCACTGAAAGAATTTAAAAAAATATTGCCATCAATAAAAGACACAATAAAAGAAGTAGAAAAAGCTTTATCAAAACTAGATACAAAAGCATTAAAAGACAAAATAGATGATGCAGTAGACTATGTACATTACAAAATGAGAGAACTAAAAAGTAGCTCAGAAAAAAATGAAATAGCAATAAAAATAAACAATAAAAAATCTCAAAAACAACTAGACCAAATAAAAAAAGAAATAGACAGTCTACAAGAAAAAGTAGAAGCCCGACCAATTGAAATAGAGGTAAAAGAAGAAGGAAGTGAAGCTGGAGGAAAAATTCAAAATATAGTAAGTAATTTGGGAAATTTATCAACTGCGGTTAACAATGTAGTACAAAATGGTAATTTCCCAGATTGGCTAAAAAATTGTGTAGACAGATTTGCAGAAATGTCAAACAAAATGGCAGAAACAGATTGGCAACAATTAATTAATATGTGTGTCCAAGTAGGAACAAAAACAAAAGGAATGGTTTCAACAATAGACATTATAAAAATTATTGCTACAAGTGCAATAGAAGCAATTTCTAGTTTCATAGGAATGCTTTCAGGAGGATTTAATTGGATAAGTGAAACAATAATGCTTATAGGAATTGCAATTGTAGCTATAGGAGCTATTGCTTTAGGAGTCCCAGCAGCTATCGCAGCAGTAATAGCAATAATAGTAGCAGTTGTAGCAACAGCAATTGTATTAATTAAACAACATTGGGAGGAAATAAGTGCTTTTGTCATGAATATAGTTAATGCAATTATAGAATTTTTCCAAAACTTGTGGAATCAAGTATCATTTATATTCCAAGCTATATGGGAAGTAATATCAACAATATTAGGATTTATTGGGAATTTATTTAAAACAGTATTTGAAGCTATTTGGAATATTGTATCTCCGATTGTAAATGCTGTTTGGAATATAATATCAACAATATTTGAGGCGATATGGAATGTAATTTCAAGTATATTAAACTCAATTTGGAATATATTTTCTCAAGTATTTAATTGGGTATGGCAATTAATATCAAAAGTATTTGAAGCAATATGGAATATAATTTCACCAGTAATAAATAGAATTTGGGAAACAATAAAATTCGTATTAGGAAAAATACAAGAAGTGTGGTCAACTGTATGGAATGTTATTTCAGATGTTGTAAATAGAGTTTGGAACGGTATATGGAATGGAATAAAAACTGTAATTAATTTCATATTAGGAGGAATTGAAAGCTTTGTAAATGGAACTATAAAAGGAATAAATTTACTTTTATCAGGAATAAGTAGTGTAGCAAATGCTATAGGTTCTCTAATAGGACTAGACCCAATAAATTTACAAATAAGTACAATATCATTACCAAGACTAGCAAAAGGAGGAGTTTTAACAAGAGCAACAGCAGTAATAGCAGGAGAATATTCTGGAGCAAAAACAAATCCAGAAATTGTAACTCCACAAAACATTATGTATGAAACAATGGTAAGGGCACTAACAGAAAATGATATAGGAAAAAATAATAATGGAAAACCAGTAAGAGTCCAAATTTATTGGGGAACAAAAAATGTATTAGATGAAATAATAGACGGAATAAATGAAAAAAGCAGAAGAACAGGAAGAGCACAAATTAAAGTAGCATATGAATGATAAAAATCTATTATTGAAAGGAGAAAAACTATGTTATGGAAATTAAATGGAAAACTAATGAAAACACCATCTACATATAAAGATAATATTGAAGACACAGAAAATGATAGCTATACATCTAAAGTAACAGGAGCATTAATAGACAATCCAATTGCAATAGGGATGTTAAACCTTGAAATGAGTTGGGAATATTTAACTGAAAAAGAAGCAGAAGAATTACTACAAGCAACATATCAAAATCCCATGATAGTAACGGTTAAATGTCCATCAATTGAAGGTGGCATGTTAGAAAATGCAAAATTTAGAGTAAGTAAAAGAACAAGTGAAATGTATTTAACAGGGGAAGATGAAGACACTTCAAAATCAAAATGGAAAGTGTCTTTTAATTTAATGCAAAAAGAATTAACAGAACAGCAGAAACAAACAGTAAACAAAGCAAAAGGGGTGAATTAATGTATAAGACAAGTGAGAAATGGAAAGAAAATATATATAAAAATCCTATAATTGCAATGAATATATATATAAATGATCAATTAATAAATCCAAACTATATTTTAGAATTTAAAAAAGGTGGAGAAATATTTAATGAAGAATTATATTTAGGAAGCACACCAAGTCAATATATAGAGATGAAACTATATAAAGACAAAATACCAGACAATCCATCTAAAGTAAAAGTTGAATATGGAATATTAGTAAACAATACAAAAGCAACAGGGAAAGATAACGGCTTTGAAATGATACCGATTGGAATATATAATGTTGATGATTATGCAGATAATGATGATAATACAATAACAATAAAAGCATTAGATAATATGATAAAATTCGAGTTCAATTATGATGGAAGTAAACTAGGATATCCAAAAACATTACTAGATATAGCAAAAGACATTTGTTTAAAAGCAGGAGTAGAATTAGGTTCTACTTCTTTTTTAAACTCTGATAAACAAATATCAACATATGATAACCAAATAACTGCAAGAGAATATATAGGTTATATAGCAGAAAGTGCAGGAGGATTTTCCTGTATAGGAAGAGATGGAAAATTATATTTTAAATCATTATATCAAGATTCAACAGAAATTCCACTTGAACTATTTGGAGAATATAAATGGAGTGAAGAGTTTAAAATTTCAAAAGTATCATATGAAGATGGAACAAGGAGTTTTAAATTTGGAGATGACACAAGAAATAATCTATGGATAAATCAAGGAAATATATATATTGTAGATGAAGCGCAAATTAAAAATATTTATGACAAAATAAATGGAATGATAATTAATAGTTTTGAAGGAAAAACTGTTATAGACCCAGCAATAGATATAGGAGATAAAATTATAATAGACGGAAAACCTATATTATATCAAGGAGAAATGATATTTGAGGGAAGATTTATAGCGGATATATCAAGTAAAATTCAAATAAAGCAAAAAGAAGAAACAACCACAAAAACAGAAAGTCAAAAAATTATAAATAGAAGAGTACAAAGTGAAATAAATCAAATAGATGGAAAAATAACTCAAATAGTAGAAGAAAACACAGAAACTTCAGAAACACTAACAAAACATGAACAAACAATAGATAAAATATCTAATATAGTACAATCTAACACAACAAATATAAATAATAATTATCAAGATATTATTCAAAAATTAGATGAAGTACCAAAAAAAACAGATATTATATCTTTAGAAAATAAGGTTGAAACTATTCAAAGTTCAACAGACTATGCAATAAAGATTAGTGAAGATATACAAAAAAATGGAGTGTCTAAAGTAAAAACCGAAACAGGCTATACTTTTGATAATGATGGTTTAACAATAGAAAAAACAGATGCAAAAACAAAATCAACACTAAATGAAGCTGGATTAGAAGTAAAAGACAATACTGGTAGTTCAGAAGAAACTTTACTATTTGCAGGATATAATAAAGAAACGGGTGACACAATCGTAAAATCAAAAAACATGATTGTTGAAAGATATTTAACAATAGGAAAAAATTCAAGAATTGAAGATTATGAAAGTGGAACAGGAGTATTTTGGATTGGAGGAGATAATTAATGGCAGCTTTTATACAAGATGGAGGAACAAATGGAGGAACATATGCAAAATATTTTTCCGCATTTTTAACCGTTTGGGAAAATAGTTTTGACATATCAAAAAATACATCAAATGTAGGTTATAGATTACAATTAAGAAGCGGAAGTCAAGGAAGATTTAGTGGACTAAGAGCAAATTTTTCTGTAACAATAAATGGTGTAACAGTTAATAATGGAAGTGGGACATATAATTCACAAAGCTATAATACATATCAAACAATTTGTGAAGGGACAACAACAGTAGTTCATAATGAAGATGGAAGTAAAACAATAGGATGTAGCTGTTCACTAGATTTTCAAACTCATACATATAGTCCAGGAGACTTTAACCCAAGTGGAAATTTAGTCTTGAGCACAATACCTCGTGCAAGTGGTGTAGGAGCAAGTTCTGCATATATAGAAGAAAATACAATAATCAAAATAAATAAAGCATCTAATAATTTTACACATACACTATTATATTCATTTAATCAATTAAGTGGAAAAATAGTAGAAAAAACAAGTGAGTCAACATATAGTTGGAAAATACCAAATGAATTCTATTCACAAATACCATCTAACAAAAGTGGAATAGCAAAAATTACATGTATTACATATAACAACAATCAAGAATTAGGACAGAGTAGCTGCGAAATTACTGTAAATACAAATGAAACGAAATGTAAACCTAATTTGAATGTAAATATTATAGATGCTAATTCTAAAACAACAGGACTAACAGGAAATAATAAAAAAATGGTAAAATATTTCTCAACGGCACAAATAACATATTCTGCAACAGCGAAAAATAGTGCAACAATAAAAAGTGTAACAGTTAATGGAACTACAATGAATAAAAGTCCATTTCTAATTCAAAAAGTAGAAACAAATAATTTTAATATAACAGTAACAGATTCAAGAGGATTTACAACAACAATTACTCCTAGTGATTTAAGCTTAGTAAATTATATTCCACTTACAATAAATGCTACAGTAAAAAGAACACAACCAACAACAGGAGAAGTAAGTATCGACTATACAGGAAACTATTTTAATAGCAGTTTTGGAAAAGTACAAAATACATTAAAAATGAAATGGTCTTATAGAGTAAAAGGAAATACAACATGGACAAATGGAGGAAACATTACACCTAATATTTCAGAAAATACTTACTCAAATAAAACATCATTAGGAAAAATTTTTGATTATACAAAAGCATATGAATTTACTTTTGAAATATCAGACCAATTAACAATACTACAAACAACATATTCTGTTTCAAAAGGTATTCCTATATTTTGTTGGGGAAAAGATTTTATTAATTTTTTCGAAAAAATATTAATAAAAGGTATAGACATTAATGAAAAATTTGATGGAAAAGTTTTATATAATAATGCAAATGGAATAGCCTCAGGAACAGCAACAATAAATGACAATATATCAAATTATAAAAAAATTCTTGTAGAAGTAAAAGGAGAATCTATTTTTACAACAGTAATGTTTTTAGAACCAGATGGTAAAATGCTAAACTGTGTTGTAGACTCAGAAAGAGGAACAGGATGGTATGTACCAACTACGATGACTTTTAAAATTACAGGAAAAACATTAAGTATCATAAAAAATGCGACAGTAGTACTTAATGCAACAGACCAAAGATATGAACTAAATAACCCATATTATGGTACAAAAATAACTAAAATTTTAGGATACAAATAAATAATAAAAGGAGAAAAAATGGAAGAACTAATAAATTTACAATTTACTAATATAATTTGGCAAATTATATTGCCATTAATATTAATGATTTTAGATGTTATAACAGGATATTATAATGCTTGGAAAAATAATGAAATTTCAAGCACGAGAATGAGAGATGGATTAGGTAAAAAATGTGCAGAATTATGCTATATAGTTGTTGGTATTATATTTAAATTTGCATTTGGAACAAGCACAATTATGTATTTTATAGTTATTTATGTATGTTACATGGAATTGGTATCATTAGCAGAAAACTGTACAAAATTAGGTTTTCCAATACCAGATAAGTTAAAAGAAAAATTAAATAATGGTAAGGAGAAATAAAATGGAAGAAGAAATTGTAGAAACAATGGAACTATCAGAACAAGACAATAGAGGGGAGGCAAATGAATAGTGGATATACAGGAAATGCTATTAACAGTAAATCCATATAGTAGATGTGGAGAAAAACAAGGAACAATAAAAAACATAGTAGTTCATTGGGTTGGAAATGCAGGAAGTACAGCAATAGCCAATAGAAACTATTTTGAAAATTTAAGAAATACACATACAACATATGCAAGTTCACATTATATTATAGGATTAAATGGAGAAATAATAAAATGTATTCCAGAAGAAGAAATTGCATATCATAGTGGTTCTTATAGTATGAATAGAAAATCCATTGGAATAGAAGATTGCCATCCAGATTGGGGAGGAAAATTCAATGAGAATACATATAATAGTTTAGTAGAATTATGTGCAGACATATGTAAAAGATATAATTTAAATACAAATGCAATAATAAGACATTATGATGTAACAGGAAAAAATTGTCCCAAATATTATGTAGAAAATGAACAGGAATGGATAAAGTTCAAAAATGATGTTGCCAATAAAATGGGACAAGCAAATATAGAAATACCAAAAGTAGAAGGGAGTGATGAACCAGTGAGAAGATATAAAAATGGTTCAACAAGAGAAACAATATATGCTGATACAGGCTTAACAAAAGTAATAGGAAGCTTAAGCCCTTGGGAAGAATGTGATTGCTTTGGTATATTTAATAATAGACCAATGGTAAGATATAAAGTAGATGGAACATCAAATTATAAAATTGGTTTTGCTAAATGGACTGGTGGAGTAAAATAAACCGAAAATCAATCTAATAATATCAAAATTTTATCTCAATAATATTGAAAGAATGTGGACTTTAATTTAAACTGTGATAAAATACAAAAAACAGAATACAAAGGACAAAAAATATAATGGATAAAGTTGAAGAAATAAGAGAAAAATTACATATAGCAATATTTAAATATGGACTTAATTCAAAACAAACTAAAAGTGCAAGTAAAACATTTGATGAGGTAATGAATAAATATTATACAAAAGAACGAAAATATGAAAAGGATAATATTATGTATGATACATATCAAAAATCGCTAGAACATCTAAGTGAAATAACATCTGATTTTATAAAATTTCCGTCTGTTGAGGAATGGAATAAATATGCAAAAGAAAAAAATCTTTTAAGTTCAGAATCTATAAAATATATTAGTGGACTGAATTGGCATAGATTAAGAAACAGAGTAAAATCTTAGAAAAGCTAAAATATATAAAAAAATTTTAAGAAAAGTTTGTAGTGTTTTCAATACTTACAAGCTTTTTTTGTCGAAAGTGGGTTTTGACAACACAAAAATAAGTGTATATAATGTAAAAAAGAGATGATAAATCCCATTCAACATCTCTTTTTACTACAATTCACTCAAAAGAGCATCATGTAATTTAAGTATAACCTCTTGAGAGTGAATTGTCAAATAAATTTACAAAAGAGAGGTATTATTTTATGAAAAATAAAAAAAGTAATGTAAAAGATAAAAAAAGTTAAATAAATAAAAAAACATTACATGAAATTGCTTATAAAACAAATGAAGAATCCACAAAAATGCAAAAATAACCTCTTAAACTAAAGAAAGGGGTCTTTTATGAATAAAACGGAAGAACTAATAGTTAATGAAATAGCAGAAAATCTAAATTGGAAGGAGAAAATTATTTTAAAAATATTTCCGAAAACATTTTTAAAGACTTATAATATAGCAAGAGTAAATACAATAAACAGAATATTAAATAAAGGCATGTATCATTAACATCTTGATAAAAGATTTGGAAAACCAGCATGTTCAACAGGAGGTTTTCCAATTGTAAGAAGAGGAAGTCTAAGTAATTATGTTTTAATTGCACAAGATGACTTAAACACATTAGGATTTAGAACAAATGGCTTGGATGGTATATTTGGTTCAGCAACACAGAATGCAGTAATTAATTACCAAAAATCAAGAGGATTAGTGGCAGATGGAATTGTCGGATGCAATACATGGCGTTCGTTACAAGAAGAAGTTGTTGGAAGTGGAGCAACTGGAACAACTATTAATTAAAAAAAATACGTCCTATTGGACGTATTTTTTTACTATTATTCTTCATTTAAATCTGATTCTACAATTGTTTTTGCTATATCATAAATTAATCTTTGTTTAGCAGGAGAAACGCTTTTAAATAAATCAGTAAATTCTTTATCTAAATAATTTTCAGAACTACTAGAAGCTCCATTTAACAAATAACCTTCTGAAACATCTAATAAACCACATAATTGATTCAATCTTTTTAAATTGATATGAGAATTTCCTCTTTCTACTCTACTTAAGAATGCAACTGATACATCTATTTTATCTGCTAAATCTTCTTGTGTCATATTTTTAGCAAGTCTTGCTTGTTTAATTCTAGAACCAATAACATTATAGTCAATAGCCATTTAAATCAACCTCCTAGATTTTTATTTAACTATATCATTTAACTTATAAGTTTGGAAGAAATACAAAAATTAAATTAAACTTATAAATTAATAAAAACAACATATTAATATAAAATTATACAAAACTATTTACATATAGACAAAAAACAAAGAAAAAGACAGAAAAAAGAATAAAAAAAGAGAAAAAATAACATAATTTACAAAAAATAACAAAATATTTCCAGTAAAAACAATAAAAATGGACAAAACATGTATACATAATTTGCAAAAGAGCAGAATATATAGTATAATAATAGATAGTCGCGTTTCAAAAAGTAAAAGGAGAGTGAATCTTATTTTAAAAAAGAAATTAAAATATGGTACAAAAGAAATCTTAAAAATTTTCAATTTATGTTTAATATCTTTTGGAATTATAATAGCGATAGTATTAATAAAATACAGACCAATGTATGAGGTCAAAATTGCAGACAATTCATTAGGTTATGTAAAAAATCAAAAAGCATTTGAGGAAAAAATAAACAGTTATATAGAAAACTATGAAGCTAAAAACGTAAAAAAAATAGAATTAGAAAATGAACCTAAATTAGAATTAAAATTATTAGATAAAAAAGAAGAAACAAACGAAGATGAGGTATTTGTAGGAGTACAAAAAAATTTCAAAATCACTTATGAATATTATCAAATTGCATTAAAAAATGAAATATTAGCATCTGTAGATACAAGAAAAGAAGCGGAAGAACTTGTTACAGAATTGAATAATAAAGAATTAGAAATTATAGAAAAAAACACAGAAAATATAGAGGAAATCCAAACAAATACAATAGAAGTTGCAAAAAATAATATACTAAAAACAACTAAAGCAAGTTCAAAAGCAAATGCAAAAACACAAGTAAAAGAAAACAATAGACCAAATATAAATGGAATAAAAATTGCATCAACTCCTGTATCGGGTGTCATTTCATCAAGATATGGTTCATCAAGTAGATTAAGAGTATCAACACATACAGGATTAGATATCGCAGCACCATATGGAACAGCAATAAAAGCAGTTGCAGATGGAACAGTAACATGTGCTACTTATTCAGGTTCATATGGAAATTTAGTAAAAATAAATCATGGTAATGGAGTAGAAACATGGTATGCACATACAAGTAAAATGTATGTAAAACCAGGTCAAAAAGTAACTGGTGGGCAAACAATAGCAGCAGTAGGAAGTACAGGAAACTCTACAGGTAACCATTTACATTTGGAAATAAGAATTAATGGAAAACATGTAAATCCACAAAAATATTTATATTAAAATAAAGTATGAATAGCACATAAAATGTGCTATTTTTTTGAGTGCTATATTTTACACAAGGATTATTAAAGAAGATAAAAATTTAAATAAGCGAATTTTAAATATTTGAAATTAACGCTGTAAAAAATTTACATTATAACAAAAATGTGTTATAATAAAAGAGTAACAGCAAAAAGCTACACAGAAAAGGAGAAGAACTATGTATAGTGAAGGAGAGGCAAAGGAACTGCTAGAAAAGATTAGTAGGATTGATGAACCATTGCTACGGGAAATTATACAAAAAATTGTACTTGAACAAATTGAAATAAGTAGAATTAAGGAGGAAGAACAAAAAAGCACAACAAATCGTGAATTTGTAGCGACAACAAAAGTGTACGATAAGATTACTAAAATAATGAATATGATTGGAATTCCATATAATGTATTAGGGTATGAATATCTAAGAGAAGCTGTATTAATATCTTTTGAAGATAAAAGAAAAAAGAATCATAGGATGCAAGATTTATATCTTGAAATAGCCAAAAGATACAAAACAACTTCGAACAAAGTAGAAAGAAATATATCATATTCCATAAGAGTTGCATGGAAAAAAGGAAAGCTAAAAGAAATTAATGAAATGCTTGGATATCAAATAAAAAAGTATGAAAGACAACCAACTAATACAGAAATTATTTCATTTTTAACAAATCAAATACAATTAGAAAAAATTAAATAATTAACTCCTAAAATAGAAACTTCTTAAAAACGAGAAGTTTCTATTTTTATATATGAAGAATTATCCAACACCAAAGAGAAAACTTTTGAAACATCTTGAAAATACAAATATTAAAATATTTAATTGTATTATTTCGTATAAAAATTTAATGAAATAGACATTTTTCTTGTTGACAATTTTTTCTAATAATATATAATTAATAGGATAGAATAATACAAAGGAGGATACTCAATGGAAGAAAATTTAGAGGAAGAAAAAGTACAAGAGATGATAAATGATTTAGTGGAAAAAGCAAAAATAGCTTCAAAAGAATATTTAGAACTAAATCAAGAACAAATAAATAATATAGTAAAAGCGATGTCAATGGCTGGATTAGAACACCATATGGAACTAGCTAAGATGGCAGTGGAAGAAACAGGAAGAGGAATTTATGAAGACAAAATAACAAAGAACATGTTCGCAACAGAATATGTGTATCATAGTATAAAATACGAAAAAACAGTAGGCGTTATAAATGAAAATGAAGAAGAAGGATATGTAGAAATAGCAGAACCAGTAGGAATTATTGCGGGTGTAACACCGGTAACAAATCCTACATCAACAACAATGTTTAAATCTATTATTGCGGCTAAAACAAGAAATGTTATTATATTTGGATTTCATCCATCTGCACAAAAATGTAGTAGTGAAGCTGCTAGAATTTTAAGAGATGCAGCTATTAAATCCGGAGCACCAGAAAACTGCATATTATGGATTGAAAAACCAAGTATTCTAGCAACAAGATTATTAATGAACCATCCAAATGTTAATTTAATTTTAGCAACAGGAGGAACAGGAATGGTAAAATCCGCATATTCATGTGGTAAACCAGCATTGGGTGTTGGACCTGGAAATGTTCCTTGTTATATAGACAAAACAGCAAATTTAAAAACATCAGTTAATGATTTAGTTTTATCAAAAGCATTTGATAATGGGATGATTTGTGCATCAGAACAGGCTGTTTTAGTTGACAAAGAAATATATCAAGATTTTGAAAAATTAATGAGAGAAGCGGGATGCTATTTTGTAAATCCAGAAGAAAAAGAAAAACTAAAAAACTCAATGTTTGAATATACAGAAGAATATGGATATAAATTAAAATCACATGTACCAGGTCAAGCACCATATACAATAGCAAAAGAAGCAGGATTTGAAATACCAAAGGAAACAAAAGTAATTGTTGTATATGAAGAAGGAATAGGAGAAGAATACCCATTCTCTAAAGAAAAATTGAGTCCAGTATTAACATATTATATTGTAAAAAACGAAAAAGAGGGAATAGACAAATCGGAAAAATTGTTAGAATATGGAGGTCTTGGGCATTCAGCAGTAATTCATAGTGAAAATCAAGAAACAATTTTAAAATTTTCAGAAACAATGAAGGCTGGAAGAATAATTGTAAACTCACCATCAACACATGGAGCCATAGGAGATATTTATAATACTAATATGCCATCACTTACATTAGGTTGTGGTTCATTTGGAGGAAATTCAACAACAGCAAATGTCTCATCAGTAAATTTAATAAATATAAAAAGAGTTGCGAAAAGGAGAGTTAATATGCAATGGTTTAAAGTTCCAGAGAAAATATATTTTGAAGCAGGTTCAATAGCTTACCTAGAAAAAATGCCAGATATAGAAAGAGCATTTATTGTAACAGATAAAGGAATGGTTACATTAGGATATGTAGATAAAGTTTTATATCACTTAAGAAAGAGACAAAAATATGTACACTCAGAGATATTCAGTGATGTCGAGCCTGATCCATCTTTTGATACAATAAAAAAAGGTGTAGAGAGAATGAATAATTTTAGACCAGATGTAATAATTGCTATAGGTGGAGGAAGTCCAATGGATGCGGCAAAAGGAATGTGGCTATTCTATGAACATCCAGATGCAGATGTAGAAGGTTTAAAATTAAAATTTATGGATATTAGAAAACGTACTTATAAATTCCCTAAATTAGGAGAAAAAGCAAAAATGGTAGCAATACCAACAACATCAGGAACTGGTTCAGAAGTAACATCATTTGCAGTAATAACAGACAAAGAAAAAGATAAAAAATACCCATTAGCAGATTATGAACTGACACCAGATGTCGCAATAGTAGATCCAGATTTAGTTATGAGTTTACCAAAATCAGTAACAGCAGATACTGGAATGGACGTATTAACACATGCTTTAGAAGCATATGTATCAAGCATGGCATCTGATTATACAGATGGACTAGCAGAAAAAGCAGTAGAGTTAGTAATGAATAATTTAGAAAAAGCATACAATAATGGAAGCGACAAGCTAGCAAGAGAAAAAATGCACAATGCAAGTACTATTGCTGGAATGGCATTTACAAACGCATTTTTAGGAATTAGTCATTCAATTGCACATAAAATAGGAGCAGAATTCCATCTACCACACGGAAGAATTAATGCGATTTTATTACCATATGTAGTAAAATATAATGGAACAAAGCCTACAAAATTTGTATCATTTCCTAAATATGAATACTATATAGCAGATGAAAAATATAGTAATCTAGCTAAAAAACTAGGATTAAAAGCAGAGACAATAGAAGAGGGAGTAAATAGCTTAGTGGAAAAAATAAAACAATTAAATAACAACTTAAATATTCCAAAATCATTTAAAGAAGCAGGAATAGAAGAACAAGAATTTTTAGCAAAAGTAGATATATTAGCAGACAGAGCATTTGAAGATCAATGCACAACAGCAAATCCACGACTTCCGCTAGTAGAAGAAATAAAACAAATTATTATAGATAGCTATTATGGAAAATAGTGGTCAATAGGGACGCCCCTTTTTGACAACCTAATTTAGGTTGTCAAAAAGGGGCGTCCCTATTGACCACTATTTTCACATAAAAGACACAAAAAAAATAAAGTTTGTAAACAAATCTCAAATAAAATAACAACATAAACATATCAAGCCAAAAAAGGAGGTTATAGATATGAAAAAAGAAAATGAATTACAAAAAATAGAAAATCTAGTGGAGGTAGACAGGTTAATAGAAACAAATAGTAAAGAATTTGAAAAAATAATGTTTATTTATAAAGTTGCAATTAAAGAAATCAATACAAAATTAGAAATATTAAAAGATGAATGTAAACTATTTTATAATTATGATTTAATTGACCATATTAATACAAGAATAAAATCACCTGAAAGTATTACAAATAAAATGAAAAATAAAGGACTACAATATACATATAAAGAAATGATAAAAAACATTAATGATATTGCAGGAATAAGAGCAATTTGCCCAGTGCAAAAAGACATATATTCAATAAGAAATTTAATTACAAAAATACCTGGAATAAGAGTACTAAAAGAAAAAGACTATGTAAGAAATCCTAAAAAAAGTGGTTATGAGAGTTATCATATGATACTTGAAGTTCCAATTACATTATCACACAATTTAATATATGTAAAAACAGAAATTCAAATAAGAACAATGGCGATGGATTTTTGGGCAAGTATAGAACATAACATGAAATATAAAACAGACAAAGAAATAACAAAAGCAACTTCTAAAGAATTAGTTCAATGTGCAAAGATAATTAATAAATTAGATAATAAAATGATGGTGCTAAACATGAATCAATAACTGGTCAATAGGGACGCCCCTTTTTGACAATCAAAATTAGGTTGTCAAAAAGGGGCGTCCCTATTGACCACAAGTTTTTTTAAAATATAGAAGGATTTATGTAAAATGGGTCGAATATTATATATAAGTATGTTTATTTGAAGGAAAGAGAGGAAAAATGGCAAGATATAGTGAAGAGATATTAAACGAAGTAAGGCAATCAAATGATATAGTAGATGTCATATCACAATATGTTCATTTAAAAAGAAGTGGCAGAAATTTCTTTGGACTATGTCCATTCCACAATGAAAAATCACCTTCTTTTTCAGTTTCACCAGATAAACAAATTTTTCATTGCTTTGGATGTGGGGTTGGAGGTAATGTATTTACATTTATTTCGAAAATAGAAGGAACAAACTTTGTGGAGACAGTGCAAACACTAGCAGAAAGAGCAAATATTCAATTACCAACATTAGAAAATATAGGAGATTCTCTAAAAGAAGAACTAAAAGCCAAAGTTTATAAAGTAAATGAATTCACAGCACAATTTTATCATGAAAATTTATACAAACCTCAAGCAAAAATAGCACAAGAATATATAAAAAAAAGACAATTAAATAATGAAACATTAAAATCTTTTAGAATAGGCTTTTCTGGAAAATTCGATGAACTTTATCAAGAACTAAAAAAACAAGGATTTGAAGAAAAAGAAATATTAGAATCAGGACTTGTTAATAAAAACGAAAGAGGACAATACATTGACAGATATAGAAACAGATTAATGTTCCCAATTTGTGATGCTAGAGGACGAGTAATAGCTTTTGGTGGACGAGTGTTAGATGACTCAAAACCCAAATATATAAATTCACCAGAAAATATAGTATATAGCAAGGGAAGAAATTTATTTGGATTAAATGTTGCAAAAAAAGGAGACACAAAAAAACTTTTAATTGTAGAAGGATATATGGATGTAGTCTCTTTACATCAAAGAGGAATAACAAATGTAGTTGCACCATTAGGAACAGCACTAACTGAACAACAAGGATGGCTACTTAGAAAAAGTGCAGAACAAATTATTTTAAGCTTTGATTCTGATGGAGCAGGATTACAAGCCAAGTTAAGAGCTTTAGATATTCTACAAAATATGGGATGTGACTTACGTGTTTTACAAATAGATGGAGCGAAAGACCCAGATGAATATATAGTAAAATACGGAAATGCGCGTTTTCAAAATCTTGTAGAAAAAGCACAATCAATTATAGAATTTAAAGTAAAAGTACTAAAAAAAGATTTGAATTTAGAAAATGTAAATGATAAAATAAAATTTTTAAACGAAATAGCAAAATTAATTGCAAAAGTGGATAATAATATAGAAAAAGAAATATATATAGAAAAGATTGCAAAAGAATATGAAATTTCTAAAGAAGCTATTTATGCTGAAGTTAATAAAATAACTTATAAAAACACAAAAAATGAAAAAATATTAGAAAAAAGCAAACCAGTTTTGATACATAAAAAAAAGGAAATAAAAGAAGTATCAGAAAGCATAAAAAAAAGAGAAAATACAATTATATCTATATTGTTAAATGGAGACATAAATATTTTTCAAATTATAAAACAAAATATAAAACCAGATGATTTTCAATATGAAATAAATCACAAAATAGCAGAAAAGCTGTATGAAGAATTTGAAAAAGGAAATAGTAATATAAATGGAATTATAGACGAACTAGAGGAAGAAGAACAAAATCATATAACAGAAATAATGGCAGAAGACTATGAAATTAATGACATAGAAAAAGCAATTGATGATATAATGCAAATTTATGAAAAAGAAAAAATAAATAACAGAAAATTTGAAATTCTAGAATTGCTAGAACAAAATACAAATACAGAAGAAAAGAAAAAATTAGAGAAAGAGCTAACAGATATTATTATAAGATTAGCAAAAATTAAATAGGGGTGAATAAAATGTCTAATAAAAAAGAAGAAAACTTAGAAGAAATAAACGTAACAGAAAATAAAGAAAAACTTATAGCAGAAAAAGAAAAAATAAATAATATAATTAAAGAAGCTAAAGAAAAAGGTGGAATCACATATGGAGACTTGGCAACAAAATTAAATGATGTAAATCCAGAAAATATGGATAAAGTTTTTGAAGCAATGGAAGAAATAGGTGTAGAAGTATTATCAGATGATTTTGAAGAAGAACCAGATTTAGAAGATTTAAAAGAAGTAGAAGAACTAAAATTAGATGAAATAACAGACACTAATTTTGATGGAATCAGTGTAGATGACCCAGTAAGAATGTATTTAAGAGAAATAGGAAGAATACCACTACTAACATTTGAAGAAGAATTAGATTTAGCAAAAAGAATACTAGAAGGAGACGAAGACGCAAAACAAAAACTAGCAGAGTCAAACTTACGTCTTGTTGTAAGTATTGCAAAAAAATATGTTGGAAGAGGAATGCTATTCTTAGACTTAATTCAAGAAGGAAATATGGGGCTAATAAAAGCAGTAGAAAAATTTGACTATACAAAAGGATTTAAATTTAGTACTTATGCAACATGGTGGATTAGACAAGCAATAACAAGAGCAATTGCAGATCAAGCAAGAACAATAAGAATACCAGTTCATATGGTAGAAACAATAAACAAATTAATAAGAACATCAAGACACTTATTACAACAACTAGGAAGAGAACCATCTCCAGAAGAAATTGCAGCAGAAATGGAAATACCAGTAGAAAAAGTTGCTGAAATTCAAAAAATAGCACAAGACCCAGTTTCTTTAGAAACACCAATAGGTGAAGAAGAAGACAGCCATTTAGGGGATTTTATTCAAGATGAGGACAGTCCAGCACCACATGACGCTGCATCATATACATTACTAAAAGACCAATTAGAAGAAGTAATGAATACTTTAACACCAAGAGAAGCAAAAGTATTAAAATTAAGATTTGGACTAGAAGATGGAAAATCAAGAACACTAGAAGAAGTTGGAAAAGAATTTAATGTAACACGTGAAAGAATAAGACAAATAGAAGCAAAAGCTTTAAGAAAACTAAGACACCCAAGCAGAAGTAAAAAATTAAGAGACTACATGGGATAAAACGGAGGACATAATGGAGACAATTCAAGGAATAATAAATTGGATACAAAACATACAAATAAACCAAATAATAGAAGTATTAATAGCAGTTTTTATATTTTTAGCATTCAAAATATTAAGCAAAAAATTATCATATATAACAATAAAAATAATAAAACCAAAAATAAAAAATAAAGAAATTAAAAATAACTCTTTTTATAAACCGCTAAAAAACTTTTATATAATTTTGGGATTATACCTTGCTATTTTATTTATAAACAGCAAAATAGGATTTGGAATTATATGGGCTACTAAAATATTTAAAATATCTATTATTGTATTAGCAGCAAAAGGAATTGCAGATAGCTTAACTATAAATTCTACATTAGTAACAAAAATAAAAGGAAAATTAAATTCACAAACTGAAGACACAATGTTTAAATTTATACTAAAAGCTATTAAAGTACTTATATATATTGTAGCAGGATTCTTAATAAGCTTAGAATTGGGATACAATCTAAATGGATTAGTTGCGGGACTAGGAATTGGAAGTGTTGTGTTAACATTAGCAGCACAAGACACAGCAAAAAATCTATTTGGAGGAGCAGTAATATTCTTAGATAAACCATTCAATGTAGGAGATTGGATACAAGTAGACAAATATGAAGGAATAGTAGAGGATATGACATTTAGAAGCACAAGAATAAGAATATTCGAAAACTCAATTGTAAATATACCAAATGCAGTAATTTCTAATGAATCAATAATAAATTGGAGTAGAATGGAAAAAAGAAGAAACAAAGTTAATTTATGCTTAGAATTGAATACTCCAATTGAAAAAATAATAACTGTACAAAACAGAATAAAAGAAATATTAAAACAACATGATGATGTTATAGATGATACTATAATTGTAAGATTTGATAGCATCACAGATAATGGAATTAATTTATTAGTATCAAGTTATACTAATTCTATTGACTATGCAAGCTTTTTAGAAGAAAAAGAAAAAATAAACTTTAAAATTATGCAAATATTAAAAGAAGAAAATGTAGAATTAGCATATGACACAAAAACAGTATATGTAAAAAACTGAAAATATAATCACTATAACTAAAGCGACAATGATAAAACATTGTCGCTTTTATAAAAAACTTAACAAAATTTCACATTTAAGACACAAAAGAAAGATATAATATAACAAATATAAAAAGGAGGAAAGCTAGATAAAAACTAGCAAAATCACAAAATGAGTACTATTTTAATTGTAGATGATGAAGCAAGAATGAGAAAACTAATAAGAGATTTTTTGATGGCCAAAAATTATTCTATTTTAGAAGCGGGAGATGGAGAAGAAGCACTACAAGTATTTGAAGAAAATCAATCAAAAATCGACTTAATTTTGTTAGATGTAATGATGCCAAAATTAGATGGATGGTCTGTACTAAGACAAATAAGGCAAACATCACAAATACCTATTATAATGCTTACAGCAAGAGGAGAAGAACAAGACGAATTATTTGGATTTGAATTAGGAGTAGATGAATACATATCAAAACCATTTAGTCCCAAAATATTAGTCGCTCGAGTAGAAGCTATTTTAAAAAGAACACAAGGAAATAAACAAGAAATTAAAGAATATGGCGGAATAGAAATAGACAAAGAAGGTAGAAACGTTTCTGTTGACGGAAAAAATATAGAATTAAGTCTAAGAGAATATGAATTATTAGTTTATTTAATAGAAAATGAAAACATAGCACTTTCAAGAGATAAAATACTTAATAATGTTTGGAATTATGATTATTATGGAGACTCCAGAACAATTGATAGCCATGTAAAAAAATTAAGACACAAACTTGGAAAAAGAGGAAAATACATAAAAACAATGAGAGGAGTAGGATACAAGTTTGAAGTCAAATAGTAAAAATTAAGGGGAAAAATAACCATGAAAAAAATAAAAGAACAAATTAGAGAGATATTTAAATCAGTAAAAACCAAATTATTTTTTACTATAAGTTTAACAATAGTCCTAATAATTTTCTTTCTAATTATAGTAAATAATTTTGCACTTGAACAATTCTATTTATTTAGTAAAGAAAACACTATAAAAGGAGTATATAATCAATTAAATGAATACTACAACTCACCAAATAAAAATAAAGACATAGAAAGTGAACTAGAAAAAATATCAATAAAAAATAATTTTGATATTTTAATTAAAGATGACAAAGGAATAAATTTATATACAACAAATAAAAATTTTACATCTGGAATAACAAACATGTATGATATAATAGACAGATTAGAAATAAACAAAGGAGAAGAATTAGAAAGTAATGAAAACTTTATAATAAAAAGGCAAAGAGATTCCAAAAATGGATTAACATATATAATGCTTTCAGGAAGACTAGATAATGGATATTTTTTATATGTAAGAATTCCAATAACATCAATACAAGACAGTGTAAACATATCAAACAATTTCTTAATTTTAATTGCTGGAGTTGCTATATTAATAGCAGCAATAATTGTATCAATAATATCAAAAAAATTTACAGAACCGATAACAGAGCTAAATAATATAGCGAAAAAAATGGCTAATTTAGATTTCAGTCAAAAATATAAAGTAACAGATACAGAAGATGAACTTAATACATTAGGAAAGAGCATTAATATAATGTCGCAAAAACTAGAAGGAACAATAAAACAACTAAGAAGTTCTAACATAGAACTAGAAAGAGACATAGAAGAAAAATCAAAAATAGACGAAATGAGAAAAAGCTTTATATCAGACGTATCACATGAAT
This sequence comes from uncultured Clostridia bacterium, assembly GCA_963559065.1. Lineage (GTDB taxonomy): Bacteria > Bacillota > Clostridia > TANB77 > CAG-508 > CAG-269. Next base: position 55,603 of record CAUWIY010000004.1, read on the forward strand.
TAAAGACACCAATAGCATTAATACAAGGGTATAGTGAGGGGTTAATAGAAAATGTTATAACAGATGATGAAAGCAAAAAATTCTATGCAGAAGTAATATTAGATGAAGCAAATAAAATGGACAAGCTAGTAAAACAACTATTAGAACTAATGAAACTTGAATATGGAAAAAGACAATTTAATAATACAATATTTAATATTGTAGAAGCAGAAAAAGAAGTAATAAGAAAATCAGAAGTAATGATAAAAGAAAAACAAATAGAAATAAAATTTGACGAAAATAGAGAAATAAAAGTTCTAGCAGACGATTTTTATATAGAACAAGTAATAACAAATTATATAACAAACGCAATAAAAAATGTAAACGAAAAATATGGAAAAAAGACAATTATAATAACAAATGATGTAAATATAGAAAAAAACAAAGTAAGAATAAAAGTATTCAACACAGGAAACAACATAAAAGAAGAAGATTTAAATAGAATTTGGAATAGATTCTATAAAGTAGACGAATCAAGAAACAGAAATGATGGAGGAACAGGAATCGGATTATCATTTGTACGAGCCATAATGAACAACTATGGAAATGCCTATGGAGTAATAAATAAAGAAGATGGAGTCGAATTCTACTTTGACTTAGACCTAGCTCTATAAAACGACACAAAATCAAAAAAGAAATATATCAAGTTTTAATTATTGATATATTTCTTTTTTACTTGGTAGCTCCACAGTCTCATATTTTTTCAAATCCATTTGATCTAAAGAGTTTTGAATACAACTTACAATTACATTATTGTAACTCATGTTTTCTTTTTGAGCTATTTTTCTGATAGTTAAATCCATATTTTCCGGTAAGCGAATAGATAATTTAACATTACTCTTTTTGTACTTAGAAATTTCAAACATTTAAATACCCCATTTCTTATTTTATTAATACTTTAGTTAAATAAATAATGTGAATATCAAAATTTAATAATAGATTTGATAATACATTTGATAATTTATATTGTGACATAAATTGACATGAAAAAATACCGTACGAAAGTATTGTACTTTTTGTGCGAAAAATGTATAATGTAATTATATGAAAGAGAAATTAAAAGTAATAACAAAAGAGGAGAAAAAATTATGAACTTACACAAGAATATTAGAAATGTAATGTATATAAAAAATAAAGGAATAACACTAGTAGCACTAGTAATAACAATAATAATTTTGCTTATATTATCAGGAATAACAATTGCTACATTAACAGGAGAAAATGGTTTATTTGCAAGGGCAAAAGAAGCAAGACTAGAAACAAAAAGAGCGCAGATAAAGGAATGGTTGGATTTAAAATTAATAGAGGAACAATCAGAAGATATAAACAGAACATCAGAAGATATAATAATAGCAACAAGAGAAAATGTAATAAAAAATCAAAATGAATTAAAACAGATGGGAAAAGATATATCAATAGGAGAAGTATTAAACGAAACAATAAATGAAAATCCAAAGAAAGTAAACACATATTTTGAAGTAATAGTTGATGGAGACATATACAAAGTAGAAATGAGTGGTACAAAATTCATAGGAAATATAAATGAATTAGTACCAAAAATAACATTAGAAAGTATAACAAATACAACAAATACAATAACAGTAAAGGTAAAAACAGAAAGAAATGAAGGCGGAAAAATAGAATATTACATAAAAGGAGAAGATGAGGAAAAATATACTTTAAAAGAAACAACAACAAATGAGACATATACATACTTAAACTTAGAACAAAATAAAAAATACAATATAAAAATAGTAGCAGTAGCAAAAAATGGAAGAACAGCAGAAGTACTTGTAGATAGAACAACAGGAAAAGTTGCAGACTTAACAATAGGAAACACAACATTTGAATATAGCACAAAAGAATGGACAAATGGAAATGTAACAGTAACAGCAAAAACAACAGTAACAGGATTTACACTACAAACAAGTAAAGACGGAAGAAATTGGACAAACACAGCAACACAAACATTTACAGCAAACGGAACAGTATATGCAAGACTATGGGATGGAACAAATTATGGAGGAGCAGCCTCAGGAAGTGTAACAAACATAGACAAGATAGCTCCAACAAAGCCAACAATTAACTTAAATGGTTATACGAGTGGAACATGGACAAGAGGAAATGTAACAATAACAGCAAGTTCAACAGATACACAATCAGGAGTTTCATATTATCAATATAGCCATGATGGAGTAAATGCAGTAGGTACTGTACCTAATCCATGGATAATAAACGGAGATGGACAGTGGATGTTTTATGTAAGAGCAATAGACAAAGTAGGAAACATAAGCCAATGGTCAACTGCGTTTAATATAAAAAGAGATACTGTTGTACCAACTATTTCAAACTTTGCATATTCAGATGCTAAATTAAATTCAAATGGAGGTCAATATAAGGCATTTGTAACAGCTTCAGATAATAGTTCAGGAATTTCAACATATACTTTCAATTTGAATGGTCAAAGCTCTGCTACAACAAATAATAGCTATATAAGAACATTTACAGGGGCAATCAATGATAATATTAATGTTACAGTTTCAGATGTAGCAGGTAATACTACAACATCTAGCACATTTAATATGACGGCAACGAAGGTCTTTATAACGCAATTATATGTAAAAACATTAGGACCAAATAGAACAATAAAAGATGAAGAAATGCAATATTGGCTTAATAAAAGTGGAAATGCTCAACTTTTAGCAGTAGGAATTTTAATGTCACAAGAAAGTACAATTTATAAGCCATTTTCTGCAAAAGAACAATTTGTGATAGCTTTATATGAAGGGATTTTAGGCAGAACACCATCAAGTTCAGAGATTAATGGGTATGTTCAACAAATGAATTCAAAGGACAGAATGGACATGATTTTAACATTTGTGAATAGTACGGAATTTTTAGATATATGTAAAAAATATAATATGGAATATAAGAGAACAGGACCATTAACAAGAGAAGAGGTAAAAAATATGTTGTAATAAATTTGTAACAAGGATTACTATGCAAAATATAATATGTAAAAAATTCAAAAGAAAGGGATTAGTCAATTAAATAGGATAATATTTCTATATAATTGATTATGTGATAACAAATATGAAAAACATTGGAAACATTGCAAAGGTAAACATTAGAAACTTAAAAAGTAGAAAAGGAATAACACTAATTGCACTAGTAATAACAATAATAGTTTTGCTCATTTTGGCGGGAATAACAATAGCAACATTAACAGGAGAAAATGGATTATTTAAAAGAGCAAAACAAGCAGAGTTGGAATATGGAATAAGTGTGGCAAAAGAAAAACTAGAATTAGCAATAACAGATTTAAGAATTGAAAAAATAAGTAAAGGAGAAGACCTAAAAAAAGAACATTTACTAGAATTAAATAGTGAGGACATACAAATAGGAAATATAGAAGAATTTCCAATAGAAGCAATATGTGACAAATATAAATTTGAAATAGATGAAAATTTTGCTGTAAAATATGTAGGAGAAGTAGATGGAACACTAGTAACATATATAACAGAACCTGAAGGATATACAAACCAGGACAAAATAAAAATATCAATTAAAGTAGTTAATCCAAAAGGAATTCAAACAATAGAAAAGCCAAATGGAGAAAAAATACCAGGAGAAGGACAAACAGAAATAAGATTTGATTATGAAGTAACAGCAAATGGAACATATACGTTTAAAGTGGTAGATAATACAAATAAAGAAGTAATAAAAAATATAGTTATAAATAAAATAGATAAATTAGCACCATTAGATTTTAAACCTACAATAGAAAATATTACAAAAACAGGATTTACAATAGTTGCAAATGCTAATGATGCAGAAGCAGATGGTACAAACTCTAAAAGTGGTATAGAAAAATATGAATACTATATAAAAGAAGAAACAGAGAAAGACTATACTAAATATGAAACAAATGATGGGAAATACAGTATAACTAATTTAAAACCAGGAACAAAATACAATGTATATGTGGTAGCTTATGATAAGGCTAATAACAGTAAAAACTCAGAGGTTATTCTTTGTGAGACCGATGTAGAGACTAAAGAAATATACATAGATGCAATTAATGGTAATGATGAAAATGGAGATGGAACAAAGGAAAAACCATATGCTACATTAGATAAAATATCACAAAATGGAATTATAGAACCGGGAATAAAATACAATATAGAACTAAATGATGGAGAATATACTATAGACAATAAATTAGCTAATCTTAATTGTAATCAAATTATTAATATATATGGAAAAAAAGGAAAAACAAAAATAATAGCAAATGATATTTATTCTAATTATGGAGGAGGAAATGGTAATTATGAAATTAATTTCTATAGATTAGTGTGGGGAGCAACTAAAGTAGTAACAAATGCCATTATGCCAAAAACAGATTTTAATTTTTATAATGTAGCATTTGATATTAATTTTGATGTTGCTAGTTATTCGTACTTTATTGCAGGAGGTAGTGAATATGAATTTGTTAATTGTACATTACCAAAACATGTAAAAAATTTTTTGAGAACAGATATGGGGATAATTCGATTAACAAATTGTTATGGAGGATATTCTTCTGGATACGGAACAAGTGATAATACATGGAACTACAAAACAAACTATATTACATCTACACCAAAAGTAGATACACCAACATACAGAATAACAGACGATGAAAGTAAGTGGAAAAATGTTGGAACAGGGACAAATCCAGATGGAAGTCAAGCAAACTTAGGAGTATATGGTGGAAAATATTCGTGGGAAAATTAAAAAGAGTGCAAGTTGTAATTATAGTAATGTAAGATTAGAATTATAAAAGAGAACAAATATAAAAAAAGCTGTAAACATTACAAAAGTAAAAAATAAAATTGGTCAGAAGCGTCTGAGCAATTTTATTTTTGCAAATATTATTAATTATATTGATTTAAATTTAGGAAATAATCTTTAAAAATTTTAAAATATTACAAAATTAAACAATGAAAAACACAGGTATAAAGCTACATAGAAGCCAATTGTCGAATTTTGCGATGAAAAGTGCTTTACAAAATAAAAAAAAGGTTGTATTATAAATATAGATTTATTCAAAAACATTTTATTCTAAATAATTTTTTCGAAAAAATTAAATCCAAAAAAATAATTTTAAGCAAGGAAGGTGAAATCTATGAATGGTTAGTTTCAGCAAAAGATACATTAATATTGTTTCACTTATTATAACAATTATTATTTATTTCTCAGGAGAATATTTGCTTTTTAAACCACAAAAAAATAACTTTAAATTCATTTCTATCTTAAATTTATTAAAAATAAACAAAGTACAAGTAGAAATAAGCTCAAGCAATATTAATCAAAATACAAAAGAAGATGAAGTCGTCAACATAAACTACAATAACATTGAAACATATAATAATGATATTCAAAATAATCAAAATTTTACCCCTAATTATAAAAATAAAACAAATGATAAAAAAGAAAATTGGAAAATTATAATTCCATCTATATCTTTAGAAGCAGAAATATCCGAAGGCACAAGAAAAGAAGTAATTGATCAATTTGTTGGACATTTTGAAGAAACAGCAAAAATAAATGGAAACATAGGGCTTGCGGCACATAATAGAGGATATAAAGTAAACTACTTTGCGAATTTAAAAAACGTAAAAGAAGGAGACGAAATAAAATATCAATATAAAGATATAGAAAAAACGTATATTGTAACAAAAAATATAATTATTAAAGATATAGATTGGAATTATTTACAAAACACAGAAGAAAATAAAATAACATTAATTACATGTGTAGACAATGAACCTAATTATAGGAGATGTGTACAAGGAATAGAAAAATGAATATATAAAATTTAGATATTGAAGCAACAGAGATTCGGAAAAGTAATAAAATACAAAAAATAATACTGAGAATAAGGAGGGAGAGAAATAACAAAAATCAGACAAAAAATTAAAGCCAAAAATGTTGTAAAGGCTACAATACTCACACTTATAGTACTTCTGTTAAACATTATAATTACTTTAAATAGTGTAAAAGCAGTAAAACTAAATGCTGCAAATATATTTTCAGAAGGAGAATGTGGAAATCTCTTAACATACAAGGGAATTGTAGTAAAAGCATATTATGCACAATATGTAGAAAATGGAGTAAGCTACCCAGCATATTGCTTAGATAAAACAAAACAAGGAGTTGATACAAATCTTTCATATACAGTAAGTGTAGACAATGCAATTACAGATGTAGGGCTTTGGAGAGTAGTTACAAATGGATACCCATATAAAACATTAGGAGAATTAGGATGTAAAACAAAAGAAGAAGCATTTACAGCAACTAAACAAGCAGTATATTGTTATATACATGGAAATAATCCAGATGATTATAGACCAATTGGAGAAGCAGGACAAAGAACTCTAAATGCTTTAAAACAAATTGTAACAAATGCAAAAAACTCTACAGAAACACAAATTTCAAACAATGTAAAAATAGTTGAGGAATCAAAAGCGTTTACAGTAGATTCTAAAAAGCCAGAATATGTATCAAAAACATATTCAGTAAAAGCTCAAACTACAATTAAAAACTATAAAATAAGTTTAAATAAAGTGGATATGGAATTACCTGAAAGCATTAAAATTACAGATTTAGAAGGTAAAGAAAAACAGGAATTTTCACCTTCAGAAAAATTTAAAGTTTTCATACCTATTAAAGATTTAAAACAAGAAATAAAATTTTTAATAAAAATTAATACTGAAATAAAAAGCAAACCAGTTTTATATGGAAAAGCACCTAACAGCACAAATCAAGATTATGCGTTAACAGCTGCAACATACGAAGATGCTACAGGAGAAAAAAATGACTCTTGCCATAAAAACGAAACAGAAATAAAAATTATAAAGCAAGATGCAAAAACAAAAGAAAGATTAGAAGGCGTAGAATTTCAAATATTAGATAAAGACAAAAAAGTAGTATATAGCAACCTAAAAACCAATAAAAAAGGAGAAATTTATGTTACAAATTTAATTCCAGGAAAATATTATCTAAAAGAAACAAATGCTAAAGATGGATACATTACAGACAATAAATTAATTGAGTTTTCAGTAAAACTAAATCAAAAATTGACTATTACAGTAAATAATTCTTTAGAAGAAAATCCAGAGATAAACATAGAAGAAAAAGAAATGGAAGAAACAATTATAAAAAAACTTCCAAAAACAGGAATGTAATATTTCAAGTAAATAAATTTACATATAAGCAAATTGTAATTAGCACTTATAATAGACTTATGAAATTAAAAGAATAGAAACAAACATTATTATTTAGTTAAATAATAATATCCAATAAAAACAATTATAATTAAAAATATTAATAATTGTAAAAAATTTAATGGGATATTAATTTAGCTATATAGTAATGTTTTTATATTTTAAAAAAAGAAGTATAACATTAACAAAAATTAATTACAGATAAAAAAATAAAGTATTGAAAAAAACTAATAAAACAATTATAATAAACTCATAATAAAATAACAATACACTAACATAAAAGAAAGGAATATTAGATATGAAGAAAAAAATGGGAATAATAATAACAGTAATAGCTATTATAATTGGTATTACAGGATTTTTTGTTACAAGCATAATTCAAAAAGAAAATAGAAAATATACAATAGAAACTATATCAGAATATGAATATTTTGTAATCAAAGAAAATGATAAATATGGAGTAATGAATAAAGATGGAAATATAATAGTAGAAGCAAAATATGATAATGTAAAAATACCTAATCCAACAAAGCCAGTATTCTTTTGCTACAACGAAGATCAAAACATAGTATTAAATGATAAGGCAGAAGAAATATTAACAGAATATGAAACAGTTGAACCTCTAAGATTAAAAAATATTTCAGGTGACTTAATGTATGAAAAAAGTGTATTGAAATATGAAAAAGATGGAAAATATGGATTAATAAACTTTAATGGTAAAAAAATAACAAATGCCATATATGATGAAATAGATACATTACAATATAAAGAAGGAGAATTACTAGTTAAAAGTAAAGAAAAATATGGAGTAATTAATATAAAAGGACATACACTAGTAAAAGCTAAATATGACAAAATAGAAACAGATAAATATTATGAAACAGACAATGGATATAAAAATGCAGGATATATTGTATGTAATACAACAGAAGAAGGATATAGATATGGATATGTAGATATAAACGGAAAAGAATTAGTTGAAACAAAATATAATGATTTAAGCCGTATATCAGAAATACAAAGTGAAGACATATATATAATAGCATCAGAAAACGGAAAATATGGTATTTTAAAAAATAATAAACAGTTAATAAAAAATGAATATCAATCATTAGTATATAACGGAGAAAATAATTTATTAACTGCATTAAAAGGTAAAAAATATGGAGTTATAACACTAGAAGGAAAAACAATAGTTCCATTTGAATATGAACAAATAGATTCAACAGGAAAATATATTTATGCAACATCAAGTGACAAAGAAGTCAAAGTATTTGATGTAAATGGAGAAGAAAGCAATCTTGACCAAAATACAGCAGTACTAAATGTAGCAAACACAAATTATCAAATTTTAATAGAGACTAAAAATGGAATGACAACATATAGTATTTATGAAAACGAACAAAAAAAGACAAATACAACATATTCATATATAGAATACTTATATGACAATTATTTTATTGCAAGTGATAGCAACAGAAAATTAGGAATTATAGATGCAGAAGGAAATATAAAGGTAGACTTTAAATACAATTCAATGCAAAAAATAGATAATACAAAAATAATACAATTTATGGATAATAATACTAAAAATAGCTACTTCATTTCAAAAGACATGAAAGAAGTTCTACAAATGAAAAATGCAATAGTAGAAAATTTTAATAATTATATAAAAATTTACAATGATGTAGACAGAGTTTATTTATCAGATGAAGGAAAGATACTTGAATACAAAGATATTTTACCAGATAATCAATTATTTGCAAAAAAACAAAATGGAAAATGGGGATTTGTAGACAAAAACAACAATAAAATTATTAACTATGAATACGATTTTGTAACAGAACTAAATGAATATGGATTTGCTGGAATAAAAAAGAATGGAAAATGGGGAGTAATAGACAAAGAAGGAAAAATTGTAATAAGCCCAACATATGAATTAAGACAAGAAAAAGAGCCAAACTTCATTGATGAATATTATGAAACAACTTATGGAAATGGAGAAATATATTATAGCAATATGAAATAAAAAACTTTGCTCTAAAATCCGGCCAGGGACGCCCAAAAGGGACATTGTTAAATTAAGTTGAAAGAAACACAGAATATAATAGAAAATATAATCTAATTCTTTCAGGCAAATTTAACAATACCTCTTTTGGGTGGTTTTTTATATTGTAACAAAAATAAGTTTAAAAGAATAAGAAAAAGTAAATACTATTTTTAGGTTGGTGAGAAATTTGAAAAAATTAGGATTAGCTTTATCAGGTGGAGGAATAAGAGGAATTGCACATGCAGGTGTTTTAAAAGCACTAGAAGAAAATAAAATAAAAGTTGATGTAATAGGTGGAACAAGTTCAGGAAGTATTATAGCCACACTATATGCTATGGGATATTCTCCATATTATATTTATATATTATTTAAAAGATATGCAAAAGAATTAATAAGTAAAAATTCTGCATCAATGGTAACAAGCATTAGTAATTTTATGATGAATAAAAAAGTGCACTTTTCTGGATTTTATTCAGGAGAATATATTGAAAAAGGATTTGATGAAGTCGCATTAAGAAAAGGGATTAAAAAAATTACAGACATAAAAATGCCCATTGTTATACCAACAGTAGATATTAATGATTCAAAAGAATACATTTTTACAAACATAATTCCAGAAAACGAAAATGATAGTGAAAAATATATTACAGATGTAAATATAGGAAAAGCAATTAGAGCTAGTAGTAGCTTTCCGGTAGTATTTAACCCATGTATATATAAAAAACATAGATTTTTTGATGGAGGAATTTTAGATAATATTCCAGCTACAGAAGTAAAAAAAAGAGGAGCAGAAAAAGTTATTGCAATTAATTTTAAAGCAGATAACATAGAAGAAAATAGCACAGTAATGGACATTGCCATGAGATCGATTGATATAATGGGAAATAAAATATCAGAAGAAAACTTAAAAGATAGTGACATGATATTAACAATAGAAACTGATAAAACAGGTTTATTGGAACTTGAAAAACTTGATAAATGCTATCAATATGGATACAGACAAACAATACGAAATTTAGATAAGATTAAAAATCTGATTAACAATTAGCATCAAATATAGAATATAATACTATAAGATTTTCAATTTTATAAATTTATTTCAACGCAAAATAATAGAATATAATAAATGAGAGGAGGAAATATGGATATAAAATATTTTGACAACAGTGCAACAACCAGAATAAAAGAAGAAGTATTAAATGAAATGCTTCCATTTTTAAGCATAGAATATGGAAATCCTTCATCCATGTATGGAATTGGAAGAAGTGCCAAAAGAGCAATAGAAGAAGCAAGAAGGAGGGTGGCATATTTAATTAATTGTAAACCAGAAGAAATATATTTTACAAGTTGTGGCTCAGAAAGTAACAACACGGCATTAAAAGGAATAGCAGACAAATATAAAGAAAAAGGAAAACATATTATAACATCTAAAATAGAACACCCTGCAATATTGCATACTGCACAAAATTTAGAAAGGCATGGATATAAAGTAACATATTTAGATGTTGACAATAATGGAATTATAGATTTACAAAAACTACAAAATGAGATTAATGCTGAAACTATTTTAATAAGTATTATGTTTGCAAATAACGAAATTGGAACAATTGAACCAATTAAACAAATATCCAATATTGCACATAAAAATGGTATTATTTTTCATACAGATGCAGTTCAAGCAGTAGGAAATATAGAAATAGACGTACAAAAATTAGGAATTGACATGTTATCTTTATCAGGACATAAGATATATGCACCAAAAGGGGTTGGGGCATTATATGTAAAAAAAGGAATAGAATTTGAAAAATTCATAGATGGAGGACATCAAGAAAAAAATCAAAGAGCAGGAACAGAAAATGTCGCTGAAATAGTAGGATTAGGCAAAGCATGCCAAATAGCAGAAAGAAATTTAAAAGAACATGAAGAAAAATTAAGAGTTTTAAGAGACTACTGCCTAGAACAAATGAAATCAAAAAACTTAAAATTTCACATAAATGGAACAATGAAGCAAAGACTACCAGGAAATTTAAATATATGCTTTGAAAACATAGACTCAAATGAATTAATACTAAAGTTAGATGCTGTAGGAATATGTGCATCCGGAGGTTCAGCATGTTCATCTGGAGAAAATAACCCATCACATGTATTAACAGCAATAGGAGTACCAAGTGATTTAGCAAAAGGAGCTTTAAGATTAACATTTGGAGATTTTAACACAAAAGATGATATTGATTATTTTATTACAAAATTAGAAGAAATAATAAATGGATAAAAGTTAAGTAATTATAATTAAAAATAAAACAAAAGAAATATGAAAATAAAGATGACTATTTCGATACTCTCATATTTCTTTTGCTATTTTTCTATTATTGCAACCGCACATTTTATACCATCAACAGCTGCAGACATAATTCCGCCAGCATAACCAGCACCTTCTCCACAAGGGTAAACTCCATTTATATTAGAAACTAAATTTTCATTTCTTAAAATCCTTACAGGAGAAGAACTTCTTGTTTCCATACCAGTTAAAATACTATCAGGATGAGCAAAACCATTCAATTTTGAATCAAAATATTTAATTCCTTCTTTTAATGTAGAAGAAACAAAATCAGGCATAATTTCATTCAGATTAGAGAAAGTAACGCCAGGTGTATATGTAGGTTCTACAATACCAATTTTAGAAGACTTCTGATTAAGTAAAAAATCCTCAAACCTTTGAATAGGAGCAGAATAGTTAGAACCGCCAAGAACAAATGCTTTTTCTTCTAATTGTTTTTGAAAAGTAATACCAGCCAAAGGAGATTTATCTTTAAAATCAGAAGGAACTACATTTACCAAAACAGCAGAATTTGCATTTTTACCATTTCTAGCAAAATAACTCATTCCATTTGTAACAATAGTTTTTTCATCACTAGAAGAAGGCATAACAACCCCTCCAGGACACATACAAAATGTATAACAAGACCTTCCAGAAGGAGAATGATAAGCAAGTTTATATTCAGCAGGAGGTAAGTTAAGCTTAGTAAGTGTGCCATATTGTGATTTATTAATTTCAGATTGTAAATGTTCAATTCTAACACCAACAGAAAAATTTTTAGCCTCTAAAAGAATACCTTTTTGATAAATTTTATAAAAAGTATCACGAGAACTGTGACCAATTGCAAGTAACATACAATCAGTATTTAATACACTAATTTGATTGTTTTTTAAATTTTGAACATATACTTTTGATAAACTTGTATTAGTAACTTCAAAATCTATAAATTTTGTATTAAATAAAAAAGTACCACCATTTTCTATAATAAATTCTCTCATATTCTTAATGATTTTTATCAAATTATCAGTACCAATATGAGGCTTAGTTAAATACAAAATTTGCTTTGGAGCTCCAAACTTAACAAAATTTTCTAAAACAGTTCTACAATAAGGGGAATTTATTCCGGTAGTAAGCTTGCCATCTGAAAAAGTGCCAGCACCACCTTCGCCAAATTGAACATTTGAAAATGTATTTAAAACACCAGTTTTTTGAAAAATATCAACAGCTTTTTTTCTTTCGTCTACACTATCCCCTTGTTCAACAACAATTGGCTTATAACCATATTTAATAAAAGTTAATGCAGCAAAAAGACCAGTAGGGCCAGCACCAACAATAACAGGAGAAAATTTAGAATTTCTATTTAGCTGAACTTGTGGAAAAGAGTGTTTTTCAACTTTAGTTATATTTTTATTTTTTAAATATAATTTTTCATTTTTTAACTCTAAATCTATAGAATATGAGTAATGTACATCATCTTTTTTTCTAGCATCTATTGATTTTTTAACAATATGCCATGATAAGATGGAATTTACATTAATACTATATTTTTTAACAATTAAATTTAAAAGTTCTTTTTCAGAAATATCTTCATAAATTTTTATATTATTAATTCTTATCATATAATTAAACCTTTCTTAAAGATATACATTAAATTCAATATTGAATAATTTAAAATAAATTTTTGAATATTATATAATTTATTTGACGTAAAGTAAAGACATTAAATACCTTTTAATTATTAAACTAATAATATACTTTTATTTTATAAAAATTTCAAATTAAAAATTCAATATAAAAAAATATACATAATAAACAGTTGAAAAATAAAGACCAATATGGTATAAATTAGAAAAAAAGGAGATATACAATATTAATTTGTATAATAAAAAATATGAAAAAAGAAATTATAATAGCATCTGAAAATCAAGGAAAAATAAAAGAAGTACAAGAAATCTTAAAAGAATATAAAATAATACCATTAAGTGAAATTGGAATTAAAATTGATATTGTAGAAGATAAAAAGACATTTGAGGGAAATGCAATAAAAAAAGCTGAAGTAATGGCAAAAGAACTTAAAGGAAGACTATGTATTGCAGATGATTCTGGGATAGAAATAGAATATTTAGAAGGATTTCCTGGAGTAAAAACAAAAAGATGGCATAAAGGAACAGATAGAGAAAGAAATGAGGCATTAATAGAAAAAATGAGAGGTGTTCCAAAAGAAAAAAGAAAGATTCAATATACTACAGCAATTGCAATATCAGATGGTAAAGAAACTATATGTGAAAAAGGAAAAATAGAAGGATATGTTGCACAAGAAGTTAGAGGCAAAAATGGATTTGGATTTGATGAGATGTTTGAGTTAGAAGATGGAAGAACATTGGCAGAAATAGATACTAAAGAAAAGAATAAAATAAGTGCAAGAAAAAAAGCACTAGAAAATATAAGAAAAAAGCTAACAGAAAATCAAATGTTCTAATACAACCCCTAAAGGAATACAATTAAACAAAAGTATTCGTTTGGGGGTTGCTTTATGAAAGGTATATCAATAGATGAACGTGCAATTGAACTTGCACATTATATTATAGATTCAAAAGATACTGTAAGGGGAGCTGCTAAAAAATTTGGAATAAGTAAAAGCACAGTACACAAAGATGTTTCTGAAAGACTAAAAAAAGTAAATCCTAGTTTAGCAAGACAAGTAAGAATTATATTAGATGAAAACAAAGCAGAAAGGCACATAAGAGGTGGAATGGCAACAAAGTTAAAATATAGTCATTTGGAAAAAAATATTAAAAAATTAAGTTATACTATACATAAATTTAAATAGAGAAAATAAGAAACAAGTCACCAAATAGAGAAGATTGACATAAAATATAATAGCCCAAAATATGAGGTGATTATAATGAATGAAATAAAAAAAGGTGATATTGTTGTAAGAAAATCTTATGGGAAAGATATTTTATTTTGTGTTAAAAGAATAATAAAAACAGAAAAAGAAAAAATTGCAATTTTATATGGAATAGTTCAAAGAATAGAAGCAGATAGTAAATTAGATGATTTAGAAGTTATTGACAAAAAAGAAATAAAAAGAATAGAAGACAAAATAGACAGAAAAATAGAAGAAAAAATAGAAAATGGAAAATACAAAGGAGAAAAAAACAAAAATAAAGTTGCTAGAACAACGCAGAAAAACATAACAGGAAAAATTTTGCATTTAGATGGAGACAAAAAATACTCTCAAAAATCATACTATTATTATAAAAAATTGGGACTAAATGCAGTTGTCAAAAATATACCAGAATACAAACAATCGAGGATGGTGTATTCACTATTAAAAATCTACAAACCAGATATATTAATTATAACACGGGCATGATGGAATGATAAAAAAAGGAGTCAAATTTGATGACATATATAACTATAGAAATTCAAGGCATTTCATAAACACAGTAAAAGAGGCTAGAAAATACGATTTAGAAAATGATAAAAAGATAGTTATTTTTGCAGGAGCATGTCAAAGCTACTTTGAAGCACTAATTCAAGCAGGGGCAAATTTTGCATCATCTCCTGCAAGAATATTAATAGATTTTTTAGACCCACTAATAGTTGCTCAAAAAGTTGCAACAACACCAGAATACAAATATATAACAATTGATGACATTGTAGGAGAATTAAGAGATGGAAAAAGAGGAATAAACGGAATAGGAGCTAATGGAAAGATGATTGTTTTTGATTAAATTTTTAATAAAATCAATTTAATTGACAAATTGTAACAAAATTGTAATCAAAATGTAATATTACGAAAATAAAAGTGCTGTAACATGCAATAAAACAACAAAAAATAGACGCGATGAGTAACAAAACTTTTTTGACAAAAAACACAAAAAATGCTATAATCGGCTTATCTTAAGGGAGTAGGTGATAGCATGATTTGTAAAACTGATATATCAAATCTAAAAACTGACATCTTAGAGAAAGTGGGGCAAAAGATAATAGTAAAAGGTTCACTAGGAAGAAGTAAAACCTTTGAAAAAGAAGCCACAATAGAAAAAGCATATCCAAATATATTTGTTGTAAAATATGAGGAAAATGATAGAAATGTAACTTATAGTTATACAGATGTACTAACGAGAACAGTTGAGGTAGATGTATTTGATGGAGAAAATTATAGCCCATTAATACCACCACAAATAGAACACAAAAGAAGAAAAACTGAAATTTTAGTATAAAGACATATACATTAGTATGTGTCTTTTTTGAAAGCCACATCTTATAAAAAGTAAAATAAAATTTTAATTGAAACAACATTAAATACAATAAAAAAATTTAAGTTTCGTTTTTTTTGCTCTACCTGTTATACTATGATTTTATAATACATAATATATGCTTGAATGTAATGAGTTTTAAAATTTGTTGTTGTTTATCTTGAGTAATGTTCACGGATACAACGAATATAGTTATATTTTGATAATTTTCTCGGTTCAATACGCAACATAAGAAATTCTAAAATTGTTTTATGGCACCCTTCCACTAAAAGTGAACTCTTTCCATAAAACAATTTAAAAATTTCTAATATTGCTCCAATCACATTCGAAAAGTTATAAAAATATAACTATATTCATTGTAGGCCTGAGTGAAAAAGGCTTAAGATAAACAATTACAAATTTTTAACGAATGCAATGAACAAATATATTATGTATTATAAAATCATAGTATAACAGGTAAAGCAAAAAATCGAAAACCAAAATAAAAAATAGTTGCAAATTCTGTAAAATAGTATATAATATAGTGGAAAGGTGGAAAAAAATGGATTTAGAAATTTTGGAAAATAACATAAAGTATCATTTTAAAAATAAAGAACTATTAAAAAAAGCACTAACACATACATCATACGCATATGAACATCATGTAGAAAGCAATGAAAAGTTAGAATTTTTAGGAGATAGCATATTAGAATTTATTTCAAGTGAATTCATGTATAATAAATATAATACATTAAAAGAAGGAGAAATGACTAAAGTTAGAGCAACAGTAGTATGTGAAGAAAGTTTATATAAGATTGCAAAATTGCATAATTTTAGTGATTTCTTACTTTTAGGAAAATCAGAGCTTATGACAGGTGGAAATAAAAGACCAGCAATTTTAGCAGATAGTGTAGAAGCATTAATAGCTGCAATATTTATTGATGGTGGACTAGAAGAAGCAAAAAAATTTATAATTGACAACCTAGAAAAAGAAATAGATATTGCAACAAAAAACGTAGGAAAAAAAGATTATAAAACAGTACTACAAGAAGAACTACAAAAAAATGGAGATGTTAAAATAGAATACACAATAATAAAAGAAAGTGGACCAGACCATGACAAAAGATTCGAAGCAGAAGTTAGTTTAAATGGAAAAGTTTTAGCAAATGGAAAAGGAAAAAGTAAAAAAGAAGCAGAAATGCAGGCAGCCAAAAAAGCAATGTCCCAAATGAACAGAAATGTATAAATAAAGTGGACAAGAAAGGATAAGAAATGAAAAAAGAATATATTATTCCAATATTTGTACCACATTTAGGATGTCCTAATGATTGTGTTTTTTGTAATCAAAAATCTATAAGTGGACAAAAAAAGAACATAACCAAAGAAGATGCAAAAAAAACTATCGAATATTATTTAGAAAATATAAAAGATAAAGATGGAATAAAAGAAATCGCGTTTTTTGGAGGAAGTTTTACTGGTATTGATGTTGAAAAACAAGAAGAACTATTACAAGTTGCAAATGAATTTATAAAACAAGGAAAAGTACATAGCATTAGAATATCAACAAGACCGGATTATATAAATAAAGAAATTTTAAAGAGACTAAAAAAATATAATGTAAAAACCATTGAGTTAGGAGTACAATCCGCTAATGACTATATTCTAAAAAAATCAAATAGAGGACATAGTTTTGAAGATGTAAAAAAAGCATCAAGATTAATTAGATGGAACGGATTTAAATTAGGACATCAAATGATGGTAGGATTGCCCGAAAGTACACAAGCTGATGAAATTAACACTGCAAAAGCATTAGTAAAATTAAAACCAAAAATGGTTAGAATATATCCTGTATTGGTAATAAAAGGAACAAGATTAGAACAAAATTATATAGATGGAAATTATGAGCCATTATCAGTTATACAAGCAGTAGAAATATGCAAAGAACTAGTAAAAATATTTGTAAAGCACCATATAGATGTAATTAGAGTAGGATTACAAAATACAGATGAAATTTCAGAACCAGGAACAAATAATAGCGAAGTAGTTGCAGGACCATTTCATCCAGCGTTTAGACAATTAGTAGAATCTGCTATATGGTATGATGCAGTTGTTAATAAAATAAAAAAATTAAATACAAAAGTAAAAGAAGTAGAAATTACGGTAAATCCAAATGATTATAACAATGTAATAGGACACAAAAAAGAAAATATCTTAAAATTAAAAGAACTATATGAAGTAGATTTAATTATAAAACAAAATGAAAAAGTAAAAGTTGGGAAATGTGACTTAAAAGTAACAAAAAAATATAATGATTTTTTAGAAGAAGACAAAGAAAGCAAATAATATAAATTAAATATAAAAATAAAATATAAATAAAATGATTGAGAATAAAATCGCCTGTAATTATTAATAATATTAATACAGGTGATTTTTTATGAGATTTTTGAATACTAAAATAAAAAGTTCATTAATAGAAACTATAGAAACAATTGTAGGGGCACTTTTAATGGCAATAGCAACATCATTATTTTTGCTACCAAATCAATTATCATCAGGAGGATTTGCAGGGATTGCAACAATTGCATATTATTTTTTTAATATTCCAATGGGAGCAACAATACTTGCACTAAATATACCGCTATTTATTTTTGGGGGATATAAATTAGGAAAGGGATTTTTTATAAAATCAATAATTGGAACAATAAGTTTTTCAACATTTATAGATATATTAGACAAATTTCCACCATTAACAAATGATAGATTTTTAGCCTGCATATATGGAGGAATAATAATAGGAGCTGGAACAGCAATTATTTTAAAGGCAAATGCCTCAACAGGAGGCTCTGACTTAGTAAGTATGATAACAAAAAAATATAATCCTAATATTAGAACAAGTAATGTAATTATAATAGTAGATGCAATTATAGTCGGATTAAACATTATATTTTTTAAAGAGATAGAAATAGGACTATATTCTGCAATTGCAATATATTTAATGGGAAAAATAATAGATATAGTTTTTGAAGGAATTTACTTTACAAAACTATTAATAATAATTTCAGATAAAAATCAAGAAATAGCAGAAGAAATAGGAGAAAAAGTAGGAAAAGGAACAACGGGCTTATATGGAAAAGGAATGTACACAAATGAAGATAAATTAGTATTAATTTGTGCTGCTTCAAGGGGAGATGTAGCTAGAGTTAAAATTATTGCCAAAAAAATAGACCAAAAAAGTTTTATAATTGTAGCAAATGCAAGAGAAGTTGTAGGATTAGGATTTAAGTCATAATTTAATATAATCAATTATTTTACTATTCAATAAAAAACAACGTTGACTGGAAAAATTGCTATGCAATTTTTCCAGTCAACAAATATTTACGCTTCTTTGAGAAATTAAATATATAAAGAGTGCTAATGGCAAAAATCTAAATCATCTAATTTATTGTTTACACTTCCTAAGTAAGGATTATAATGTCCAATAATATCTTTTCTGGTTTCATTGTGTAATACCTCATAATTTAAAAAAGAACAATAAAAATTAGAAATAAGAGTTGATACATTAGAAGGACAAAGAGGATTAGAAATATTATTTAAATAAGTATCTATTAATGGACTAAGTAACTTTTTGAAAGCCATAAAAGCATCAATACTCTTGAAAAAATTCATTTTAAAAATATCCTTATTATAATCTGCTTTATCATTTAGAGTCTTCACAGAAGAAATAATACTTTCTACAGAAGTTTGGTCTATAATATTAGGTGGAAACTCCTTGACATTAGTAAGTTCATTTTTTATCCTTTTTGGAGCATAAGACATTGGAAATGTACCATAAGGATTTTTAGAATTGTAACTAGAATTTATACTAGATACAATAGTCTCCAACTTCGAACCAATAGTTTCTTTCAATTCTTCAGGACAAATAATAACAATATCTCCTGCACCATAAGAAATCATATGGACATCATCTGGAAAAAATTTAAATGAATGTTCATTATATGATATATCAGAACCAAAAAGTTCTAAAAATAAAGAAGAAGTACTATTTTTTCTATAATCTGTTACAGAATAATCGTAAGCAGAATTAGAGAGCTTTATTCCAGGAATAGATACGTAAAAAGCATATAAATTATGTGATGTTGAAGCCATTTCATTTGCTAAATACAATTTAAAATAAGATTTTGTAAAAAGACTAGATGACTTATCATGCACTAAATCTTCTGCTAGAAAAGAAAATTTTTTGGTTAAATCTTGTATTGCTTCATCAGATAATATATCTAAATTAACATTTTTTCTATCAACTAATAACATATGAATTAATTTTGCTGTATCAGGACTAATAATATTAGACAAGTTTGAATGCTGTCCATTACCAATATTCTTAATATTTAATTCAAAATTATTAGGATTTATACAATCTAAATTTATATCACTATCTGCTCCTTTATTTATATTGCTTTTCTCTTTTAATAAAAAAGAAGTTGCAGACAAAAGAAAATAAGAAATATCTCTTATTTGCTCTTCTGAAAATGCTAAATTACTAGAAGGTCGCAATGTCTGCAAAAAATTATATGTAATAACATTAATATGACTATTTATTTCAGACCATGCTAAGTTTTCTGAACTAGAATTATTATTTGGAACTTTTAAAGGTATAAAATTTTTGTATGTTATTTCTGTAGGAGTATCATGCTCCTTTCTATATGTTTTTCTCTTACAAACTTCTTCATCAGTAAAACTAAGCAAGTCATAAATATTACCTTTAGATGAATCTTCAGCAGCTAGTTCAATTGATAATCCCAAAACAGAATCTGAATTTTCTTTTAAAATTTGATGTATTTTATTAATAATAATTTCACAATCAGATTTTTTATAATCAGGAATAATAAAGAAAAATTCATCTCCACCTAATCTAAGAATAAGAGAATTAGAAGGAATAACACTCTGAACTAAACTTAAAGCTTTTTCCATTGCCATTGTACCAAAAGTATGACCATATTTATTATTAATTACATTCAATTTATTAAAATCTCCAAAAATGCAAGCAAAAGAATTCGGAAATTTTTCGTAATAGCGAAAAATAATATCCCAACTATATTGTTTACCAAAAGCATTTTTTAAGTCAGGTTTAATAAAATGATTTACAAGTTTTATTTCACTATTTAATTCAGATAACAAATTTAAACGTTTTTCCATATATCTCAGCCACTTCCTAATTATAATATTGTTTATTATAAGTTAAAATACAATAATAAATTAATATAAACAAATTGAATTATAACAAATAAATATGATATAATACGATAAAGTATATATAAGAAGGAAAAAAGGTTATGAAAGAAGAAAAAGTTTTATTAAAAAATATAGATTCATTTGAATTAGAAGATACTTTTGAATGTGGACAATGTTTTAGATGGAATAAACAAACTGATGGAAGTTATACAGGAGTTATAAAAAATGGAGTAATAAATATAAAAAAAGTAGGAAATGATATAGAAATTGTTGGAAAATGCAACAAAGATTTAAATACTATAATTAAAGAATATTTTGACTTAGAACGAGATTACAAAAAAATAAAAGAACAATTATCAACAATTGATGAATACATGCAGAAAAGTATTGAATATGGAAAAGGAATAAGAATTTTAAACCAAGACTTATGGGAAACTATTATATCATTTATAATATCAGCAAATAACAACATTCCAAGAATAAAAGGAATAATAGAAAGACTTTCTTTAAAATATGGAGATAAAATAGAATTTCAAGGAAATACATATTATACATTCCCAAAACCAGAACAACTAAAAGACGTTACAGTAGAAGAATTTAGAAAATTAGGATTAGGATTTAGAGACATAAGATTATATGAAACAACAAAAATGATAATAGAAAAGAAAGTGAACTTAGATGAATTACGAAAAAATAAAAACACAGAAGAAGTAAGAAATGAACTATTAACACTATCAGGAGTAGGACCAAAAGTTGCAGATTGCATACTATTATTTTCAGACTTAAAAAGACTTGAAGTATTCCCAATTGATGTATGGGTTAGAAGAGTAATGAACGAACTATATATAAAAAAAGAAGATGAAACAAAAGTAAGCAAAAAAGAAATAGAAAAAATAGCAAACGAAAAATTTGGAGATTTAAAAGGAATTGCACAACAATACTTATTTTATTGGAGACGTGAAAGCTAAATTAATATTTTTGGACAATGATTTTGATGTCGCGGATTTTGGGGTCGGAGACAAAAATCATGATTAAAGAGTTAGAAAAATGACTCCAGAGTTGGGGCAATGGTTCTGGAGATGGAACAATGAATCTGGGATTGAAGCAAAAAAATCCTACAATCCAAAGGAGGAGAGATGGGACTAAGAATTGTATATGGAAAATCAGGAAGTGGAAAAAGTGAATTTTGCTTTTCTGAAATAGCAAATTTAATAGAAGAAGAGAAAAAAATATATATTATAACACCAGAACAATTTTCATTTACAGCAGAAAAAAAGTTAATGGACAAAATGAGTAAACTACAAAAAAATGTAGCTGTAAATGCAGAAGTAATAACTTTAAGTAGAATGGCTTTTAGAGTATTGCAAGAAGTGGGAGGAAGCAAAAGAACAAAGCTTACCAAGTGCGGAAAAGCTATGCTTATTTATCATATTTTAAATAGTAAGAAAAAAGAATTAAAATTTTTGAATAAATCTGATGAAAATATTAATGTTTCAATGTCTGCTATTACTGAACTGAAAAAACATGGTGTTACAACAGAAAAATTACAAGAAGAAATAGAAAATTTACAAGATGAATATTTAAAAGCTAAACTAAAAGACATGTTAATAATTTATGAAAATTTTGAAAAGAAATTATATGGAAACTATATAGAAGAAACAGATTTATTAACAATGCTTGTACAAAATGTGGAAAAAACAGATATAATTAAAGATAGCTTAATATATGTAGATGAATTTTCTGGTTTTACTCATCAAGAATATGAGGTATTAAAAGAATTAATTAGAATAGCAAAACAAGTTACTATAACAATTTGTGCAGATGACCTAAACCAAAGTATTAACCCAAATAATGATATTTTCTATTCTAACAAGATAACAATCTCTAAAATATTAAATTTATTAAAAGAAAATGATTTGAAATTAGAAGAAAGTGTATATTTAAAAGAAACGCCCAGATTTAAAACAAACGAATTACAGCATTTAGAAAAAAACATATATCAAAACAAAATTCAAAAATATGAAGATGAACCTAAAAATATAAAATTATTTTTAGCACAAAACCCATATTCAGAAATAGAGAACATTGCAAAAGAAATAATAAAGCTAATAAGGGATGAAAAGGTTAACTACAGAGATATTTCAATTATTACAAAAAACATAGATACTTATTCTAGTTTAGTAAAAGCAATTTTTGCAGAATATAAAATACCAGTGTTCATTGATGAAAAAAAAGACTTGAATCAAAATAGAATAGTACAATACATATTATCAATCTTAGAGATTTATAGCAGTAACTATTCAAAAGAATCGATTTTTAATTATTTAAAAACAGGATTTGTAGATATCGATTTTAATGACTTATTTGAACTTGAAAACTACTGTAATAAATGGGGCATAAAACAAAAAAAATGGAAAAACGATTTTTTATATGGAATTACAGATCAAACAAAAGAAAAAATAGAATATTTAAATAAATTAAGAAAGCAGATAATTGAACCATTAGTTGATTTAAAAACAAAATTTGGAACTGTAAAAGAAACAACAAAAGCAATTTACAATTTCTTTAAAGAACAAGGAATTGAACAAAAAATTAATGATAAAATAAAAAAACTAGAAGAAAAGGGAATGCTAGAATTAGCTCAAGAATATAAAACCAGTTACCAAATTATTTTAGATATATTTGATGAAATGGTTCTTATATTTGGAAATGACAAAATTGGAATTGAACAGTATAGACAAATATTAAAAACTGGATTAAAAAACAGCGAATTAGGTAAAATACCAGGAACACAAGACCAGGTAATTATAGGAGATGTAGATAGATCAAGAACACATAAAGTAAATATAATATTTATTATTGGATTAAATGATGGAAGCTTTCCAAGTGTAAATAAAGCAGAAGGATATTTTGGAGATAAAGACAGGCAAACACTTAAAAATGATGGAATTGAACTTGCAAATGGAACATTAGAAAACTTATATGAAGAAAATTTTAATATATATAAAGTTTTTACAACAGCAGAGCAAAAACTATATTTGTCATATGTTTCAACAGATTCAGAAGGAAAAGCATTACGACCATCAACAATGATATATAAAATAAAAAAAATATTCCCAAAAATACAAGAAGAAAGCGATATGATAAACAAAAAATACGAAATAGCAAGTCCAATAATAACATATCAAGAATTGTTAGAAAACATAGCTAAATTAAAAGAAAAAAACGAAATAGACGAAATATGGTATGAAGTATATCAATATTATAAAAGACAAAGCGATTGGAATGATAAATTACAAAAAGACCTAGAGGCAATTAACTTCACAAATATACCCAAAAACGTAGAAAAAGAAAAAGTAGAAAAACTATATGGAAATACACTAAAAACAAGTGTATCTAAATTAGAAACATTTTCAAAATGCCCATTTTCTTATTATCTACAATATGGATTAAAACTAAAAGAAAGAGAAGAACTAAAAGTACAAAACTTTGATACAGGTTCATTTATGCACGAAGTAATAGACAACTTCTTTGAAAAAGTAAAACAAGAGCAAATAAAGCTACCAGATTTACTAGAAAATCAAGAAAAAATACAAAAATTAGTAGATAATGTAGTAGAAGAAAAATTAGAAATGGGAAGAAAGTATAATTTTGTAGCAACATCAAAATATAAAGTTTTAGTAAAAAGATTAAAAAGGATTGTATCAAAAGCACTAAAATTTATAATTGAAGGACTAGTATATAGTGAATTTAATATAGAAGGAACAGAAATAGAATTTGGCAAAAACGGAAAATATCCTCCAATTATAATACAACTAGAAGATGGCAGAAAGATAGAAATTACCGGGAAAATAGACAGAGTTGATGTAGCAAATAGTGAAAACGAAAAATACTTACGTATTATAGATTACAAATCATCAAGTAAAAACATTGACCTAAACGAAGTATATGCAGGAACACAATTACAGCTTTTAACATATATGGATGCAGTATGCAAAGAAAAAAACTGCATACCAGCAGGAGTGCTATACTTTAGCCTATTAGAACAAATAATAACATCAGACAAAAAAATAAGTGAAGAAGAAATAGAAGAAAAACTAAGAAAAGAATTCAAAATGAAAGGACTTATCTTAGAAGATGTAAAAGTAATACAAATGCACGACAAGACACTAAAAACAGGAACATCAAAAATAATACCAGCAACACTAAACAAAGAAGGAGAAATAGTCGAAAGCAAAACAAACGGAATAAACATAGAAGAATTTAAAATACTACAAAATTATATAACAAGAACAATAAAAGAAATAGCAAAAGAAATATTAAGAGGAAACATAGAACTAAAACCATACAACAAAAAAGGTCAAAAACCATGTGAATACTGTGCATATAAAGCAATATGTCAATTCAACCCAAGACTATGCGGAAACAAATACAACTATATAGACAAAAAAACAAAAGATGATATAATAAACAAAATGCTTACTGGTCAAAAGGGACAGTCTTAATTTGTTTCATCATTATGTAGAAATATGTCAAAATATAGATTTTGTTAAAAGCGAAAGGAGAAAAATATTGATAAATTTAAGTAATGAAAATGTTGTACACATTATTAGAAATGGAGTGCAATACTTACAATTTAAAAAACTAATAGAATATAAAAATACAATTACTCATGCTTACTCAATAGGAATAGACGTAAACTATAGAACTGCTAAAATAAATAAAAAAATCTTACCAAAACAAAAATACCAAAGAGCGATAAATGATTATAAAAATTTGTGTAATGAGATAAAAACAGATTATAGAAATATAGTAAAAACAAATCAAGAACATACAGACAATGTTGCAATTGTAAGCAAAAAAATTAATCAAGATTTTCCGGATATAAATTTAGAAGAATACCAAAACACAGATGGAATAATAACAAATAAACAAAACTTAATTTTAAGTACAACAAATGCAGATTGTATCCTACTGCTGTTCTTTGACCCAATTACAAAAACAATAGCAAATGTTCATTCAGGATGGAAAGGGACATTACAAAGAATATCTGTAAAAACAGTAAAAAAGATGAAAAAAGAATTTGGTTGCAAACCAGAAAATATAATATGTTGTATCTGTCCAAGTATCAGAAAATGCCATTTTGAAGTAGATGAAGATGTAAAAGAAAAATTTGAAAAAGAATTTAAAGATATAAACATTACAAAAGAAATTGCAATTATGGAAAAACAAAAAAATGAAGAAAAATGGAACATCGATACAGTACTTATAAACAAAATTTTATTAAAAAAAGAAGGATTAAAAGAAGAAAACATTGTGGACTCAGGAATTTGTAGCATGTGCAACTCTGAAATAATACATTCATATAGAGCTGAAAAAGAAAACTACGGACTAGAAACTGCACTAATTGAATTAAAATAATCATAACAAAACCACACAAGACGGAAAAATTTGTTATAAAAATTAGTAAAATAAAGGAGGAAAATGATATTAAAATTAATAATATCATGAAATTAATATGATATTTCCAGAAAAGCTAAAAAAAGGAGATACAATAGGGATAGTAGCACCATCAAATCCAATTATTGGAGAAAACATACAAGAAGTGGAAAAAGCAAAAGAAATCATAGAAAAATTAGGATTTAAAGTGAAATATTCTCAAAACTTATTCTCAAATACGAACGGATACAGTGCTATGGCAAAGGAAAAAGCACAAGACATAAACAATATGTTTGTAGACAAAGAAGTAAAGATGATATGGTGTGCAAAAGGTGGAGAAAATAGTAATTCAACATTTGAATACTTAGATTATAAATTAATAAAAGAAAATCCAAAAATAATATGTGGATATAGTGATATTACATCAATAACAAATATGATAACAGAAAAAACAGGATTAATAACATTTAATGGAACAAATTTTAAAACAATAGCAACAGATGAAACGGATTTTAGTCTAAAAGAAATAATAAAAAGATTAGTTGATGGAAGCAAAGAACTAGGAAAACCAGAAGATTATAGAATATTACAAGAAGGAAAAACAAAGGGAAAATTAATAGGTGGAAATTTATCATTAACTAGAGGGATGGTTGCAGGCAAATATTCAATAAACTTTAAAGATAAAATATTATTTTTAGAAGAATTAGGAATAGAAACATCTCCTGCTATTGCAAATAACTACTTATATTATATGAAACAAAATGGAGTATTTGAACAAATAAGAGGAATATGGATAGGAAATTATGAACACGAAAGTGGAATAAGCATAGAAAAAATAATATTTGATGTAATAGGAAATGAATATAATATCCCAATAATAAAATCAAATAATTTTGGGCATATAGAAAACAAAATAGTAATACCAATCGGTGCAGAAGCAGAAATAGATACAAAAGATAAAAATCAAATTATTAAATTGCTAGATTTTTAAATAAAAGAACAGAAAAGAGAAAAATAAAAGCTATCACAATTAATAAACAAAAGGAGTAAAAAATGTTTGAAACGTGGGAGAAATTAGAAGAATCAATTATAAATTGTAATAAATGTAAATTATGTAAAACAAGACAAAATATTGTATTTGGAATTGGTAACAAAAATGCAGATATAATGTTTATTGGAGAAGGACCAGGAGCAGATGAAGACAGAATAGGAGAACCTTTTGTTGGAAGAGCTGGAAAATTAATGGATTTAGCTTTTGGTATTGTAGGAATTAAAAGAGAAGATGTATATATTGCAAATGTTGTAAAATGTAGACCACCTTCTAATAGAAATCCAGAAGATGATGAAGCAACAGCTTGCTTAAACTATTTGAGAAATCAAGTTATATTAGTAAAACCTAAAATAATAGTACTTTTAGGCAGTGTAGCATTAAAAAACATATTAGGCAAAGAATATGGAATTACAGCATCAAGAGGTAAATGGATAGAAAAAAAGGGTATTAAATATATGCCAACATGGCACCCAGCAGCACTATTAAGAGATGAAACTAAAAAAGTTGATTTCATAAAAGACTTGAGACTAGTAATCCAAGAACTACAGAAAATCAAATAAAGGAATGATTATATATGAAAGAGAAAAATGAAATTCAAGATAAAGTAAATTATTGCTTAAATTGTAAAACAAAACCCTGCTCTTTGAAAGGATGTCCACTAGAAAACAACATACCAGAATTTATAAAATTAGTAAAAGAAAACAACTTTAAAGAAGCATACAAAATTTTATCAAAAACAACTGTATTACCTGGAATATGCGGAGAAGTTTGCCCACATACTAAACAATGTCAAGGAAGTTGTGTTAGAGGAATAAAAGGAGAAGCGGTAAACATTGGAAATATAGAAAATTATATTTTTGAAAAAGTAATAGAAGAAAAAATAAAACTAAATGAAGTAATAGAAAAAACAGATAAGTTAAAAAATAAAAAAATAGCAATAATAGGAGGAGGACCATCAGGACTAACATGTGCAGCATTTTTAGCAAAAGAGGGAGCAAAAGTTACAATTTATGAAAAATATAATTATCTAGGAGGATTGTTAGTACATGGGATACCAGAATTTAGACTAAATAAAGAAAAAGTAGAAGAAACAATTAAAAGAATTTTAGAAATAGGAATTAAAGTAAAATATAATCAAGAACTAGGAAAAAACATTAGATTAGAACAACTAGAAGAAAACTATGACGCAATTTTCTTAAGCATAGGAGCAAATAAATCAAGCAAAATGGGAGTTAAAGGGGAAAACTTAGAAGGAGTATATGGAGGAAATGAACTGCTAGAACACAAAAATTTCCCAGAACTAAAAGGAAAGACAGTATGTGTAATAGGTGGTGGAAATGTCGCAATGGACTGTTGCAGAACATTAAATAAATTAGGAGCAAACAAAGTATATGTAATTTATAGACGAGCAGAAGAACAAATGCCTGCAGAAAAAAAGGAAATAGAAGATGCTAAAAAAGAAGGAGTAGAATTTTTATTTCAAAATAATATTGTAGAAATAAAAGGAAAACAAAAAGTAGAAAAATTAGAACTAATAAGAACAGAATTAATATTAAAAGAAGGAGAAACTAGATTAGTTCCGGTAAATATAGAAAATAGCAACTATGAAATTAAAGCAGACTATGTTGTAATGGCGTTAGGAGGAACTGTATCAGAAGAAGTATTTGATTTAGGATTAACACTAAATAAGTGGGGAAATATTTATATTGACGAAAACTATCAAACTTCAAACAAAAAAATATTTGCAGGAGGAGATGTGGCAGGATGCAAGGAAACTGTAGCTTGGGCTGCTCGTTCTGGAAGAGATGCTGCAAAAAAAATACAAGAATTTTTAGTTTAAAATTCAAATAATTTTAAGTAAATTACTGTTGTTTTCTAGTGGTATCAGAAATCTTTTAGATAACTATTTGTAGTGCGAATGAATAATTTTAGAAATTTTTAATTAATTTTTTGGGAAATGTTCATGTCGAGTAGCTTTGCTACGAGGACTAAATGAAAGAGCGCCAAAAAATCAATTTAGAATTTCTTTAATTATAAATTAAGCCTACAAATAGTTATCTAAAAGATTTCTGATACCACTAGAAAACAAGTTTACAGCAACTTTTATATTTTAGTAGATTTTTTAAAACTAATTTGATATAATTCAAAAAAATAAAAAGAGAGGAAGAAACTTTATGATAAAAGAACAAAAACAACAAGAAAACAAAAAAACAACAAAAAAAAGCAAAGAACTAAACTTTGTAATACTTGCAATCATATTAATAATACTTTTTTGCATTAGCATAACACCAGTAACATTTCAAAACGATACATATTATACAATAAAAATAGGAGAACACATAAAGAACTATGGAATAGACATGCTAGACCCATTTTCTTGGCATGAAAACCTAAGCTATACATATCCACATTGGCTATATGACTTTTTAACATACAATATATATGAACTATTTAGCTTTAAAGGAATTTATATTGTAACATGTATATTATCTGCAATACTTGGAATCTCAATATTTGCAGTAAACAACAAACTAACAAAAAGTAAAGGAATTTCATTTGTAATAACAATAGGAGCATTGTACTTAATAAAACCATATATAACAGCAAGAGCACAATTAGTTACATTTATACTTTTTATATGGACAATCTATTTTATAGAAAAATTCTTAGAAAATAAACAAAAAAGATATGCTATAGGATTAATAGCTATATCAATATTAATAGCAAATTTACATGTTGCAGTATGGCCATTCTTTTTTGTACTATTTTTACCATATATAGGAGAATATCTAATAGCAGTAATAGCAGACACGATATTATATAATAAAATAAGAATATTTAAATTAAAAACAAGAATAAAAATATTAGAAAAAAAATCTAAAAATTTAGAAAAAATTGAAAAACTAAAAAAACAATTAGAGGAAACACAAACAAGAACAGCTAAAATAAAAATAAAAAGAGAAGAAGAAAACAAAAATCCATATAAATTAAAAATAATAAGAAATGAAAATGTAAAATGGCTAATTTTAATTATGATAATTTGTGCATTTACAGGATTATTAACACCAATTGGAGACACACCATATACTTATCTATATAAAACAATGCAAGGAAATACAACACAAAATATTAGTGAACACTTACCAATGACTTTAGCAGACAATACAAATATAATTTGCACATTAATAATATTTTTAGCAATTTTAATCTTTACAAAAACAAAAATAAGATTATCAGATTTATTCATGATCTCTGGGTTATTATACCTAATGTTAATGACAAGAAGACAGCAGTCAATGTTTGTTTTAATAGGCTCTGTAGTGCTAACGAGACTCATAGTAAATATGATAAAATGCTATAACAAAGAAACACTTGTAGAAATTGAAAAAGTAACAAAAAATATATTTGTTGGAATTGCACTAAGTGTACTTATGATTTTAATGAGCTACTATTTTATAAAGCCAAAACTAGATGATACATATGTAGATGAAAGTACATATCCAGTAGCAGCATGTGACTATATATTAGAAAACATAGATTTAACAAATGCAAAATTCTATAATGAATATAATTATGGTAGTTATATGTTATTTAGAGGAATACCAGTATTTATTGATTCAAGAGCAGACTTGTATGCACCGGAATTTAGTGGAAATGAAGATGAAGATATATTTTCAGATTTTATTAATACATCTAGTATATCAAGATTTTATGAAGACACATTCAAAAAATACAATATAACACATATAATTTGCTACAAAAATTCAAAAATGAATATGCTTATGACAAAGACAAAAGATGCTAGATACAATGAACTATATTCAGACAACTATTTTGTAATATATGAAAGGCTAAATTTGAATGAATAAAATAAAAAAAGAATATAAAATTTTAATATTAATTGGAATAATACTAATTATAATAGACCAAGCACTAAAAATATATGCCATGAACAATAATAACAAAGAAATAATAGATGGAATACTAAGAATAACAATATCAGAAAGTCAAAATGAATTATACGAAATAAAAAATAATTCAGCAATAATATATTTAATAAGTAATTTGATAATTATAATAGTTGCATTTAAATTTATAATAAGTGAAAACCAATTTATAGACAAAAAAACAAAAATATTTTTAAGCTTAATAATTGCAGGGGGAATAAGCAATTGTATTGATAGAATATTTAGAGGATATGTGATAGAATATATAGATTTTACAAATATTTTAAAAATACCAATTTTTAATTTAGCAGACATATGTATATTAATTGGATGGATAGCAATAGCCGCTATATTTGCAAGCTTTACAGCTAAAGAACTAAAAGAAAGAAAATCTAAATAAAAAATAACGTTGTACAGAAAAACTGCATAACTAAAAATAAATTAAGGAGAAGAAAAGTGATTCATATAAAAGTAGAAAAGGCAGAAATAGGACAAAGAATAGACTCATATTTACCATCTAAAAGTGAATATTCAAGAGCAATGATACAAAAAATGGTCGATAATAATAGTATTCTAGTAAATGGAAAAAAAGTAAAAGCCTCTTATAAAATACAAGAAAATGATGAAATTACATTAGAGGAACAAAAACCAAAAGAAATATCATTAGAAGCGCAAAATATACCAATAGATGTTTTATATGAAGACTCAGACATTATTGTTGTAAATAAACCTAAAGGAATGGTAGTACATCCAGCAAACGGAAATGAAGACGGAACTTTAGTAAATGCAGTTATGGCAATTTGTAAAGATACATTATCAGGAATAGGTGGAGAAATTAGACCGGGAATTGTACATAGACTAGATAAAGATACATCAGGAGTATTAATTGTAGCCAAAAATGATAAAGCACATATAAAAATGAGTGAACAAATAAAAAATCATGAAGTAGAAAAAACATATATTGCACTAGTAAAAGGATTTGTAAAAGAAAATGAAGCAACAATCGATATGCCTATAGGAAGAAGTACAAAAGACAGAAAAAAAATGGCGGTTAGAAAAGATGGAAAAAATGCAGTAACACATTTTAAAGTAATAAAAAGATTTACAAATTATACATTACTACAAGTAATAATAGAAACAGGAAGAACACATCAAATAAGAGTACATCTTAGTGAAATTGGATATCCAATTGTAGGGGATGAAGTTTATTCAAATGGTAAGAATGAATGGAATGTACATGGACAATGTCTACATGCAAAATCATTAAAATTTAAACATCCAATAAGTGGACAAGAAATGTATATAGAAGCACCAATACCAAAATACTTTGAACAAATAATAAATGAATTAGATAAGAGAATTTAAATAATACTTAAAAAGAATTACAATTTTGGACATCCCGAATTTTAATTCTTTTTAAATTATAATATATTTAGAAAGGAATAGAATCAAAGATGGAAAATGAACCAATTCGTTTGCAAAAATATTTAGCAGAAGCGGGAATTGCCTCAAGAAGAAAATGTGAGCAATTAATACTAGAAGGAAAAATAAGTATTAATGGAAAAATAATAAAAGAATTAGGAAAAAAAATAATTCCATGTGTGGATAAAATAACATATTGTGGAAAACCAGTAGAAAGAAAAGAAGAAAAAATATATATCTTATTGAATAAACCAATTGGATATGTAACAACAGCAAAAGACCAATTTGATAGAGATACAGTGCTAAATTTAATAAAAGTAAAAGAGAGAATAGTACCAGTAGGAAGACTAGATATGTATACATCAGGAGCGTTAATACTAACAAATGATGGAGAATTTGTTTATAAAATAACACATCCAAAACATGAAATTACAAAAACATATACAGTAACAATAAAAGGAATTGTACAAAATGAAGAAGTGGAAAAAC
This sequence comes from uncultured Clostridia bacterium, assembly GCA_963559065.1. Lineage (GTDB taxonomy): Bacteria > Bacillota > Clostridia > TANB77 > CAG-508 > CAG-269. The sequence goes on from CAUWIY010000004.1 coordinate 89,101, forward strand.
TAAGACAAGGTGTTCAAATAGAAGATTATGTAACAAAACCTGCAAAAGTAAAAATACTAAAAACAGATACAGAAAAAGATATATCAAGATTAGAAATAACTATACATGAAGGAAAAAATAGACAAGTAAGAAAAATGTGTGAAGCTGTAGGAAGAAAAGTATTAGCATTACACAGAAGCAAAATAGGAAATATAGGAGTCAAAGATTTAAAATTAGGAACATGGAGATATTTAAGAAAAGAAGAAGTAAAAAAATTAGTTGATAATAAATAAAAATATAATAATTAAAATAACCTAAAGTTTAATTCAATGATGTCATACTTTTTGCACAGTTAAATAAAGATTTTCTGCACCATACATACAAAATTCAAAAATATAAAATTATAATGTAAATTTACATAAAAAGTGGAAATTCGTTTGACAAAGAAGAAAAATGGTAGTATAATTTTAAAGTTAAAAAGAGAAAAAATAAAAAAGGGGTAAGATACATGAACAATCAAAAATTAAGAAATATAGCAATAATAGCACACGTAGACCATGGAAAAACAACATTAGTAGACGCAATGTTAAAACAAAGTAATATATTTAGAGAAAACGAACAAGTAGCAGAAAGAGTAATGGACTCAAACGACCAAGAAAAAGAAAGAGGAATAACAATTCTTTCAAAAAATACATCAGTAATTCATGGAGATGTAAAAATAAATATAGTTGACACACCAGGACACGCAGACTTTGGAGGAGAAGTAGAAAGAGTACTAAAAACAGTTGATGGAGTTGTACTTTTAGTAGACGCATTTGAAGGAGCAATGCCTCAAACAAGAGAAGTACTAAAAAAATCACTATCTTTAGGACTAAAACCAATAGTAGTAATTAATAAAATAGATAGACCAGGAGCAACACCAGAAAAAGTTGTAGACCAAGTTATAGAATTATTTATAGAATTAAATGCGTCAGATGAACAATTAGATTTCCCAGTTGTATATGCTTCTGCTAAAAATGGAATTGCAAAAATGGACTTAGCAGATGAAACAACAGACCTATCTTGCTTATTTGAAACAATTATAAACACAATTCAACCACCTAAATGCGAATTAGAAGGGCCAGCTCAAATGTTAGTATCTAACATTGACTATGATGATTATGTAGGAAGAATTGGTGTAGGAAGAATTGAAAGAGGAACATTTAAAGTAGGAATGCCTGTAAGCATATGTGGAAAAGAAGATAAAATAAAACAAGGAAGAATTGCAAAATTATACACACATGTTGGATTAAAAAGAGTAGAAGTAGAAGAAGTAGGAGCAGGAGATATAATTGCATTTTCAGGAATTTCAGACATCAATATAGGTGATACAGTATGTGATTTTGAACATCCAGAAAAAATACCATTTATAGATATAGATGAACCAACAGTTTCTATGACATTCAGTGTAAATAATGGACCATTCGCAGGAAAAGAAGGACAATTCATCACATCAAGACATATTAGAGATAGATTATATAAAGAACTAGAAAGAAATGTGTCTTTAAGAGTAGAAGATGGAGAAACACCAGACTCATTTATAGTTTCAGGAAGAGGAGAACTTCATTTATCAGTATTAATAGAAACAATGAGAAGAGAAGGATTTGAGTTATTAGTTTCAAGACCTAAAGTTATTTTTAAAGAAATTGATGGAGTAAAATGTGAACCAATCGAAGACCTAGTTGTAAACGTACCAGATGACTGTGTTGGAAATGTTATCGAAAAATTAGGTAGAAGAAAAGCAGAAATGGTTAATATGGAACCAGCAGAACCTGGACATACAAAAGTAGAATTCAAAATACCTGCAAGAGGATTAATTGGATATAGAACAGAGTTCCTAACAGACACAAAAGGAGAAGGAACAATGAATCACATTTTTGATTCTTATGAACCATACAAGGGAGATATACAATCACGTGTTAGAGGAACAATTATAGCATTTGAACCTGGAAAATCTGTAACATACGGACTATACAATGCTCAAGACAAAGGAGACCTATTCATTGGAGCAGGAGTAGATGTTTACGAAGGAATGATTGTTGGATTAAACTCAAGAGGAGAAGATTTGGCAATAAATGTATGTAAAGAAAAACACTTAACAAATACAAGAGCTTCTGGTTCAGATGATGCGTTAAGACTAGTTCCACCAATTCAAATGTCATTAGAAAAAGCTATTGAATTCATTCAAGATGACGAATTAGTAGAAATTACTCCAAAATCAATTCGTTTAAGAAAAAAAATATTAGACTCTAAAGAAAGAGAAAGAGCAAATAGAAGCAAATAGAAGGAGTAATATAAAATGAAGATAAATGAACACAAATTGGCGCCAAAAAAATGCGTAACTCCGGGGGTGGCTATAGAATATGCGGCAAAAAGTATTATGGGACAGAAAAATATGCAAAAATCACCAAATGAAGATCAAGAAAATAGAAGATATGTACAAAATAAAATAAAGCAATACATAGAACAAGGAATGCAACAAAAAGAAATAGTAGAAAAAATACTTAATGATTCCATTATGGAAAAGTTCGAATATCTTACAAGAAATGGATTAGACATTAAACTATGTGTTACAGACTGGGTACAAAGCGCTGTTAAAAGACAGAATGTAAAAACAGAAAAAGAAAGATAAAAGTTGGACTTTATAGTCTGACTTTTTTAAATAAAAACTATAAAATTTATGGGAAGGAAATTCTAAAAATAGAATTGATGGAAAACAAAAATGAATAAAATAGAACTAGAAAAAATAAAACAAAAGGCATTGCAAGAACATATTCCAATAATAATGGATGACACACTAGAAGTAATAGAAAAAGAATTAAAAAATAACCCACCAAAAAGAATACTAGAAATAGGAACAGCAGTAGGGTATTCCGCAATTTGCTTTTCAGAATTTTTAGAACAAGATGGAAAAATTGATACAATAGAAAGAGATGAAGAAAGAATAAAAGAAGCAAAAATAAATATAAAAAATGTTGGAGTAGAAGAAAAAATAAACATATATGAAGGAGATGCAGTAGAAATTCTTCCAACTTTAAACGAAAAATATGACATGATATTTATTGATGCTGCAAAAGGAAAATACCCATTTTTTCTAAAAGAATCATTAAGAATGATAAATGAAAATGGAATTATATTTGCAGACAATATTTTATATAAAGGATATGTTATGAGTGATTATAACAAACATAAACAACGTACAGCAGTAAGAAATTTAAGAGAATATATTAAAGAAGTATCTGAAAACCCAAAATTAGAAACTAAAATTTTAGAAGTCGGAGATGGACTTGCTATTAGCAAAATAAAATAAGAAAACAGTCACATCAAAATAAAACTGATGTGACTGAAATTGTTTAGAAAGGTCGCCCTCTTTGAATAATCTGATAAGGTTTTTCAAGCCCTATAAAATCGAAGATTTGATCTTCAACAAAGGCATAACCATCCATATGGATTTTTGAACGGTCAAACTCAATAGTGGTGTTAGAATAGCGTTGCTCTTTGTAAGCATCATGTCCGGCAAAAGAATCGCTTTCGGCATGAATGTGCATAGAAAATGTTCTGATTTGAATTTCAAAACATCTACTAGTCTTTGGGTCTTGAAAAACAGTATGCAAAGACTGATAACCAGAATTTTTGGGATTAATAATATAATCTTTTACCCATTGCTCATATTCTGATGGAAGAAATGATTTCTCTGGAACAATAATCTCAGGAAAATCTTCTTTTTTAAAGAGCTCTGTTTCAAAAACAGAAGTTGCTTTACAAGGAAGAAATCCTTTTGCAATATTAAAATCTATAACAGTTTTTAATAAAGAATAGCAGAGTTCAATATCAGTATCAAATAATATGAACCGAAAAGCTAACTCATCTCTAAAATCAGTTAAAAGCCTATTCTCCGAAAGATAAAGATTTATCTTTTTTTCAGAACTTATTACAGATTTTCTTCTTCCATCCAAATAAAACTTAAGACTTGGATAAGTCTTTTTTGTAAAAGCGTACAAAGAATCATAATGCTTACGTATCATAGTCAAAAATTTGTTATCTAACAAAATATTCTGTATTTCATTAATTTTATTAGCGTGCAACAAATTAGTTAAATTGTTACTATTCCGTAAAGCATCAGAATACTTAGTTAATAATTCTTCAAGAGACGAAGAATTATACAAAAAAGGTGTTATGATAATGTCATTTTGTTGTTCTTGCATAATATTATCCTTTCATATAAATTTTTTATAACAATTGCAATAAACCAATTATAGCACAAAATTAAAATAAATTCAAATTGTTGACAGTAAAGGAAAATGTAGATATAATTATTGTGCATAATAAAAGATAGCATGATTAAATTACAAATTATAATACTATCTAAAATATATAAAAGAAAACGAGGAAAAATAAATGAAAAAAATAGAATTACTAGCACCAGCAGGTTCATTTGAAAAAGCAAAAACGGCATTTCAATATGGAGCAGATGCTGTGTATTGTGGAACATCATCTTTATCACTAAGAACAAGAGCAGACATGGGAAATGATGACCTAGTAAAAACAATAAAATATGCACACAGCATTGGAAAAAGAGTACATGTAACATTAAACATATTCGCGTGGGATGAGAAATATGAAGAAATAATAGAAATGGCAAAAATATTAGAAGAAGTAAAACCAGATGCAATAATAGCAGCAGATGGTGGAGTAATTGAAACTCTAAAAGAATATGCACCAAGTATTCCAATACATGTAAGCACACAAGCAAACATTGTAAGCTTAAGAGATTGTAACTTTTGGTATAAAAATGGAGCTAAAAGAGTTATAATGGCAAGAGAGATGAACAAAGAACAATTAAAATATATTATGGAAAATAAACCAGAAGACCTAGAAGTAGAAATGTTTGGACATGGAGCAATATGTTTTGCATTTTCAGGAAGATGCTTTTTAAGTGATTTCCTATCTAAAAGAAGTGCAAATTTAGGAGATTGTGCACAAAGCTGTAGATGGTCATATAAGTTGTATGCAGAAGAAAGAAACAATCCAGGGCAATATATGCCAGTAGAAGAAAGTGAATATGGGACAAGTATATTTTCATCTAAGGATTTATGCTTAATCAGAGAAATTCCAGAAATAATAGACATGGGAGTAGACAGTCTAAAAATAGAAGGAAGACTAAAAACAGAATATTATATAGCAACAGTAATAAATGCTTACAGAAATGCAATAGATGCTTACCAAAAAGACCCACAAAATTATAATCCAGAAAAATACTTAAAAGAATTAGAAAAAGTAAAAACGAGAGAATTAACAACATTTTATTTTAATGATAGAGAAAACAAAGATATACAAGACTTTAGTGGAAAACAATATAATGAAGGATATGAATTTGGTGGAAAAATAGTTGAAAAAATAGATGATAAATATGTAATAGAAATAAAGAACAAACTAAATGTAGGAGATTATTTAGAAATAATAATACCAAATAAAATAGAATCACAAACATTTCAAATAAAAAAATTATGGGACTATGAAACAAAAGAAGAAATAGAGGCTGTTAGTCCAGGGGTAAAAGGTCAAAAAGTGTTAATGGAAATTCCATTTGAATGTGAAAATAATTTAATAATAAGGAGAAAAAAATGATTGTAGCAATAGATGGTCCTGCTGGAAGTGGAAAAGGAACAGTAACCAAAAATGTAGAAAAAAAATTAAAATTCTTAAACTTAGACACAGGAGCAACATATAGATGTGTAGCACTAGAAACACTAAGAAATAATTTGCAAATAAACCAAGAAAAAGAAATTATAGAAATTGCAAAAAAAATAAAAATAGAGATAAACAATACAGGAGATAAAGACATTATATATTTAAATGGAGAAGATGTTAGCACAAAAATTAGAGAAAAAGAAGTAACAGAAATTGTATCACAAGTATCATCTATAATTCCAGTAAGAGAAGAAATGGTAAAAAGACAAAGAAACCTTGCAAAAGGTAAAGATGTAATAGTAGAAGGAAGAGATATTGGAACAGTTGTATTTCCCAATGCAGATTTAAAAATTTACTTAGATGCAAGTGAAGAAATAAGAGCCAAAAGAAGATACAAAGAAAATCAAGAAAAAGGAATAAATATGACATATGAAGAAGTACTAGAAAATGTAAGAATGAGAGACTATAATGATATGAACAAAAAAGTAGGAGCATTAAAAAAAGCAGATAACGCAATTACTATAGATAGTACAAATTTAACTATTGAACAAGTTACAGATAAAGTTATAAAAGAAATAGAAAAGAAACAGAATGAACTTGAAAATTAGTTGATTAAGTAACAACAATTAATAGAACATAATAATAATAGAAAGTTAAAAGCTAAAATGACTGTATAAATAACTAGTATAAAAAATAATTTTTATACAAAATTTATTTTATGCAGTCATTTTAATTTTTTTAACACTCTTATAATTGCCGAAGAAAACAATAGTATACCTTTAAATTCACTTTTTACGTAAACAAATCATAAAATATAGCAAAACGTAAATTTACGATAATAAAAGATCGAAGTGAAAGGAGATACAAAATGTCAAGTTACATAATAGAAGGGGGAACAGCATTAGAAGGAACAGCAAAAATATCAGGTTCAAAAAATTCAGCACTTCCAATAATAGCAGCAACAATATTAAATGCTGGAAAAACAACATTATACAATGTGCCAAACATACAAGACACACAAATGATGTTTAAGATATTAGAAGGATTAGGGGCAAAAATAGAAAAGAAAAATGGAAAAGTAAAAATAGATACATCAAAAATAAACAAATATGAAATACCACAAGAATTAATGCACAAAATGCGTTCGTCTGTAATTCTTGCAGGTGCACTAATTGGAAAGTATAAAAAAGCAATATTTTCATATCCAGGAGGATGTGATATAGGTTCAAGACCAATAGACTTACATTTAAAAAGCTTTGAAAAATTAGGAATAAAAACAACACAGAATTATGGAAATATAGAATGCACAGCAGAAAAAATAAAAGGAGAAAAAATAGACTTAGACTTTCCAAGTGTAGGCGCAACAGAAAATGCAATATTAGCAAGTGTATTGGCAGAAGGAACAACAACAATTACAAATGCAGCAAGAGAACCAGAAATAGAGGATTTACAAAAATTTTTAAATAAGATGGGAGCAAAAATAATAGGAGCAGGTACAAATGAAATAGAAATAGAAGGGGTAAAAAAATTAAAAGACATCAGTTATAACATCATGCCTGATCGTATAGAAACTGGTTCATTTTTATGCTTTGCAGCAGCAACAAAAGGAACAATTATATTAGAAGATGCAAATAGTTCTCACATTACACCAATAATAAATAAACTAACAGAAGCGGAATGTAAAATAGAAATAGAAAAAAATATAATAAAATTGCAATCGCCAAAAAGGCTAAAAGCAGTAGATATAAAAACATTACCATATCCAGGTTTTCCAACTGACATGCAATCAATATTTGCATCAATGCTATGTACTGCAAAAGGTACATCTGTAATCATAGAAAATATATTTGAAAACAGATTTAAATATACACAGGAATTAAACAGAATGGGAGCAAAAATTACAACAGAAGGAAAAAGTGCAATAATAAGAGGAACAAAAAGATTATATGGTGCTAATGTATCAGCAACAGACCTAAGAGGGGGAGCAGCATTAGTATTAGCGGGATTAACAGCAAATGGTAAAACAACAGTAGACAATATAGAATATATATTAAGAGGATATGAAAACTTAGAAAACAAACTACAAAAATTAGGAGCAAAAATAAAAATAGAAAAATAAAAATATGCTGTAATCTTAAACATACATAATCAAGATTACAGCATAAAAATATATTATTTAGGAAACAATTTTGAAATATTTGCAAAAACTATGGAAAAAATAAACAATATCTGTTAAAATACAAGAAGATATTGGAGGTGAAAATATTGAACCAAAAGCAAAAAGAAAATATAGACAATATGTTTTATTTGTCAAAACAAGAAGATTTTAAGAAAATAGAACAAACTGAGAAGAAAAAGAAAAAAGAAAGAGAAAAAAGAATAAGGCAAAAGCAAGAAATTAAAAATGAAGAAAAAGTATTTGACAATGAGACAGAAATTGTTTTAGGAATGATTAATAAAAATCATCAAAAAATGAAACAACAAAATGAAGAAAAAATAACTAGAAAACAACAAAAAATATTAAAAAAGAAAAAAAGAATAAAAACAATATTAAAATGTACAGCGCTAATAATTATTATAGCAGGTGCAATAGTTTTTGCTTTGGTATCACCAATTTTTCAAATCCAAACAATAAATGTTAATAATAACGAACAAATTGCAAGTGAAACAATTGTTAGTTTATCAGAACTTTCTACAGGACAAAATATATTTCAATTTAGTAAAAATAAGACAATAAACAAAATAAAAGAAAATCCTTATATAGAAAGTGTAAAAATAGAAAGAAAACTTCCAAACCAAATACAAATTCAAGTGCAAGAAAGGAAAAAAGACTTTAATGTAGAATTTTTAAATGGATACATATACATAAATAAACAAGGATATATTTTAGAAACATCAGAACAAAAAATAGAAGCACCAACAATACAAGGAATATCCACACCAGAGGACCAGATTGTACCAGGAAACAGACTACAAACAGAAGACTTAGAAAAGTTAGAAGTGGTAATGCAAATAATGAATATTGCCCAAAATTATGAATTAGATACAAAAATAACTAACATAGATATAACTAACAAAAATCAATATACAATGTATATAGCAGAGGAAAAGAAAACAGTATATTTAGGAGATAAAACAAACCTAAGTAATAAAATGTTATATGTACAAGCTATTTTAGAAAAAAATGAGGGAAAAGAAGGTTACATCTATGTAGATGGAGACTTAAATAATAACTTTAAACCTAGATTTAGGGAAAGTGTTGAAGTATAAAAAGGAATGATGAAGAATGACAAATAAGAAAGGAATATGCCTTATATTAGGAATTATGTGTTTTGCATTAACTGCAGGTATTTGCATACAAGTAAAAACAGTAAAAAGCACAAATACAGCGGTAACGCAAAGTTATACAGAAAATAATTTAAGAGCAGAAGTTCTAAAGTATAAAGAAAAATATGATAATAAAATTAAAGACATAGAAAAAATTAATGAAGAATTAGAGACAGAGATAGCAAAAGCAACAACTAATAATTCGGAATTAGAAGAAACTAAAAACCAAATTACAGATGGAAATAAAATGTTAGGATTAACTGATGTAAAAGGCCCAGGAGTAATAATTAATGTTTCAGATAGTAAGCTAGATACGGGAAATTCTTTGTTATCAAGCGAATTACTTGTTCACGATAAAGACATTTTAGGAATAGTAAATGAATTAAAGAACGCAGGTGCAGAAGCAATTTCAATAAATGGACAAAGAGTAGTATCAACAACAGCGATAATTTGCGGAGGAAATATTATTAATATAAATGGAGAAAGAATAGGTTCACCGTTTGTAATTCAAGCAATAGGCTTACCAGAAACACTAGCAAATTTAGACAGGCCAGGGGGATATTTAAAACTTTTAAGAGAAAGAGAACTAGAAGTAGATTTAGACAAATCAAATAATATAACTATACCAAAATATACAGGAGTATTAAAATTTAAATATGCAAAAAGTGTAAATTAGTATAGAGAAAGGAGCCGTTTGACAGAATAACGGAAAGATTATGAAAAAAGGCAAAATAACAGTGGTTATCACAATAGCAATTGCATGTTTTGCTCTTATGACAATAATGTTTATGCAGTTTAAAGTAGTTAACGAAACAGACATTACATCAATAGAAACTATGAGAGAAGAAGAACTAAGAACAGAACTTGCAGATTGGAAAGAAAAATACAATGAAGCAGAAGAACAATATGAAGAAAAAAGAAGTAAACTAGAAGAGTATAAACAAAATGAGCAATCAACAGAACAATCATCTAAACTAGTTGAACAAGAATTAGAAAAGGTTAATTTATATTTAGGAAAAACAGATGTACAAGGGCCAGGAATAGTTATAACATTAGATGATTCTAAAAATAATGACTATAAAATAACAGCAGAAGACCTATTAATTATTGTAGATTATTTAAAATCAGCAGGAGCAGAAGCAATATCTATAAATGAAGAAAGAATTATTAATACATCTGATATAGTATATGTAAATGAATCGATTATAAGAGTAAATCAACAAAGAATATTTTCACCATATATTATAAAAGCAATAGGAGATTCATCATATCTTGCAAGTACATTAATTGGAAATGGTGGCTATGCAGATGAACTAAAAAAATGGGGATTTGATGTTAAAATAAACAAAGATGATAAAATATCAATACCAAAATACAACAAAGAAATTGGATATAAATATATGCAATAATATAAAAGATAAAAGGAAGGATAAAAATGATATTTTTAGTAATTATAATAGCGTGTGTTTTAGGTGCAATTGTAGGACTAAATGCTCCAATTATATCATATACATACTCTAGTTATTTAGCAATTGCAATTATTGCAGCACTAGATTCAGTATTTGGAGGAATTGCATCTGTAATAAATAAAAAGTTTGATATGAAAATTTTTATTTCGGGATTTTTTGGAAATGCCATTTTAGCAATAGCATTAACAGTCTTAGGAGAAAAACTAAACGTAGATATATATTTAGCAGCAATAGTTGTTTTTGTATGGAGAATGTTTATGAATTTAGGAATAATAAGAAGATATTATGTTGAAAAATGGTCAGAAAAATTAGAAAAAATCAAAAGCGGAAATAATAAAGAAAATATAAACAACAAAGAAACAAACAATTCTTAATTTAAGGAGCAAAGAAAAGCTCCTTTTTAAATTTAAACTATTGATTTTTTTTAACAATTGGTGTATAAATTATCAGGAAATATTACAAAAAACGATATATTACAAAAACATTACAAAAATATTACAGAAATATAACAAATTCTATTGACATTTTTTTTAAAATGTAATATAAATACAACTAGTAATTATTCTAATAAATGGAGGAATTAACTTGGCAATAGGTGATATTATAGTTGGTGTACACATAGGAACAACACGAGTTGCTACAGTTGTAGGAGAAGTCAACAATTTTGAGCAAATTGAAACCATATGTAGTACATCATATAAATGTAGTGGATTAAAAAAGGGAAAAATAATAAATGAAGAAGAGATTAGTCTAAGTTTAGCAAAAACAATACAAGATGCCGAGAATGAAACAAACTTAAAAATTAATTCAGCATATGTAACAATCCCAGGTAAATATGTTACTATAGTACAAAACAGTATAACAAAAGATGTAAAAGACAAATATGCTGGAATTTCTATCAGAGATGTACAAAGTGCGATAATGCAAGTAAAAGATATTGAGATACCAGATGGAAAAACATTAATAGACATTGTACCAGATAAAATTATATTAGAAAACGGAACAATCGTAACAGATCCAGTAGGAAGTTTAAGCTCAAGCTTTACAATTAGTGCACAAGTTATTTTAGCAGATAAAGACTATATAAGACAATTAACAAACATATTTAAAAAAGCGGGACTAGAAATAGATGGAATAGTACCAGAAACATTAGCAGAAAGAAATCTAATATTAGATAAAAACGAATTACATGATAATATAGCAATTATAGATATTGGAGCAGAAAACACAGATATAGGGGTATTTGAGGGCTCAACATTTGTATATACAAATTCAATTCCATTAGGAGGAGACAATATAACAAATGATATAGCATTAGTGCTTAATATTTCAGAAGAAGAAGCAGATAAATTAAAAAGACAATATGGACTGGCATTAAAATCATTCATAGACAACGACAATGACATAATATTAAATACTTGCAAAGATAATAATAAGAATAAAATTATAAAAAGCTCAGAATTAATAGAAATTATTGAAGCAAGAGTTGAAGAAATGTTTTTAATCATAAACAAAGAATTAACAAATCAAGGTATAAAACCAAAAATAAATAATGTAGTATTAACAGGACAAGGAATAGTAAATATCAGCAAAAGTGATGTCGCTGGAAAAATTAATTTAAATATTCCAGTTAAAATATCAACAGGAAGATTAATAGGAGCAACTAAACCAAGCTATAGAATAAGTTATGCTTTAATAAGATATATAGCAGCAAGACCATTTGCAAAAACAGTATCAAGCAGTATAGATACAAAATCTAATGAAAATATATTAAAAAATATATGGGAAAGAATAAAAGAATTTTTTTATAGTTAAATTTGTTATTAATTTTAAAAATAAATGAATTAAAGGATACAGAAAATTACTTATTCTGAATCCAAAAACTGTTATAAAAAGTGGAGCAGTTTTAAGAAAGGGAGGAAAACTAAATGATGGAATATGAAGAGAATAATATAACAATGATGGATGGAACAGCAACAATAAAAGTAATTGGTGTTGGTGGAGCTGGAAATAATGCTGTTAATAGAATGATTGAGTCTGGAATAAAAGGAGTAGACTTTATCGCTGTTAATACAGATAGACAAGCACTACAACAATCTAAAGCAAATACAAAAATTCAAATTGGAGAAAAAATAACAAGAGGATTAGGAGCTGGAGCAAATCCTGACATTGGAGCACAATCAGCTGAAGAAAGCAAATCAGAAGTTGCTGAAATCTTAAGAGGAGCTGATATGGTATTTGTTACTGCCGGAATGGGTGGAGGAACAGGAACTGGAGCTGCACCAATAGTTGCTTCAATAGCAAAAGAAATGGGAATATTAACAATAGGTGTTGTAACAAAACCATTTACATTTGAAGGAAAGAAAAGACTTTCACAAGCAGAACGTGGAATTGAAAGCTTAAAAGGAAAAGTAGATACTTTAGTTGTAATACCAAATGATAAATTATTACAAATTATTGATAGAAAAACATCTATTATTGAAGCATTCAAAATGGCGGATGATGTACTAAGACAAGGTGTACAAGGTATATCAGATTTAATTGCTGTACCAGGACTTGTAAACTTAGACTTTGCGGATGTAAAAACAATAATGTTAAATCAAGGAATGGCACATATGGGAGTTGGTAGAGCATCAGGAGAAAACAGAGCAGAAGACGCAGCTAAAGAAGCAATACAAAGTCCATTATTAGAAACATCAATAGAAGGAGCAAAAGGAGTTATTATAAATATAACAGGTGGAGAAGACTTAGGATTACATGAAGTTAACACAGCTGCAGAATTAGTTCAACGTAGTGTAGACCCAGAAGCAAACATCATATTTGGTACAGTTACAGATCACAGTATGCAAGATGAAATCCAAATAACAGTTATTGCTACAGGATTTGAAAAACAAGAAAATAATATTTCTAGTATTGGAGTAGATAATATCGTATCAAAAACATGGGAAAAGAAAATCAATTCAATTCCATCAACTCCAGAAACAACTACATCTACAAATGATTTAGACATTCCATCATTTTTAAGAAAAAATAAAAATAAAAATATGTAGATTTAAAAAACAAAAAACAGAAAAAAATAAAAAACTAAAAGAAATAATCGATATTTACCGATTATTTCTTTTTTTCTACATTATAAAAAGACAGACTTTGTACATTTGCTATAGTAAAATATCAAAAGTAGGTGAGATATATGACAATATATATTGATGTAATTATACTAGAAAACCTAATTATGAATTATATTATTTTATATGCAACAGGAATTATAGCAAAAACAAAAATTAAATACAGTAGATTATTTTTTGGAAGTTTAATTGGAGCAATATATGCAGTAACAGAATATTGGTTAAAAATAAATATTTATTCAAATATAATCTTAAAATTTATTTTATCTATAATAATTGTATATGTATCTTTTTATCCACAAAACATAAAGAATATGTGGAAACAACTATTGTTTTTTTACTTAACTACATTTACTTTTGGAGGAGTAGCAACATATTTAATTTATGTACTAAAACCACAAAATATTATTATAAAAAATGGAATGTATGCAGGTTCTTATACATTAAAAGTTATATTTTTGGGAGCAATATTGGGAACAATCATCATAATAATATCATTCAAAATAGCTAAAAACAAAATAAGTAAAAAAGATATGTTTTGTAAAGCGAAAATAACATTAAATAAAAAAGATATATATTTAAATGCAATGGTTGATACAGGAAATATGTTGAAAGAACCAATATCAGGATTACCTGTTATTGTAGTAGAATATACAAAATTATATAATATAATTCCAAAAGAAATATTGAATAATATAGATTTAATTTTGGGAGGTGATTTAAAAAAAATACCAGAAGATATAAAAAAAGAATACATATCTAAATTAAAAGTCATACCTTTTGCCTCATTAGGAAAACAAAATGGAATGTTAATGGGAATAAAAGCAGATTCGGTAGAAATATTAGGAGAAGATACAAGAGAAAAAAAAGAAGCAATTATCGGAATTTATAACAAATCATTAACTAAAAGAGGAGAATATGATGCTTTATTAGGTATAGACTTATATTCATAAAAATTAAAACAAAATAAGAATGGAGGGAAAATATGAGTATTATTCAATTATTAAGAAAAGGCATGGATAATTTAAATACAATATGTGCCAAATATATTAATGATGAAAATGAAATAGAATACCTACCTATATTTTATATTGCAGGAAGCCAAACACTGCCTCCACCACTAGAACAAAAAGAAGAAGAAGAATTAATAAAAAAATTAGCAGAAGAAGATAATTTAAAAACAAGACAAATTTTAGTAGAAAGAAATTTAAGACTTGTTGTATATATAGCTAAAAAATTTGAAAACACAGGAATAGGAATAGAAGATTTAATATCAATAGGAACAATAGGTTTAATGAAAGGAGTAAATACATTCAAATCGAACAAAAATATCAAATTAGCAACATATGCTTCAAGGTGTATTGAAAATGAAATATTAATGTATCTAAGAAAAAATAATAAAATAAAGGGAGAAATTTCGATAGATGAACCATTAAATAAAGATTGTGACGGAAATGAATTATTATTATCTGACATATTAGGAACAGACCCAGATATCACATCAAGAAATTTAGAAGATGAAGTAGATAAAAAATTGTTAAAAGCATCTATATTAAAATTGAATGATAGAGAAAAAAATATAATGGAAATGAGATTTGGATTCAAAACAGGAAAAGAAAAAACACAAAAAGAAGTTGCAGATGAATTGCGGTATTTCACAAAGTTATATATCAAGGTTAGAAAAGAAAATAATAAGCAAAATGAAAAAAGACATTATGAGCAAGACAGGATAAATAAAATATAAAAAATAATAAAAAGTATAATACAACACTCTTTTGGAAATAATAGGAGAAAGTTAAAAAACAATAGTATTTCTAAAAGGGGGTTTTTTCTTGTTAAATAAAGTAGAAATATGTGGTGTTAATACATCAAAACTACCTTTACTAACAAAAAAAGAAAAAGAAGAATTATTTATTAAAATAAAAAACGGAGATGAAGACGCAAGACAAACATTTATAAATGGAAATTTAAGGCTAGTATTAAGCGTTATACAAAGATTTTATGGAAGAGGAGAAAATGCAGACGATTTATTTCAAGTCGGATGTATAGGATTAATAAAAGCAATAGACAATTTTGATTTAAGTCAAAATGTTCAATTTTCAACTTATGCTGTACCAATGATAATAGGAGAGGTAAAAAGATATTTAAGAGATAATAATAGTATAAGAGTAAGCAGGTCAGTAAGAGATTTAGCATATAAATCAATGCAATTTAAGGAAAAATATACAAAAGAACATGGAAAAGAACCAACAATAGAACAAATTGCAAAAGAATTAGGAGTAACAAGAGAAGAAATTGCTTTAAGCTTTGATGCTATTCAAGACCCAGTTTCTTTGCAAGAACCGGTTTATAATGATGGAACAGAAAATATATATATTATGGATCAAGTAAAAGACAGCAAAAATACAGATGAAGCATGGACAGAAAAAATGACTATAATGCAAATTATGAAAAAATTAAATGAAAAAGAAAAAATGATTGTAACAAAGAGATTTTTTGATGGAAGAACACAAATGGAAGTGGCAAATGAAATAGGTATATCACAAGCACAAGTGTCAAGGCTAGAAAAAAATGCGATTGACCATATTAGAAGACTTTATAAATAATTAATTAAAAAATATAAAAAATTAAAGTAAAAAATAAAACATTTTACTTTAATTTTTTTTCGTATTATTATAGAAATTAAAAAAGATATTTTAGTAAAAGTTATAAATTAAATAAGTAAAAAAGAATATTTTAAAAATATAGAAATAAATTTTAGAGAATAGGAAAATTAGAAAAGCAAAAATATAGGAAATAAATTTATAAAAAAATGAATATATTAGAAAAAGATTTGATATTTATTATATGAAAATATGAAAGAATCATATGTCAATGAAAAAACTTTTGATTTTAGGATAAATGAGCAATAAAAATGTGATTAATAAAGTAAAAAAATTCTAATTTTGCTATGAACAAGTAGGATAAAAGGGAATTAATAAAAATAGTTTTTGATTTTTGGATAAACTAGAAAAAGTGAAAGGGGGATAAAATGCAAGATAAAGGATTGGATTTTAAACATAAAGAAGTAGTTAATATTACAGATGGAAAAAGATTGGGGTATGTTCAAGATGTATGTGCTGATTTAGAAACAGGAATAATAACATCTATAATAGTTCCTGGAAGTAACAAAATTATAAATCTATTTTCATCTAATAATGATATAGTAATTCCATGGAAAAATATAAAGTGTATAGGAGATGATTTAATTCTTGTAGAAATTTAAAAAATATAGGTTTAAAATAGATATGTCACAAGTATATTGAAAATAAAATATTGA
>CAUWIY010000005.1:0-98745 GCA_963559065.1 uncultured Clostridia bacterium
AAGACTGGATTCTAATGAATTCAGTCTTGCTTTTTATGTTAGATAAATTACTATATTATATTTTACATATTAATTGTAATTTATTCATTACTTACTATATTTGGGGATTTCATAACATTTGTTCATATTAAAAAATAACTAATTACTACTTTTTCCTTACTTAACGTATATCTTTATTTACGTCATAATTATAATTTTTTAAAATTAATTCTTTGGCTTTTGCATCTAAGTAATTACATAATTCATCTAAAAACATAAAATCTAATGAGTCTATTTTTTCGTACTTTTCATAAATGTATCTCCAATTTATAAAAGCTTCTGAAATATTTTCTATTATTCATATTTTCATAATTCACCTTACAAATTACTATATGACCACAAATTATTTATTCTCTTTTATCTTTTTACTATCTATAACAAGCTGGTCAAAATCAGAAATATATATTCTATTGAAGTTGCATATATATCAGTAATTTTTTGATAAAATTTCCTTTCTGACATTCGTATTTCTCTTATACGTTCTAATTGTTCTTCAAAGTATTTTTCTGTTAAAATTGAACCTCCATTTTTTAGACGTTCATCATCCATTACCCAACCTTTTATTGTGTAGTCTTTTACAATTTGATTAGCCCATTTTCTAAACTGTACAGCCCTTTCATTATCAACTTTAAATCCTATTGCTATTATCATTTGAAGATTATAATGTGCTATATCTCTTGAAACCTCTCTATTCCCTTCTTTTTGAACTATTCGAAAATTTCGAATAGTTGAATCTTCATTTAACTCATTATCTTCATAGATTTTTTTTATATGATAATTTATTGTATTTATTTCAACGCCATATATAGTAGATAACATTTTTTGAGTAAGCCATATATTTTCATCTTCATATCTTACTCTATTGATTCTGGATTATCTCCAATAGCCGCAACATATGTTAAATATTCAGCCGCACTTGAACGAATTGTAATTTCATTTTTTTTCTTAGACATAAGATATTTCTATAATCTTATGCAAGTACTCATACATAAGGTTTTAAAGTTTTTGCGGTTATTATATATAACCTCCTATTTTATTTCAATTTTTTAATATCTTCGCCCATTATTTCCAAATAATCTTTTTCTGCCTGTGTTAAATGATTTTTCATATATTTATCATATTCTTCATGTGCTTTTTCTAATGCTTTTTCGTGTGATATTGTTCCAGCACCTTCTAAAATACTTTTATGCGTCATTGTTAAAAAGTCATCTAATTCTTTTATCCATTCTTTCATTGTCATTGCATGCATATTTAAAGCGTTAATCTCTGCAACATCTAAGTATGCAGATACCATTCTATTTAACATATCTAGTTCTTTTTCTGATAAATAATTTTTGGCAATTTCAGTTTCTGCTTTAGTAGGAATATTTCCCTTGAAATTTGTTAAACCTATGTTTTCTTTTTCACTATCTACTCTTTTGAATATTACTTCTGCTGCTGTATTACCATGAACTGCGTAATGCATTTTATTTTGTACAGTCTTAAAAAACTCTCTTGTTTGTTCATTCTTTGCATCATAATCTACACTTGTTGCATAAATATCTAATATTTTTCTCCAAAATACTTTTTCAGATGAACGAATATCTCTAATTTTTTCTAACACTTCTTCAAAATATGTTCCACCACCATTATTTTTGAATCTTTTCACATTAAGATTATATCCTTTTATTAGATATTCTTTTATTACTTTGTTTGCCCATATCCTAAATTGTGTACCACGAACTGATTTTACGCGATATCCTACTGATATAATTAAATCTAAATTATAAAATTTAGTTTTATAATTTTTTCCATCTTTAGCAGTTAGTAAGGATTCCTTACTAACTGATTTTTCTTGTAATTCTCCTTCTTCAAAAATGTTTTTTATATGCATTGTTATATTATTTCTTGTAGTATCAAATAATTCTGCCATTGTGTTTTGTGTAAGCCATACATTTTCATCTTCTAATCTTACTTCAATATCGACTTGACCATCATCAGTTGTATAAATTATTATTTCATTATTATTTTCTATCAAATTATTCCTCATGTTCTCATCTCCTTTTCTATATATCTATAACTTGTAATTTGTTAGTCTATAATTTTTTTATTTTCAAAATATTGTGTCAAGATTAAAATTAAAGCAGTAATTGCAAGTATTCCATCCATTATTCCTGCTGGTAGCATAAACATCATTAAAGCCATTGTAATTACACAATTTATTACTGATAATACTAATCCCCACATTCTATTTTTCCATAATCCAACTGCACCGATAACTCTTACAACTCCGTAAATTGCTCCCATTACAAGCATCAAATTCATGTTATCTTTAAAATATGGAACAATAAAAGAAATATATTGATTTATATCAAACTTATCACTACCTATAACAAATACAGGTATGAGTGCTAAACATCCTCCTATTTCCATAAACGCTCCATGTATAAACATCAGCAATGATGCAATTTTATATTTTTTCATAGATTATACCTCACTTTCAAATTACTATTTGTTTTATTCATTCATGTTTTTTTGTTTATCCTTTTCAATCTGCTTACTATATCTATCTTCCTCTGAAAAAACACAACCACAATATTTCTGCATATATAAACCTAACTCCCTAGCCTTAGCTTGTCCCTCTCTAAAGCCAACACGAAAATCTCTATACAAAAACATTAACCCATATTTCTTTGCAATATCTTCTCCCTGTTCTTTTAAAACATCATGTTTTTGATAAGGACTTACTAAAAGTGTTGTAGAAATTGCATCATATCCATGTTCTTTTGCATATTTCGCAGTTTGCTCTAATCTCACTTTGTAGCAATAATTTTGACATCTATTTTGTAAATCTCCAATTACATTTTTACAAAAATTATCTAATCCATATTCTTCTTCGAATATTGCTTCTACATTTATACTTTTTGTGTATTCTTTTAATGTATCTCTTCTTGCCTTATATTCCATATATGGATGAATATTAGGGTTATACCAATATACAGTAGGTTCTATTCCTTCATTTCTTAAAGAATCTATACAATATACACTACATGGTGCACAACATGTATGTATTAATAATTTCATTTTTCTCCTCCATTTCTTTCATTAATTGTTTTTTAATTTCCTAATCCTATTTTCTGATATATTTTTATTTTACTTGCATTCAACAACCATATATCTTTTAAATTCTGTAGTATCAAATTTACTTTCATCTAAATTATATTTTTTCATATCTTTTTTAGGAATTACATATACATTTTCCTCTTTATCTTCCAAATCTTTGAAGTCTTCAAAATGATAATTTCCAAAAGAGTTTACTTTTCTAAATTCTACATATTTATTCTCATATTCAACTGTTTCTACATAATCTCTTACATTATATTTTGTATAAAATAAAACATAAATATAATTCATATCTTCTGTAAAATATATTTGCTTATCTGGCATATTTCCAACATAATTCATTACTTCTTCTAAATCTCCAGAAAATGTACCATATGTATCATAATCTTCTTGTGTATATTTAAACATAAATAATACAAATGATATTATATAAAGAGTAATTATACCTATTGCAATTTTCTTTTGAGTTTCTTTTTTTGCAAAATGATTTATAAATATATATATTCCTACAACTGTATAATAAATTATTGGTATCATTATAATATTTAAACGATTTATATTTGGTTCGCAAATAAATGTTAAAATAATACATACAATAAACCAAATATTAAATAAGTAGTTGTATTTTATATCAATTTTTTTGTTTTTTCTGAAGCAATTAAATATTCCTATTAGTGTAAATACTGTAGAGAATAGATAAATTGTACCAAATGGTATAACATTATTCCATGGAAGCCCATCTGTTTGTGTAATTAAAATTCTCATACTATCTACAAAGTTTTTAATTGCTACTGTAAAAAATTGAGAAGAAAAAATAGATGTCAATTCTTTATATCTATTAACTTCTAATTTTGGTACAGTTAAAAATGGCAAATTAATTTGTGGTAAATTTAATGTGTTTATTACTACATATAAAATTATCGGTAAAGATACTATTCCAACAATTGCTATTGAAATAATTGCTTGTTTTATAGTAATCTTTTCTTTTTTTACTAGTACAAATAATAGTGGAATTAAGAATACTGGTAAAAAATAATATGATGTTCCATATGAATATGCCGATATTCCTGCTATTACAAATGATAAATAATATAGAATCTTATTTTTGTCTTCTAATCCTTTTATTAATAAATACGCAAAAATTAAAATCAAATCAGGAAATAAATTAGATTCTAATCCCCATCTACTTTTCATTACATGCCATGGACAAATTGCAAAAAATGCAAGTCCTATAGTTGCTATTTTTTGATTTGATATTTTCTTTAATAACAAATAAATTATAACTAGAGAAATACATCCTAAAATTGCCATTGGAAGTCTAATTGCTAATGTAGTTAGACCTAATACTTTTATAAAAGGTATCATTATATAAGAAAGTAAAGCATTTTGTCCGCTTCCCCAAGCAACTAAAAATGATGGTAAAAAATTACCGTTTCTATCTATTCCATAGTTTAATATTGAATATGCTTCATACCCTGCTGAAGCTTCGTCACAATTCAAAGCATTTGGAACATTTGATATATTTACTAATCTAATTAAAAATCCAAATAGAATAATTGCAACAATTATTATCTTCATTTTATTTTGTTCTATTTTTTCAATTATTTTATCTTTCATATACTTTTTTACTAGCTTATATTATTCATAGAATACTATATTAATTATAGATAACTAGTAATTTTTCCTCCCTTACTTGCTACTATTTTTTAACTAAGTTTTTAATTTTTTAACTCTTACTCATAAATATCAAAAATGCTGACTTCACCAATCTTTTCTAAGTTTTCTCTTACATATTCGATTACTTTTGTTGGAGTTTGCCAATTAAAGTTCATATGTGGTTTACGTATTAAATATACTACATTTTCTTCTTCATTTTGTATGTCTAAAATCACACCATTTTCTCCATCTTTTCCTAAGTTGCCCTTTAAAAACAAATCATAGTTTTTATTATATTTATCAATTGGAATCATATACACCGCTGCTTCTGCATCCAAAATATATACCTTTTTACCATTTTCTTCTTGCTTAAGAATAAATTCATCAACTACATTTATTTTTTCTTTTAAATAATCAGCTACTTCTATATAATTATAGTGATTGATTTCATAATTTTTTTCTATGTTTAAGTATTCTCTAACATTGTTTATATCAAATAAAACTATTCTAACAAGTATAATTAACCAAAACATAAAGCTAAGAATTTTATAAGTTTTCTTCTTTTTCTTATATGGTATTTTTGAGTATGAAAAATTGCCAACTAAAAATATTAAATAAACTAAACTAATTATTGTTATTGTACTTCCCATTAAAAAATGAACTTTATCTGAAATTGGATACATTGTAATTATAATTGATATGCTATACATAAAAAGTAATACTATGTTTTTAATATTATTAGTTTTGTTTTTTATTAAATTATTTATAATAATAACTATTCCCAATATAAATATTGTTAATGGAACTACTCCTGCAAGTATTCTTATTGGCAATAATTCATTATTAAATAACTGAATATATGGAATTTTATTTGTAAATGTTGAAATTCCTAATACTGCATAATCTATAAAATCTGCTAATGATTTTGTTAAAATTAAATATGTAAAAAATATTAAAATTGGTATAATAATTCCTACTATTCTTACTAATGTTTGTTTAAAGTATTCTTTTATTTCTTCTTTTTTCTCAATTTGTAGTAATGGATATATTGCTACAACCATTGATAATATTGCTCCTGTACTTTGCTTTGTACAAAATGCCAGTCCCGCTAAAATTCCTATTATTAAATTTTGTATTTTTACTTTATTTTTTATCTTTTTGTCTTGTACTTCATCTTTTATAGTTTTGGATACATTTTGTAGTTTTATTTCTTTATATAAAATAATTAATGCAATTAATACTACAAAAAAGTTATAATCTAAAGCATATACATCTTTAAATAATATTCCTATTAATGCAGTAGCAATAAGACTTAGGTTTTCTTCTTTTATTATCTTTGTAAAAATTTTATATATGCAGAATATAACACCAGTTCCAATTAAACTTGCTAACATTCGAGTAACAATTACTTCGTTTGCTATTACATTTAAAAATAAGGATGCTATCATTGGTAATAATGGTGTTGTAATCATACTTATATCTTTATATGGTATAAGTCCCATTGAAATAGCTCTTGCTACATTGTAATTCCATAATTCATCTAAATCTGTTATTGGTTCTACAGCAATTGTGGAAAATATGGAGATAAATATAAAGCAAAATAATAAAATTTCCTTTTTGTAACTTAATATTTTTTTCATTTTTCAGCCCTTTCTAATAAAGCACTTGTAGCTTTGTAAAATTTGCTACATTCATTTTTTGTTGATTTCATTTTTATACTTCTTTATTAATTTTGTTATTATATTTTATTGTCAATTTTTTATTGTTAATTTCATTATTATATTTTGTTGTTATGTTTATATAAAACTTTGTTGTCCACTTTCTCCATTATATTCATATCCCATATGTTTATAAGCTGGTGGTAATACCATTCTTCCTCTTAATGTTCTTGCTAAAAAACCAATTTGAATTAAGTATGGTTCATATACATCTTCAATTGTGTCAACTTCTTCTCCTATAGTAACCGCCAATGCTTCTATGCCTACTGGTCTTCCTGCATATTGTACAATCATAGTATCTAGTATTTTTCTATCTATTTCGTCTAAGCCTAATTCATCTATTTCTAGCTTATTCAAAGCATGTTTTGTAATTTTTAAATCTATTATACCATCTCCTAAAACCATTGCATAATCTCTTACTCTTTTTAATAATCTATTAGCAATTCTAGGAGTTCCCCTTGATCTTCTAGCTATTTCTTCTGCCGCTTGTCCATCTATTCCTATATCTAATATTTTAGCAGATCTAGTTACAATCTTTTTTAAGTTTTCTGTAGTATATAATTCCAATCTATTTACTATTCCGAAACGGTCTCGTAATGGTGTTGTTAAAGAGCCAGCTTTTGTTGTTGCTCCTATTAATGTAAATTTGGGTAAATCTAATCTAATTGACCTTGCTGTTGGTCCTTTACCTATCATTATGTCTATTGTATAATCTTCTAATGCCGGATATAAAATTTCTTCTACATTTTTACTTAGACGATGTATTTCATCTATAAAAAGTACATCATGCTCTGCTAAGTTTGTTAAAAGAGAGGCTAAATCGCCTGGTTTTTCTATAGCTGGCCCTGATGTTATTTTTATATTTGCTCCCATCTCGTTTGCTATAATATTAGAAAGTGTAGTTTTTCCCAGTCCTGGAGGTCCATATAATAGCACATGGTCTAAGGCTTCTTCTCTTTTTTTGGCAGCTTCTATATATACTTTCATATTTTGTTTTACTTTATCTTGTCCAATATATTCTTCTAATGTCTGTGGTCTTAGAGATGTTTCTAATCTTTCTTCTCCTGCATCTTCTAATTCTGGACTAATAATTCTATCTTCATTCATGCTTATTAATTCTTTCCTTTCCATAAAATGCAATTAATATAACTGTTTTTCTTTGAACTAATGTTATTTTGTTTTATTTAGTTTACAGTTTATTTGTTTTTTAGTTTAGTTTCTTTTTTTGTTTTATTGTTTCATTTTGTGTTTAGTTTTATTTTGTGTTATTTTAATTAGTTCTTGATTTTAATTTTCATCAATAAATTTTTCTATAATTTTCAACATTTTTTCATTGTTATGTGCATATTTTACAGGCACAAAGCTTTTTACATTATGTAATGCTTCTTCTACCTCTTCAACTCTCTCAATTCCAATGATGTAACCTTTTTTATCAAAGTCACTTACAATTTCTTTTTGATGATTATTTACATGTTCCCCATACTCATGTAAACGAGGTACAGCAATAACTTTTTTATTTTTTTCTATTGAAGAAATTATTGAGCCTACTCCTCCATGTGTAATAATTAAATCTGCTTTTTTCTGCAATTCTTCTAATTTTTCCTTTGGAATTAAATCAAATATCTTCATATTTTTAGACTCAAATTTTGTATAACCAGCTTGTACAATTACTTCTTCATCTATTGTTCCATTTTGTAAGTTTCTTTCAATTTCTTCTAGCAATCTATGAAAACTATTATTTTGTGTTCCTAATAACACTAATATCATTTATTTTTTCCTCCGTTTTAATAAATTGATCCTCCATATACAGCTTTTGGATATAATTCTAACATTTCTTCCCATTGTACAATGAATAAATCTGCAATTGGATATATTAATCTTCCAGTAGCAGTTTTTTTATTTCTATTTGCAAATGTCTCTATATAAATAATTTTACTTCCAAACATTTTTCCCAAATAGCACATTGGTCCAGCAGTATGTGTTCCTGTAGTTACAATTACTTTTGGTCTAATTTTAAAATATAAATATATAGTTTTTAAACACAAATAAAAATACTTAAAAATATAAGTAAACAATTTCGCCCTTGTCCCATATGGTAAAAAATATAAATTCTCTCCATACTCCTCTTTTAGTTTCTCATTTGCCTTGTCCTTTTCTGTTATAATCTTGTAATCATATTTCTCAAACAATGGAGACAACTGTAGCAATTCATTTAAATGTCCACCTGTACTTGAAATAAACAACACTTTTTTTCTCTTCAATTTTTTCTCCCTTTATCTTATAGTTTTTTATTTCCCTTATTATACATTTTATTTAAATTCTTGTCAAAAGGGACGCCCTTTTTTGACCATTTTATTTTTGATATCATAGTTGTCAAGAGGGCTGTCAAGAGGGACGCCCCTTTTTGACAACTTTATTTTTTAGTATTCCTAAAAACACCTTTTTTCTATTTTTATTTTTAACAACATTAATTCATTTTCCAATTTTGCGAATTATTATATACAAATTTTAAACATGTAAGTTTTATTTTTTGTGATTTTTTTGACCTTTTAGATTGTTTACACGTCACTTCTTTGTTCGTCGCCAAATTTACAAAGTAAATTTGTGTGAAATGCTTTATCTTATAGGAAAAATAAAGAAATCCACGATTCTCCAATTTTTCCTATAACAGTAATTATGCCCCAGCTTAGCCGTAAGATCATTTATATAAAAAAGTTGTCAAATAGGGGCGTCCCTCTTGACAACTTTATCCAAATATTCCTCTCTTTTTTACAGGTGGTTGTTCGTTCATTGTTTTTGCAAGTTCTACAAGTAGTTCTCTTTGTTCTCTTGTTAGTCTTTTTGGTGTTTGTACTTGTACTGTGAATATAAAGTCTCCTTCTGATTGAGAGTTTACATATTTAAATCCTTTATTTTTAATTGTGAATTTAGTTCCTGTTTGTGTTCCTTCTGGTATCTTGTATCTTTCTTTAGTTCCATCTACCATTGGTATTTCAAGTTCTGCTCCTAATGTAGCTTGTGTTATTGTAATTGGTATATCACATAATACATTGTTTCCTTTTCTTGTATAAATGCTATGTTTTTTTATTCTAAGAGTTATGTATAAATCTCCTTTTGGTCCACCTTTTATACCTGGTTCTCCTTCTCCTCTTAGGACTACAGTTTGATTATCGTCAATTCCTGCTGGTATTTTTACTTTTATTTTTGGTTGTTTTCTTACTGTTCCTTTTCCTTTACAATTATCACAAACATCAGTAATAACTTCTCCTGTTCCATGACATTTTCCACAAGTTCTAGTAGTTTGTACTTGACCTAAAATAGTATTTTGTACTTGTGTTACCTGCCCTGTTCCATGACAGTCTGGACATTTTATAGGATTTGTTCCTGGCTTAGCTCCTGTACCATTACATACTGTACAAGTCTCGTTTCTATTTATAATAATTTCTTTTTCAATCCCTAAAAAAGCTTCTTCAAAGCTAATATCCATACTTAAATTTAAATCTGCACCTTTTTTAGGTCCATTATTTTTTCTTGAAGATTGTCTACCACCAAATCCTCCACCAAAGAATGACGAAAATATATCTCCTAAGTCTCCAAAATCTCCAAATCCATCAAATCCTGATGTTGAATAAGAATATCCTCCACCAAAAGGTCCTTGACCTCCACCAAATCCTTGTGGACCATCTGGTCCAAATTGATCATACATTTTTCTCTTTTGAGGATTTGATAATGTCTCATAAGCTTCGTTTACTTCTTTGAATTTTTTTTCTGCTTCTTCTTTGTTATCTGGATTTGCATCAGGATGATATTTTTTAGCCATCTTTCTATATGCCTTTTTTAATTCGTCATCTGTTGCGTTTTTATCAACACCTAATACTTCGTAATAATCTCTTTTTCCTGCCATCTTTTCCTTTCACTCCACTTCGCTTCGTTCATCACTATTTAAAAAATTCTGTTTTAAATTTTTGTATAGCAACTATATTATTAAATCAAATCTAAAACAAGTATTACTAGGTAAGGTAGAAAAAAATCTTAAGATAATACAATTATAGTATATCGAAAGATTTTTTTCGTAACTTAACACTGTAAGACGACGTTTTTCATTCGATTTTATTTGTCATCTTCTACTTTATAATCTGCATCATATACATTTCCATTTTCACCATTTGCGTTATTATCTGCTCCCTCTGCTGTTGCATTTGGGTCTACATTTGTTCCTTGAGCTCCATTTGGATTTGCATTTTTGTATAATTGTTCTGACATATCATAAAATACTTTTGTCAATTTTTCTGTTGCTTCTTTTATTTTTTCTGTATCATTTGTTTCTAATGCTTTTTTAGTATTATCTATTTCTGTTTCAACTTTTGCTTTTTCTTCTGCACTTATTTTATCACCTAAGTCATTTAATGTTTTTTCACTGTTATATATTAAGCTTTCAGCATTATTTTTAACTTCAATTTCTTCTTTTTTCTTTTTATCTTCTTCAGCATGTGCTTCTGCATCTTTAACAGCCTTGTCAATATCTTCGTCTGTTAAGTTTGTTGACGCTGTAATTGCTACATCTTGGCTATTTCCTGTTGCCATATCTTTTGCTGATACATGAACTATACCATTTGCATCTATGTCAAATGTTACTTCTATTTGAGGAACTCCTCTTGGTGCTGCTGGAATTCCTGTTAATTGAAATCTTCCTAATGTTTTATTATATGCAGCCATCTCTCTTTCTCCTTGTAGCACATGTACTTCTACTGATGTTTGACCATCTGCTGCTGTTGAAAATATTTGTGATTTTTTAGTTGGTATTGTTGTATTTCTTTCAATTAATTTTGTAAATACTCCTCCATATGTTTCAATACCTAATGATAATGGTGTAACATCTAATAATACTAAGTCTTTAACATCTCCTGATAAAACACCACCTTGAATTGCTGCACCAATTGCAACACATTCATCAGGGTTAATTCCTTTGTCTGGTTCTTTTCCTGTTATTCTTTTTACAACTTCTTGAACAGCTGGAACTCTTGTAGATCCACCTACTAATAATACTTTGTGTAAATCATTTGCTGTTAATCCAGCATCTTTTAATGCTTGGTTAACTGGACCTGCAGTTGCTTCTACTAAATCATGAATTAATTCTTCAAATTTAGCTCTAGTTAATGTTACATCTAAGTGTTTTGGTCCTGTTGAATCAGCTGTAATAAATGGTAAATTGATTTGTGTTTGTTGAACACCTGATAATTCAATTTTAGCTTTTTCTGCTGCTTCTTTTAATCTTTGCATTGCCATTTTATCTTGTTTTAAATCAATTCCATTTGATTTTTTAAATTCATCTACTAAATAATCTATAATTTTATTATCAAAGTCATCTCCACCTAAATGTGTATTACCACTTGTAGATAAAACTTCAAATACTCCATCACCAATATCTAGTATAGAAACATCAAATGTTCCTCCACCTAAGTCATAAATTAATATTTTTTGGTCTTGTTCTTTATCCATACCATAAGCAAGAGCTGCTGCTGTTGGCTCATTTATAATTCTTAAAACTTCAAGTCCTGCAATTTTACCTGCATCTTTTGTTGCTTGTCTTTGACTATCATTAAAATATGCTGGTACTGTAATAACAGCTTGTGTAATTTTTTGTCCTAAATAATTTTCTGCATCAGCTTTTAATTTTTGTAAAATCATTGCTGAAATTTCTTGTGGTGTAAATTTATCTCCTTCTATTGTAACTTTATCTGCTGTACCCATTTTTCTTTTTATTGATATAATTGTATTATCTGGATTTGTAACTGCTTGACGTTTTGCTATTTGTCCAACTAATCTTTCTCCATTTTTATTAAAAGCAACCACAGATGGAGTTGTTCTATTTCCCTCTGCATTTGGTATAACAACTGGTTCTCCTCCTTCCATAACAGCTACACATGAGTTTGTTGTTCCTAAGTCAATACCTATAATTTTTCCCATTTTAAATCATCCTTTCTTTTGTTGCCAAATGGTCAATAGGGACGCCCCTTTTTGACAACTTTATTTATTTTAATTTATATTTAATTTTAATTTATATTTAGTTGTCAAAAAGGGGCGTCCCTATTGACCACTTTTGACAATTTTTATCTAGTTTGCTACTACTACCATAGAGTGTCTTATTACTTTATGTCCTAATTTGTAGCCTTTTCTATATTCTTGAACTATTTCTTTTTCTGCTTTTGAATCATCTTGAACACTGCTTACTGCTTCGTGTACTTCTGGATCAAAAGTTTCTCCTAATGCTTTTATTTCTTCTACTCCTTTTGATTTAAGTACATCTTGAAATTGTTTTACTACTAATTCAATTCCTTTTTTATAGTTTTCATCAGCTGTTTCTACTTTTACTGCATTTTCTAAATTATCTAATATTGGTAAAATAGTTTCTACAACATCTCCTAAAATTGAATTATACAAACTTTCTCTTTCTTTTTGGCTTCTTTTTTTATGATTTTCAAATTCTGCCAAAATTCTTTTGTATCTATCTGTTAATTCATCTAGTTCTTGTTGTTTTGCCTGTAATTCTTTGTTTTCGCTTCTTTCGTTTTTTTCTTGATTCTCTTGTTTTTCTTTTTCTAGTTCTTCATTTTTATTAGCCATTTTAACGCCTCTTTCCATTTTATTTTTACTCTAATAATTTCTATAAAATCCAACTTTTTCTATTATATTTATATCTATAACTAATTTTGTTTTTTATAAATCATATATGCTTATTAGAGTCTATTTTTAAATTCCTTTATCTTTTAGTTTCTTATTAATGTATTTCATAACAGAAATAACTTTTGAGTAATCCATTCTTTTCGGTCCGATAATTCCAATGGTGCCCATGTCTTTTCCGCCTACTTTATGTTTAAAAGTTATTATACTAAAATCTTTTAGTTCTTCTTTTTCGTTTTCATCTCCGATATATACATTAATATCTTTTGCAAAACCTGAATTTAATATATCTGTCATTAAATCTTTTTCATCAATTATATTTACAAAGTTCTTTGCAACTGCTAAACTATTGAATTCTGGCAAGTCAAATGCCTTATTTGTTCCCTCTAAATATAGTTTTCTATCTTCTGTAATTACCTTTTTTATTTGCTCAATAATCGGTTTTATAACTTTTACACTATATTTCATTTCTTTTATCAAATATTCTTCTAGTGGAACATCTATAATTTCCAATGGTTGACCTTTTAATTTTTGATTAAACATATAATTTATTGTTTCAGTTTGCTTTTCTGTTATATCTTCATCAAATTTGATTATTGTTTCTTTAACCATTCCTGTATTTGTTAATATTATTGCCATTAGCATTCTTGGCCCTAAAAGCACAAATTTGATTTCTTCAATTAATAAACTTTGAGTACTTGGCCCTATTGCTAATGTTGTATAATGTGTTATTTCTGAAATTGTTGTTGTAGCAATTTTGGTCAAATCCTCTATCTCATTTACTTTTGTTTCTAATTTATCACTTATGTATTTAATTTCTTCCAAACTGATATTATCATCTTTTAATAGTTCGTCTACATAGTATCTATAACCTTTTTCTGAAGGTATTCGTCCACTTGATGTATGTGTCTTTTCTAAATATCCAGATTTTTCAAGGTTTGCCATTTCATTTCTAATTGTTGCACTACTGTATTTTAACTCTTCATTGCTAGTTAATGAATTTGAACTTACTGGCTCTGCTGTATTTATATATTCTTCTACTATTGCTTGTAATACTTTCTTTTTTCTATCATCTAGCCCTTCATTTGTTTTTTTATTTTTTAGCATTCCCTCACCTCTTTAGCACTCTTCATATATGATTGCTAATCTTTATATATATTATATCCTTTTTTAGCACTTGTCAATACATTTTGCTAAAAATCTTTGTGAATTTTTTGTGAATTCCTATTCAATAAAAAAACTTTGATATATTGTTATATACCAAAGTCCATATTATTTTATCTTACCCATTCATCTTCACTATCATGATAACCATATTTTGTTTCAATATCTTTAATTAGTTTAGAAGCACTTCTATGAGAATATCTAGTATCAACTATAACAGGTTCTACTTCTGTTCTATACTTCTCTGCCAATCCATTTATTGCTTTTTTTCTAGTCTCTTCTGGCATTTTTTTCTTTTTAGCTATTCTAAGTTCTCCTTCTCTTTCTTCTAATTTTCCATTTTCTATAAAATTATCTATTATATCTATAGGAACATGTGCATAAGCACTAATCTCTATTTTTGTACAATTAGGCCTTAATGCAATACATTGTTTAACTTTATTATAAAATTGTTCATTTAAATTATTATTCATCTTTTGTTTCTCTCCCCACCAAAAATTATTAATTATTTCTAATATAATTATATATATCAGTTTTAATTACATTGTCAAGCCTTTTTATCACTTTTATTTTCTCACATTTCATTTTTTCAATTTATATCCATAATTCAACTATAAATACTATTAAAATATGAATTCTATCAAAGTTATATTTTTACTATTTATAATTTAAATTCCTACCAAATATAAAACAATTATTCCAATAGATTGAATTACAAATAAATTTAAGATATTTGATGTTAGTAGATTATTCGTAGCTTCAACTACACCTAGCATATTATTTTCATTATTCTTATGATGTCTTTGAGCTTCAAAAAAAGTAATTAGTTCTGGTAGACTTGTCATCAATCCTAACAAAACACCAACAACAACTTGAGAAACATCAAATATATTACATAAGTTTTCAAGTGTATTTCCCAACAACTCTCCTATTATAAACAAAAATATACCAGTAAAAATTAAAATAACAACATATTTTACTATCTTTATTTTATCCTTTTTAGTCTTTTTTTCTTCTATTTTTCCACTTATTTTTGTGTCTTCATTATTTAAATATAACCTATGAACAGTGTTACTTATAAATATAAACAATATATAACAAATAATGAACAACAATACTATACTTAAATCAAATTTCACATTAGCCTTAATAAATATAATTGGCACAACAATAGTAATTATTACTAATATTAATTCTGTTTTTATTGCTCTATTTTTCAGTGCTTTTATGTTTTTATTTAATATTATTGTACTCATATATTGAATAAAATTAATTGTATTAGAACTCAATATATTATATATACTAGCACCTGTTAATCCTCTTAAGCTAGAGGCAATAATCGTTAAAAACTCTGGAACAGATGTAGCATATCCCGCTATATTTCCAATTGTCTTTGCCTTTAATTGTAAGCTCTCAGCTAATTTTCTTAAAGTTACCACCAAAATATATTTTGAAATTAAAACAATAAGTGCCGAATAAATTATAAATTTTACTATCTCTATAAACATTCTTTTTCATGTGATATATTTATTATTTTAAATCCTATCACTTTCCTCCTTATAATTGATTTACAAATCATTACTAATCATTTTTATCTATATATGTAGCTAAATAAAAGTCTCAAAAGATAAACTCATTACTTTAACAAAACGTCCAGAATGAATACATTGACTTTTACAAAAAATCATTATATAATATACCCATATTTTTAAGATTTTATGTGGTTTATAGGCATATCCTGTTAACCTAAAACCTAAATATATCCATAAGAGCATAATTCAATTGATACTTGGTGTAAATAGGTTTATATAAAATAAAATTTGTTAGGAGATAATATTATGATAGATATTAAATTTTTAAGAGAAAATCCAGAAATAGTAAAACAAAATATAAAGAACAAATTTCAAGATGAAAAATTAGTTTTAGTTGATGAAGTTATTGATTTAGATATAAAAAACAGAGAAGCAAAATTAAATGGAGATAATTTAAGAGCAGAAAGAAAAACACTTAGTAATGAAATTGGAAATCTTATGAAACAAGGTAAAAAAGATGAAGCTGAATCTATTAAATCTAAGGTTCAAGAAATCAATTTAAAACTTGAAGAAAATGAAAAGATGGAAGAAAAATATGCAGAAGAAATAAAAGTCAGAATGCTAAAAATTCCAAATATAATGGACGCTTCTGTTCCTATAGGTAAAGATGATAGCGAAAATGTTGAAGTTCAAAGATTTGGAGACCCTACTGTTCCAGATTTTGAAATTCCACATCATGCTGACATAATAGCACGTTTTAATGGTATTGATAAAGAATCTGCTGGTCGTACAAGTGGTGTTGGATTTTATTACCTAATTGGAGATATTGCAAGACTTCATGAAGCAATGCTTGCATATGCTAGAGACTTTATGATAAATAATGGTTTTACATATGCAATTCCACCTTTTATGATTCGTAGTGATGTCGTTACAGGTGTAATGAGTTTTGAAGAAATGTATGACATGATGTACAAAATCGAAGGAGAAGATTTATATTTAATAGGTACATCAGAACATTCTATGATTGGTAAATTCAAAAATCAATTAATAAAAAAAGACGAACTTCCAATAAGCTTAACATCTTATTCTCCTTGCTTTAGAAAAGAAATTGGTTCTCATGGTTTAGAAGAAAGAGGTTTATACCGTGTTCATCAATTTGAAAAGCAAGAAATGATTGTTTTATGCGAACCTGAAGACTCAATGAATTGGTACAACAAAATGTGGAAATTAAGTGTAGAATTATTTAGAAGCTTCAATGTTCCAGTTAGACAACTTGATTGTTGTTCTGGGGACTTAGCAGATTTAAAAGTAAAATCTTGTGATATTGAAGCATGGAGTCCAAGACAAAAGAAATACTTTGAAGTTTGTAGCTGTTCAAACTTAGGAGACGCACAAGCAAGACGTTTAGGAATACGTGTAAAAAACGAAAAAGGAAATTATTATTTACACACATTAAATAACACTGTTGTTGCAACACCTAGAGGGCTAATTGCAGTTATAGAAAACAACTACAATGCAGATGGCAGTGTAACAATACCAGAAGTATTAAGACCATATATGGGTGGACTTGAGAAAATCATCCCACAAAAATAGGTCATTGGGGACAGTCCTTATTTGTTCCACAAAGGAATCAAAGAAAATCAATAGATACAGCTAGTTTTGTCATAAAATGTCGAAAATCAATATTGAATATTATAATAAGATTTGTAAAATCAAAAAAAATTTTTGATTTTACGATGAGCGAGCAAAGCACAAGATTTGCCAGATGAAATTCAAAGAATTTTAGATGGCGATGAGCGAGCAAAGCGAGCGAAAGGAGAACCTTTATGATAGTAAATAATCCAAAATTTGAAATATCAGCAGTAAAACCTGCCCAATATCCCAAAAACAACTTACCAGAAATTGTATTAGTTGGAAAATCAAATGTCGGCAAATCAAGTTTTATAAACACTATGATTAACAGAAAAAAATTAGCAAGAACTAGTAGCGAACCAGGAAAAACTAGACAAATTAACTTTTATAATATTGATGAAAAATTTTATTTTGTTGACTTACCAGGATATGGTTTTAGCAAAATGTCTAAAAAAGAACAAGAACAAGTAGGAAAATTTATTGAAGAGTACTTATTTCATCGTGAACAAATTTCTTTAATAATCTTTTTAGTTGACATCCGCCATAAACCTACTGAAAATGACAAACTTATGTATGATTATATTATTCGTTCTGGTCTACCTTGCATAATTTTAACTAATAAAGCAGATAAAATAGCTATCACAAAGGTAGAAAATGCCACAAAAGAAATTCAAAAAGCATTAAATCCAATTGGAGATATTCCTACTTTTGCATTTTCATCTGAAAGAAAAATTTATACTGATAACATTTGGAATAAAATTACAGAATATATAAGCTAAAATGAACCCAAAAAATACTCAATTTTTTGGGTTCATTTTAATTTAATAATCTATTTTGTTTCCACTATAATCTAGCAACATTTACATTTACATTTTTTATTTTTCTTTTTATTACACAATAATAATATTATTGATAATACTAAAAGTAAGCCTAAAACAACTGCTAGTACTATAATTGCAGCAATAGCTTCAAGTATTACAGGGAATATAGCTGCACCTAATAATAAACCTATAACAAAAGAAAAAGCTAGCGCTAATATAATTGTTACAATCCATAAACATTTTTTATTGCTACAATTATCTTCTTTTTTATCATAACAAAAAACTTCTTGTGGCTCCATAAAAGTCACCTCCAATATAACATTTTTACTAATGTTATATTATATATTATGTAACTTCTTGTAAAAAATTGTCACTTTTTTAAAATTATCAATCATTTATTTCAATTTTTTTAGTTATAATTTTCAACGCTTTTTCTCTAGGAAGAACAATAATGTGATTACAACCTCTACACTTTAATTTAAAATCGACTCCAACTCGAGTTATTTCCCATAATTTACTACCACAAGGATGTTGCTTTTTAGTTCTAACAATGTCACCAATATTATACTCCATCTTTCTTCTCCTTCGAAACAAAATTTACTATTCTCTTTACAATAAAATAAATTTGTTTCTTTCTAATTATATGTTTTAAAGAAATTAGTTCTAGTCAACTTGTTTTAAACGAGTTTCAACACTATTTTTTCCCAAAACTTGCATAATTTCATACATATCTGGTGTATTTGTTCTTTTAGTCAATGCAACTCTTATTACTGTACTTACATCTCCAACATGTGCAGAATAAGCTTCTGGATTTGCTTTAAACTCTTTTACTTCTTTTGCATATCCCATTTCTCCAGCCAATTCTTTTATTTTATTAAACCATTCTTGTTTATCATCATTTTCATCATAATATTTTTCTATATATAAATCTAAAATTTTCTTAATTGTCTGTTTATCATTTATAACTTGATATGGATATTCGCTTTTATCTTTTGCAAATTCCTCATCATACATATAAGAAATGTTTTCTTTCACATCTGACCATTTTGATATATCTTTTCTTGGTTTTTTGTTTCCTCTTTCTATTCCAAATACTTTTAAAGCATATTCTTTATTTTCTAATAGTTTTTCTAAGTCTTCATCGTATTTTTTAGCCCACAACATAGAAAAATTATATACTTCTTCAGCCGTCATTTTTGAGATAACTGTTTTTGATACATCTAATAATTTCACCATATCAAATAATGCTCCACTTACACTCATCTTATTTAATTGTAACTCAAATTCATCCATAGATTTATCTGGATTTGCTCTTCTCCAATTTTCAAAAGTAGAATTTGCAATATTAAGCAAATATTCTTTAACAGCTTGTGCTGGTATTCCTTCTTCCGCATAATAGCTTACTGCCGCTTCTGGGTCTTTTCTTTTACTTAATTTTCTTTTATTACCATTATCATTTTTCATAATAGGTGCAATATGTGCATATTTAGGTGCTTTAAAGCCCAACTCATGGAACAACTGCAAATGTAAAGGAACTGATGACAACCATTCATCTCCTCTTATTACATGTGTTGTTCTCATCAAATGATCATCAATTGCATGTGCAAAATGATATGTAGGAAGTCCATCTGCTTTTATTATAACTATATCTTGGTCATTCTCTGGAAAATCTACATTTCCTTTTATTACATCATGATGTTTTATTTTTCTGTCTTCTCTTCCTGGTGATTTAAATCTAATAATATATTTTTCGCCATTTTTTATTCTTTCTATAGCCTCTTCAACAGTAACATTTCTGCACTTTGCCCATACTCCATAATAACCAGGTCTTATTTTAGCAGCTTCTTGTTTTGCTCTTATTTCCTCAACTTCCTCAGGAGTACAAAAACATGGATATGCTTTTCCCTGTTCTAATAA
Source organism: uncultured Clostridia bacterium (assembly GCA_963559065.1). GTDB lineage: Bacteria > Bacillota > Clostridia > TANB77 > CAG-508 > CAG-269. Next base: position 20,263 of record CAUWIY010000005.1, read on the forward strand.
ATATTTTGCATATGATTGATATATATCTTTTCTTTGACTTTGTTTATATGGTCCATAATTTCCTTTACCTTCGTTTTCAGAAATCATACCTTCATCTGGCTCAAACCCAAAATCACTTAAAGAATTAACTATACCAACAATTCCATTTTCAACTTCTCTTTTTTGATCAGTATCCTCTATTCTTAAAAAGAACACACCACCTGTCTGAGTAGCCAACTTTCTAGCTATCAAACCTTGGTATAAACCACCAACATGAACAAATCCAGTTGGGCTTGGAGCAAATCTAGTCACAATTGCCCCTTCTGGTAAATTTCTCTCAGGATATTTCTCTTCATAATAAGAAATATCCTTTGCATCTGGGAATATTAAATTTGCTAAATCTTTATAATCCATTTCCATCTCTCCTTTGAACCAATAGGAACGTTGTTTGGCTGTTTAAACATCCCCTAATTGATTACAACTCTTCTTTTTTAATTTTTCTTATTCCATACCTTACTTTATTAAAAGTTTTTGTCAATTTTATTTTTGTACCAAATTTATTATATAGCTTTACACTTCCATAATAATTGGTATAATCATAGGATTTCTTTTTGTTTTTGAGAAAATGTAGTCTCTTAAGTTTTCTCTAACTGTTGATTTTATTGTTGACCAGTCACGAATTCCTCTTTCTTCACATTTTCTAATTTCTTGTCTTACTACACTTTTTACATCATCCATTAAGTTTTCTGATTCTCTAACATATACAAATCCCCTAGAAATAACATCTGGACCTGCTACTACTTCTCCTGTTGATGAATCCATTGTTAATACAATTACAATTAATCCGTCTTGTGATAAATGTTGTCTATCTCTTAAAACAATATTTCCAACATCTCCAACTCCTAACCCATCAACTAAAACTCTTCCATTTGGAACCATTCCATTGAATTTAACTTCATTTTCATCTAATTCTAATACTTTTCCATTTTCCATCATAACTATATTTTTTGCAGGAACACCCATCATTTGAGCTGTTTCTCCATGCGCTTTTAATTGTCTATATTCCCCATGAACTGGTATAAAGAATTTTGGTTTTGCTAGTGCAAAAATCAACTTTTGTTCCTCTTGGCAAGCATGTCCAGAAACATGAACATCTGCTAACGCACTATATACAACCTCAGCACCTATTTGCATTAAATCATCAATTACTTTTGATACTGATTTTTCATTTCCAGGTATTGGATTAGCTGATATTATAACTAAATCATTTGGTGTTATTTTAACTTTTCTATGGTCTCCAGCTGCCATTCTTGTTAGTGCTGACATTGTTTCTCCTTGGCTACCAGTAGTTATAATAACTAATTGCTCATCATTATAATTTGACATTGTATCAATATCAATAAATATATCATCTGGGCAATCTATATATCCTAAGTCTTTAGCTGTAGTAATCATATTTATCATGCTTCTACCACATATAGCTATTTTTCTTCTATATTTAACAGCAGAACTTACAATTTGTTGTACTCTATGAACATTTGATGCAAATGTTGCAACTACTATTCTTTTTGTACAACCTTCAAATAAGTCATCAAATACAGGTCCTATTGAACTTTCTGACATTGTAAAACCTTTTCTTTCTGCATTTGTACTATCTGACATTAAAGCTAATATTCCTTCTTTTCCTAATTCTGCAATTCTACCAAAATCCATTATTTTACCATCAATTGGAGTATAATCCACTTTAAAATCTCCTGTGTGTAAAACTGTTCCAATTGGTGTTTTTATTGCAAGCATTACAGAATCTGGAATACTATGTGTGCTTCTAATAAATTCTATTTCAAAGTTCTTTCCAAATTTCATTTTTTGACCTTGTGTTATTTCAATTAATGTTGAACTTCTTAAAAGTCTATGCTCTTCTAATTTATTTTTTATTAATCCCATTGCAAGCTTTGGTGCATAAACTGGAATATTAATTTGTTTTAACACATATGGCACACTTCCTATATGGTCTTCATGTCCGTGTGTAATGATCAATCCTCTAATTTTATCTACATTTCTTTGTAAATATGTAATATCTGGAATAACCAAATCTACACCTAACATGTCATCTTCTGGGAATGATAAACCACAATCTACAACTATTATATCATCTTCATATTCAAAAACAGTTATATTTTTACCAACTTCGTGTAATCCTCCTAAAGGAATTATTTTTAATTTTGGTTTTTTAAATATATTTTTTCTTTCTTTTCTGTTATTATTTTGAGTTTCCACCAATGATAATTCAGTATTTCTATACAATTCCATTTCTGTTGTTTCTAACTGTTTGCCTATTTTTGATGTTTCTCTTAAATTCTTTCTTGTTCTTGATGTTTTTGATGTTGTATTTTTAAGTTCTTTTGCTTCTTTTAATGTTTCTTTTTTAGTTGTTTTTCTTGTTCCTCTTGTATTATTTTTTTCTTTTACATCTTTTTTATTGTTATCTCTAATATTTTTTGATTTAAATTCTTTCTCATTTAATTCTTGCTTTTCTATTGATTTTTCATCGTTTTGTTCTACTTTTGTTTTTATATTTCTTGTACTTCTGTTATCTTTAGCTATTCTATTATTTGTTCTTGTCTTTCTTACATTTTTTACTTGTTTTTCATCTTTGTCATTTAAATTTTCTTGTGTCATTATATTTCCTCTCTTTCTTATTTAATTTTATCTTAACTTTTGATTTTAAATTTTCTTTTTCTAAAATCAATTATTCAATTTTAATAAATCCCTTTCGTTTAAAACCATATCAACAACTGATTGTTAATTATTAAAAATTAGCAACCATATATAATATTTCTCATTTATTTAGTTTTTAATCCGTTCTCTTTCTTATTTTTGTTATATTAAACTTATTTAGGTTTTATAAAATCTCATTTTTGTGCCCTCTTGGCAACATCTTTTGTATTATACTATAATTTCTATAAATTGTCAAACTATTCCATGTACGATAAAAAATTACCAAAAGCCAAAACTCTTGGTAATTCTATTTAATATTTAATATTTAAACATATATTTAATTATCTTGCTGTATCATTTTAATTCTTAATCTTTTCCTAATACATATGGGCTTACATCTGTTCCTTCTCCACTTTCTATATAAACATCATCTGCCATAGTAATAATTGGTCTAAGTCCAGCTATTCCTGAATGTCCTCCTATCAAAGTAATTTGACCACTTTTATTCACAAATATCAGCTCATTTATTCTATATGATGGTGTAGAAGTATAAATCCCCCACCCTATATTTAACATTTCTGGAGTAGCTTCCTGTGCATCTTCATGTGTCATAAAATGTACATCTTGTATATAACCTTTAGCTTCTAAAGTTTTATCTCTATAAACATTTAAATTTCTCGGTGCTATTTCTTTTCCATTAGGTAAAAGTTTATATTGGTCACCATAATTTGCTTTTCCAGTAAATAAATACTCTGCTCTATAACCAGAACTATCCATTGTTCCCCACATTGGCATGTTAAAATATTCTGGTATTCCAGCATGAATTAATTTTTGTACATATATTCTATCTGTTCCATCTTTATTTTTTATTGTTTCTCCATTTTTATCTGTTTTTGTTGTCTTTTTTAATATTTGCCACCCATCATATTTTATTGTAGCCCCTTGTGGCTTTACACTTTGATTTCTACTTGTTACAAGTTCCGGATTACTTTGAATAATTGTATCTCCTTTATACGTAAAACCTCCAAATGTAAAATCTGTAGTACCTTTAGCAGAATACTGATTGTTATCCATTAATTGTTTAAGTTCTGATTCAGTCCAATCACCCGCATCATATTTAACAACTCCTTTTGGAGCTTGATATTTATTAACAGCTATTTCTATTTCCTTTGTATATGTCTTTCCTTTATATAGTCCTTTTACTGTAAAAATATATTTTCCATTTTGTGTTACTTCATATGGCAATGTCTTACTTTCATCATTTTTTAATGTTACTGTGCAGTCTGTTCCTACTATTGTTGCTCTAAAATTTATATATAATGTTGTTCCCTTTGTTTGTGAATTATCTGCTACTGAATTATTTGCATTTGTTTCTGTTGTGCTTGTTCCTATATATGCTTCTGTTACTTCTATTTCTGGTTCTATTAATATTGTTTCCTCTCTTGATGTTCCATCTTCTGCTATTATCTTAAATTTATATTCAGTTCCTATTTTTACAGTGTATTCTATTTCTTTTTCTTCTTTTATCCCATTGCAATTTAATGCGCTTCCATCTGGTAATTCTACTCTATTTATTCCACTTATTTTTTCTTGTACTTTTATTAGTATTTTTACATCTTCTCCATCTTTTGATGTTGTTTCATATGAGAATAGTATGTTTGTTTTATTTTCCATTTCTATTATATTTAGGTTTCCATCTATCAAAAATGTTTTTGTTATTCCTGATTTTTCCATTGTTATTGTTTTTCCACTTGGCTTTGTACTAATTCCTACAATTGGTTTATATTGCGCTAATTTATCATTTGCCCATTCTTGTGTTATATTATCTAATGTTGCTTCTGCTAATTTCTCTGCTTGCAAGTCTTGCAATGCCATGATTAAAGCTTCTTTCATTTCTGCTCCTATGTATGATTTTTTTGATTCTTTTGTTCTTGCAAATAATCCATTTTCTCCTGTTAATGTCGCTATCGTTATTCCTGCTAAAATGAGCAAAACTATTATTGTTATTACTAGTGCAATTAGTGTTATGCCTTTTTCATTTGTTTTTATAATCTTCATCTTTATCTTCTATCCTTTCTTTTCTAGCTATTTTTTAACTGTTTTCATTTTAAAGTCCAGCACCGCATACTACTACTCCGCGACTACAATAGTTGTAAGCTGCACCGTCATTGCCTACCGAGAAGATACCTCCATCGCCACGTGGAAAACCGTAGTTACCATCGTAAAGCCAACTAGAGTAAGATGCTTGGTGCCATCCGGCACATCCCGGGTTCGAAGCCGTTGCCGTTCCTAGTGCATCTCCTACTTTTGCTGATGTATTACTTGTTGTATATATATCTAAATATTTCTTGTTTACTCCTGATATAAAGCTACTTCCTCCTCCTGCTGTCCATTCATAGTATGACGTATTTAGCATTACTCCCGTTTCATTTCCAGTTGTTGTGGTTATTGATTGTTCATTACTTGGATTTCCATACTCTGAAGCTGATAATATTGCCATTGCTCCATATTCTGTTGTTTTTATCATGTGTACATCTATCCCATTACTTCTACTTGATGGTGTTAGGTCTGAATTAAATGTTTCATTTAGTCCCATTGTTCCTCCTGCTGACTCCATTTTTCTAATGTTTGTTATCCAATTTGTTGCACTATCTATTTTTGTATATTGTGTGTTTGGATTTGCTTGGAATTTGCCATTTTGTTCTCCAATTGTGTATTTAGTTATCCAGAATCCTGGTAGTTGTTCTCCTTGGTCTTCTTTTCCATTTGAGTTTTTGTCCCACCAAAACGCTTCTGGTACTTGGTATCCTTGTTCTTTTAGTCCTCCTGCACTTGCCCATTCTGTTTTATTTCCTGATGAGTTTTTATAGCTATTATCTACATCTATGAATTTTACTTCACTTCTTTGCGTACTTTGATTTAGCTTAAAGCAGTATCTTGGTATCCATACATAATATGTTTCTGTATTGTTGTTGTCTACATATACATTTGCCCAATTTCTATTTTTATAATTATTCCAATTTTCTGGCGCTCTATATTCAAGACTTTTTCCTTTTTCCAATGTTCCATTATTTCCTAATGATAGATATTTTGTGTTGTTTATCTTAAATCCTTGGTCTAGTTTTGGTGTACATACATATATTCCATTTACTAGTTCATAGCTTCCATCGCTTATTTTTATTATTGTTGTCTTTTGGCTTGCACTTATATTTCCTACCTGGTCTTTTACCCATACATAATATGTTGCTCCTTGTGTTTTTCCATCTACTGTTGTTTTTAGTTCTTTTGTGCTTGTACAATTTGTAAAGCTTGCTTGGTCTGGAGTTGTTGCTGTTGTTGTTACTGCATATCCTATTATTCCACTTCCTTCATCTGTTGCTGTTAAGTCCAAACTGTGTATTGTGGTTGATATTGCTCCTGTTACTATTGGTTTTGTCTTGTCTATGTTTGTTACACTTCCTGAGGCTGCTCCTCCATAATTTGTTCCATCCCATAGTCTTGCATATATTGTTCCGTTTTCTGTGAGTGTTTGTGTTGCTGTATTACTCCATGTTTTTCCGTCTTTACTTGTTTGTAGCGTAAATCCACTTACTGTTGTTTTTGCTGTTACTGTTACATTTCCATTTGTCCATTCTTTTGTACTATATTCAAATGTTGTGTTTCCTGTTGTTAAGTCTGCAACTTTTCCTGTTGTTCTATCTACAAGTAGTTCTGCTGTTCTTCCATTTTTTGCTACTGCTACTATTTTTATATTGTATTTTTTATTTTGTTCTAAGTTTAAGTATGTATATGTCTCATTTGTTGTTGTTTCTTTTAAAGTATATTTTTCCTCATCTTCTCCTTTTATGTAATATTCTATTTTTCCGCCTTCATTTCTTTCTGTTTTTACCTTTACTGTTATTGTATTTGTTGTATTTGTTATACTTTCTAATGTTATTTTTGGTACTAATTCATTTATATTTCCTATGAATTTTGTACCACTCATTTCTACTTTGTATATGTCTCCATCAACTATTACTTCAAAATATGTGTTTACTTTTTTTGTGTCTTCATTTATTGTTTCATTTAAAACTTCTCCTATTGCAACATCTTTCCCCATTTGTTTTAATTCATTTTGATTTTTTATTACATTTTCTCTTGTTGCTATTATTATCTCTTCTGATGTTCTATCTATGTCTGCTGATTGTTCTTCTATTAATTTTAAGTTAAGCCACTCTATTATTTGTGAACGTTTTGCTTCTAACTTTGCTTCTTTTGCTCTTGCAAATAATCCATTTTCTCCTGTTAGCGTTGCTATTGTTATTCCTGATAAAATAAGCAAAATTATTATTGTTATTACTAGTGCAATTAGTGTTATACCTCTATTTTTCATATAAATTACATTTCTAATATTCTTTTGTACATCCATTATTTTTTCTCCTATTCTATTTTCATATAAACTTCTTACATAGTTTTTTATGTATTCATTTGAATTATATATCATCTAAAATCTATTTTCAATACAAAATCATGTTGTAACGAAAATATAATTTATTTGTAATAATTTAGTCATAATACATAATTTTTAATGTACAAAGAACTATATTTTTTCTTTTTTGCTACAATATGTTTATCAAATTAATTAGGAGGTTATAGTGCAATTTAGAAGATTAAAAGATTTAAGAGAAGATAATGATAAACTACAAAAAGAAATTGCTAATTTACTAGGAATTTCCCAACAATATTATTCTGAATATGAAAAAGGAAATAGAACTATTACTGTACCACATTTAATCACTCTTGCCAAATATTATAATACCTCTATTGACTATATAGTTGGTTTAACTAATGAAAAAAATACAATCGAACATAATCCTAAAAAAATAAGCTGATTTCATAATAAAAAGAACCTAAAGCATTATATTTTCATTTAACATTAGGTTCATTTAAAATTTAATCAACTTATTTCTTATTTATAACTCCATTTGGCTTGCCAAAAATGTAGCAGCAGATTGTGCAACTTTTTTCTCAACATCATCCATCTTGGTTTTTGAATCTTTTGACATTAAAATAACAGTTCCTATTGTATCACCATTTGAAACTATTGGATATACAACTTGAGCATTATTCTTTTTCTCATTTTTATCGTTTTTTGTAATTGGCATAGATTGATTACTATTTTCTGTACTAGAATAAATTTCTTTATCTTCCATTAATTTTTCTAATTCCAAACTTACATCTTGTTCTAAATACTCTTTTTTAGAACCTCCTGAAACTGCAATAATTGTATCTTTATCTGTAATACATGCTATATGACCTGTTGTCTTAGCTAATGTTTCTGCATATCCAGAAGCAAATTCTGATAATTCACCAATTGGCGAATATTTTTTTAATATCACTTGACCTTCTCTATCTGTAAAAATCTCAAGTGGGTCTCCTTCTTTTATTCTTAATGTTTTTCTTATTTCTTTTGGAATTACTACTCTTCCTAAATCATCTATCCTTCTCACTACTCCAGTTGCTTTCATAATTTTCCTCCTTTTTTAATTTATGTCTACTTTTATTCTATCAAAAAAGGAAAATTTTATACATTTTATTTTTAATTTAAATTTTATTTTTAATTACTTTTGTAAATTATATATAAAACTCTTTAACAAGTTATCTTTTTAAAATTCTTTATTTTGATATATTTTATTAGATATTAAATATGAAATCACCAATAATATTATAGAAATTATTGGAATTGCTATATATGAACATTTATCTAATCCATTTATCACATTTTCAAAAGCTTTCATATCTATAAATTTCACGAATAAAGCACCTATTCCTATTATCCCAAATACTACTGCAAATACTATTATTCTTCCATTTGTACTACCAAACTTAAATACAGTTGGATACATTAATGCAATTATAATAACAACAGATAATATTGTTCCCATTAACGAAGCTGTAATTTCTTCAAAATTTACATTACTAGTTTTAGCATAATTAACTCCTATTGATATAGCAAATGTCATTATTCCTAAAATAATCGTTAAAATTATTGAAGCTATATATTTTGCTCTAACAATATTTTTTCTTCCGTTTGGCAAAGTTACTGCATAAGAGTTCCAATTATTAAAATCATCATAACTAAATGTTGTCATAAACATCATTATTCCAATTAGTGGCACTATAAATGTAACATCAAATGAACCTTGAAATACCATCATCAAATATATTATAAATACAATTATCATTGATTTTAAATTTGCCTTTATAAGTAAAAAATCTTTTTTTATTAATCCTAACATACTTTTTCCCCCTTAATTACTAATAACATTAAGTCTTCAAGTGTAATTTTATCTATCACACATTCACTATATTTTCTTACCATTTGTTCTTTATTGCTAATTAATATTTCATAAGCATATTTTGTTTTTTTATATGCAATTATATCTTTCTTATCTATCTTTTGAAAATAATCAATATCACATTTTAAAATTCCATAATTATCAATTATTTCATCTCTTGATTTTTGTAATACTTTTTTTCCTTTATCCATAAATATAATTTCATCTGCTATATGTTCTAGGTCACTTGTTATGTGTGTTGATAATAATATAGAATGTTCTTCATTTTCTATAAATTTTAAGAATATATCTAAAACTTCATTTCTTGCAACTGGATCTAGTCCACTTGTTGGCTCATCTAATATAAGTAATTTTGGCTTATGCGCTAGTGCTGAAACTATTTCTAATTTTTTTCTCATTCCTTTTGACATTGATTTTAGCGGTTTATTTTCTGGTAAATTAAATTCTTTTAAATAAGAAAAATATAATTCACTATCCCAATTTTTGTATATAGACTTCATAGAATTATTTATATCCTTAGCATTTAATAGTTCTGGGAAAAACATATTATCTAAAACTACTCCTATATCTTCTTTTATATCCTTTTCCTCTTTTTTATAGTCTTTTCCAAATATTTTTATTTCTCCATCATCAATTTTTATAATATTTAACATTGATTTTATTAGTGTCGTTTTTCCTGCACCATTTTCTCCAATAAGTCCTACAATAACCCCTTTTGGTATTGCTACATCTATTTCTCCTAGTTGAAATTTGTCATCATATCGTTTTTTTAGGTTTTTAATCTCAATAATATTTTCCATTATTGTTCCTCCTCATAAATCATTTTAAACATTTCGATTACATCATTTTTATCTATCTCGAATCTATTAGAAATAGCAACAATTTTTTCTATGTATTTTTCTATATCTTTTTGAGCTTGCTCTTTTGCAAGTTCTGTGTTTTTAGGTGCTACAAAAGTTCCTTTTCCTTGTATAGATTTTAAATATCCTTCTTTTTCTAATTCATCATAGGCTTTTTTTATAGTCATAGCACTTATTTTTATATCTTGTGCTAATACTCTTATTGATGGTAATATCTCATCTTCTTTTAGTTCTCCCTCTAGTATTTGATTTATAATAGATTTCTTGATTTGCTCATATATTGGTACAGAACTGCTATTACTAATAATCATCTTCATATTATCGCCTCCTTGTTATACAGTATATAACACTATATAACACTTGTCAATATTTTATCATTTTTTTGTTTATTGATACAAAAAAACAACCTACAAACTTTTTGTTCATAGATTGTTTTTACTTGGTGCTCCCTCAAGGATTCGAACCTTGGACCCACCGGTTATGAGCCGGTTGCTCTGACCAACTGAGCTAAGGGAGCAAATAAAATATTTAATTGCTTAACGCAAGATACAGTATAAACTATTTTATTTTATCTGTCAATACTTTTATAAAATTTTTATACATTTTTTATACAATTTTTTTATTTATAAAAACAACAGTGGCATGATTAACATTTTTTACATATAAAAAATTATTTCATGCCACAATAGTATTCATTCACAAAATTTCAAATAAATTTTCTTTAGAATATTTTCTATTATAATTAACAAAACTAATTATTTTCTCCTCTTCCTTCTGGAAGTGCTTCTGGATATTGTAAAACAACTCTAATTTTAGTAATATATGCAATTGCTCTAACAATTTTACTATTTTTAATTCTTTGCCATAATGAAGGTTTTGCTTCAAATGTTGTTTCTTCCACATATTGTTGTTGCATTTGTTCTTGTTCTATTTCAGCTTTTTGTTCTACTTCTACTTTTTCTGGTTGTTCCACTGGTGTAGGAATTGTTTTTAAAGCATCTGCAACTTCTATTCCGATGTAACTTAAAGCTTTAGATCTATCTTCAATTCTTTCCATATCAATTTCTATATGTAAATTTGATTCCAAATTGCTTACTCTTGCATTTAACAATTTCATAGAATCTTGATAGTTTTGAGACCTATCAGTTTTACATTTTCCTAATATGTTTAAAGTTCCTATAATGTCTTCATCAAATGTTCCTTCTGCTTTTTTTACTCTTTCCTTCCAATTTTCATCTTTATTTGCAACAACTTCTATTAGTTCTTTCAATTGACCAGCTAATGAAATATTTTGTTCTCTTTGTCTAATCAATTCTTCTATTTTTTTTGTATTTTCCTCAAATTGATTTGTTGCATATTCTACTAATCCGTAAGCTTCTTTATATACACTGCTAGGGAAATTTTTCTTTTTAGGATATTCTATTAAATATGTTTTTATTGATTCTATTAAATCTTTAAAATAAGCATCTTCTTCTAATTGAACAATTTGCTTTTTACTATTAGGGTTTATCATTTTTTGAACTTTTTCTATATTAGATAATATTTTTTCTTCCGTGATTACCATTCTCACGTTTACTATGCCAGATTTAGACATTGTAAACTACCTCCTTTATATTACGCCTCTCTGTTTTTTACTGTTTCTTTTATAATTATACAATATCAAACAAAAAACTACAAGGGCATTACGCCTTTTTTTGTTTACATTTTAATTACAATTTTGTTACATTTTTGTAACAATTCTCTGGAATAGAAAATATTATAAAAATAATAGTTTATCTTAAAAGTATTTCTTCTATGCTTTTAATCCTTCTATTAGTGTTCTATCAAATTCTTTATATATTTTTAATGTCTCAATTTCATTACCACTTTTCATTTTATACACTAGTGTAGATGCTATTAAAGCATAAATTTCTGATGCAATTACCTTTACATCTCCTTTTTTTATTTGTCCTTTTTCCATTCCTTTTTCTACTATTTCTTCAATTTTATTAATATATCCATACACATATTCTTGGCACATTTTATTTCTTGTTTCTTTACCATAAAATTGGCTTAGTAATATAGTAATAAAATCTTCATATTTAGCAACAATTTTGATTTGAATTAATACTATCGCTCTAATTTTATCTATATAATTATCTAATTTTGACGTTTTTATATCAATACTATTTTGTAGTAGTTTTATTCCTTCTTCAATTAAAAAATTAAAAATTTCTTCTTTACTTGAAAAATGATAATACAATGTTCCTTTTGCCACTCCTACTGTAGCTGTAATTTCTTCAATACTTGTTGCATCATATCCTTTTTGTGCAAATAATTTCATTGATGTCTCAAATATTTTTCTTTTTGTTTTATTCATTTCAATCATCCTTCCTAAGAGATTTTTGATATTATATATTTTTATTCGAAAAATTGCAATATTTAATATTACTTTTTCATTACAAATCTTTACAAATTTAGACAGTTAATATACAATAACATTAATAATTTATACTTTTTAAAATTTTGGAAATACTAAGAAAAATTTTGGAGGAAACAAATGAAAAATAAAAATGAATTAAGTTATCAGGATTTAAAAATGTTTTGTGATAAAAGTTTATTTAATTTTAAAACAACACAAGAATTAGAAAATATTACAACTGGCATTGGACAAGAAAGAGGAATTAAAGCATTAGAGTTTGGTCTTCAAGTAGATGTAAAAGGTTATAATCTTTACTTAGAAGGACCTTCTGGTGTTGGAAAAACAATGTACACAAAAAATTATTTAAATAAAATATCAAAAAAGAAAAAAGTTCCAGTAGATTGGTGCTATATATATAATTTTGAAAACCCAAATGAACCAATTGCAGTTTCTCTACCAGCAGGTCAAGGAAAAGTTTTTAAAGACGCAATGGATGGGTTTATTTTAGAAGTAAAAAAAGATATTAAAAAAACATTTAATGCAGATGATTTTGAAAAAGAAAAAGCTCTTATTAAACAAGAATTTGAGCAAAAACGTTCTGCACTTATGGATAAACTTAATGAAGATGCTTCTAAAAACAACTTTCAAGTAAAAGCTTCTCAAAATGGAATTTACATGATGCCTGTTGTTGGAGGCAAAGCTATTGATGAAGAAGAATTTGATAAGCTAGAAGATTCTATAAAACAACAATATGAAGAAAAATCTGTTATTGTTCAAGAACAAATTATGCACGCAATTGAACAATTAAAAACAATAGAAAAAGAGTCTGATAAAAAAGTATCTGAATGGCAATCAAACATCGCTTTATTAACAATTAATGTTCATATTAATTATTTAAAATCTCAATTTAAACGTAATAAAAAAATCACACAATTTTTAAATGATGTAAAACAAGATGTTTTAAAAAATGTATCGTTTTTCTTAGAAGAGAAAAACGAAAAAAATGAACAACATGTAAATCCTACAACAAAAAAACAAGATCCTTCTTTAAATTATCGTGTTAATCTATTTGTAGATAATTCTCACTTAGAAGGTGCTCCAGTAATTATGGATTCAAATTATTCTTACCATAATATTTTTGGTTCTTTAGAATATGAAAATTATTATGGCTCATTAAAAACAGATCATACTATGCTAAAACCTGGTCTTCTACAAAAAGCTAATGGTGGATATCTTATCTTTCAAGCAAAAGATTTATTACAAAGTAGTATGTGCTATGATGCTCTAAAAAAAGCTCTTAGAGTTAAAGAACTTAGTATTGAAAATACAGCTGACCAAAGGTCTTCTATGGTAATGGTTTCTTTAAAACCAGAACCTATTCCTTTAGATTTAAAAGTTATTCTAATTGGAAATAGTAGTATTTATCAAACATTACTTGCTATGGATGCTGATTTTAGAAAACTATTTAAAATTAAAGTAGAGTTTGAAGATGATGCTCCTATTACAAAAGAAAATATAAACAAATTAGCTTCAATTATTCACGGATTTTGTGAACATGAAGATTTACCTGAATTAGACCAAGGTGCAATGGCAAAAATTATAGAATATTCTTCAAAACTTGCAGGTAGCCACAAAAAATTATCTACTAGATTTGATGATTTAATTCAAGTTGTAGCTGAATCTGCTACATGGGCAAAAATTTCAAAATCTAAAATTGTGACAGAAGATTTTGTAAATAAAGCATTGTTTGAAAGAATTAACCGTGTTAAAAAATTTGATGCTAAATATTTAGAAATGATTAAAGATAATTCTATTTTAATTAATACAAATGGATTTGAAGTCGGTACTTTAAATGGTCTTACAGTTATGACTATTGGAGATTACACATTTGGAAAACCAGCAAAAATTACCGTAAATACTTATACTGGAAAAAGTGGAATTGTTAATATTGAAAGAGAAGTTGAACTTTCTGGTTCTTCTCATTCAAAAGGTGTTTTAATTTTAACTGGATATTTAGGAGAAATGTTCGCTCAAGATATTCCTCTTTCATTAACAGCAAGTATTTGTTTTGAGCAATTATATAACGGAGTTGATGGAGATAGTGCTTCTAGTACAGAATTATATGGATTACTTTCTAGTTTATCTGAAATTCCAATAAATCAAGCTATTGCTGTTACTGGTTCTGTTAATCAAAAAGGTCAAATACAACCAATTGGCGGTGTAAATGATAAGATTGAAGGATACTTCCAAATTTGCAAAATGCGTGGCTTAGATGGTTCTCATGGTGTTATGATTCCTATTCAGAATGTAGACAATTTACAACTTTCTGATGAAGTAATTGAGGCTGTTAAAAATGGATTATTCCATGTTTATTCAATTTCTACTATAGAAGAAGGAATTGAAATATTAACAGGAGTTCCTGCTGGTAAAAAAGATAAAAATGGTAATTTCCCAGCTGGTACTGTAAATTATTTAGTTCATGAAAAATTAAAAAAATATGCTAAAATAAGTGAAAATATTTAATACAAGTAATAGCCAATTTATTGACTAGCAAAAATAAAGTATGTTAATATTGTAAACATACTTTATTTTTTATACATTTTTATTATAAACTTAATATATTTTAAAAAATATTAATCAAGCTTAATTTAGTTTTATTTCTTATATGCTCTAAAACATATACACTCATATCTAATTGTGCCATAGCATCACTATACTCCTCTTTTTCTATATATCCGTGTAATCCAGATAAATTTGTTTCAATTTTTTCAAGTTCATCATGCTCTATATACATAGCTAGCTTTTTATGCCTTTGGTTCCATTTATTTCTAATATCTCCAATTTGTGTTTTTACTTTTTGTACATCTATTTCTTCATCTTGTTTTTCTATTTCTGTTCTCATTTCTGCTAAAGCATTAGTTGCCTCACTAACTGATTGATTTGTATAGTTTATGGTAAAGATATCTCCAAATATTATTAAAGCCACAATAACTATTGATATTATTAACTCTTTTATCATTCTTCCTTATCCTTCCTTTGGCAAAAAATTTGTCCTTTTCCATCTAAAGTAACTACAAGCGCTTCCTCTGGTTTCATATTAAATTTTGCTACTTGCTTTTTTAACCATTCTATATTTTTACCAATTGCTTTCAAGTTTTGTTCCATAATTTTTCCATCAATTATTAAATCATATGGTATTCCCTCATAATCTGGAACAATATTAAAGTCTTCTGGAGTTGTCCCTCTTTTTTCTGGTTTCTGTATAACAGTAACTTGACCACTTGTTTCTAATATTGCATATTCTACATCTCCTAAATTAATTATATTATTTCCTCTTAGTCTTTCTTCTAATTCATTAATTGTAAATCTTTCTCTTTTTAATGCTTTTTCATCAATTTTTCCTCTATAAATTAAAATTGTTGGTCTTCCACAAATAATTTCTCTTGCTCTTATACTTTTCATATTTAATATAGAAATTAATAAGTGCATAACAAGTAGACCTAAAATTGGAATCAATCCATTTGAAATTGGTATTCCTGTATCAGCCATTGGAATTGTTGCTAAATCTGCAATCATAATTGAAATTGCAAATTCAAATGGTTGCAATTGACCAATTTCTCTTTTTCCCATTAGTCTCATAACTAATAATACAAATATGTATAATAAAATTGCTCTAAAAAAAATGATTAGCATTTTTACCTCTTTTCATAAAAATTAAATATTTTTTATTTTATTTTTAACAAAAATTTACTTTTTTATACTTCAATTTTTGAATAATATTTTTTTTATTGTTCATAATAATTTTAGAGCCATGAAATTTTTACATGAAATTTAAAAAACTAAGGAGGGAAGGTTTATGGCACATTCACAAACTAGAAGTGAAAATGGAACTTCAACTGTATGGCAAATTGTTGGGAGATTAGTTGCAGCTGCTGTTGTTTTAGCAATTACAGCATTCTTTACCCCTGGATTTTCAATAAATAATATATGGACATTAATTATTGCAGCTGTTGTTTTAACAGTAATAGATTATTTAGTAACAAAATTTACAGGACTTCATGCAAGTCCATTTGGTAAAGGATTTGTAGGTTTTGCATTAGCTGCTATTGTTTTATATGTAACACAATTTTTCGTTGCAGGATATTCTATTTCTTGGATAGCTGCTATAATAGGTGCTTTAATTTACGGTGCAGTTGATTACTTTATACCTGGAAATCAATCTATGTAGTTAGTTGTTGTATCTAATAATTTATCATTTTAGTGCAACAAAAAGAGAATTTAAAATGTACCATATTATTATAATTTTTATTAATAATTTTGGTTTACTTTAAATTCTCTTTTTTCTTTATTTTAACATGTTAATAATTTATTTTTGTCTTTCCCAATATTTTTCATATAATTCTTTTGCTGTTTTTGGGCTATCTACTCCATCTTTATTTTTAACTGGTGCAAAATCGTCCTCTCTTTTTCCTCTTAAAATTGCAATATCATCAAATAATTCAAATGCGTCAAAAATAAATGCTTCAAATTTATAAGAATTTGGTTCTTCTGGTATAATTTCTTTTCCATTTTCATCTATATATGAATTTTTCTTAAATGCACTATGGTAAATTAATGGTTCTTTACTTATTTTTTCAATTGCGTCTATAGTAAACAAGTTGCACATTATATGTGATTCACCATAACGTAATTCTCCATTTGTATCAACTTCTTCTGCCATTTCTTGTGATAATTCTGAATATTCAATTACTTTAGGATGATTATTCATTTTGCAAAATACTCCTACTTTTTCATGAGGATTTGATTTTACTACAGATTTAGAGGCTATTTTGACATTTTTTTCTATTGCCATTCCTAACAAAGTAGTATCTGCCATTTTTAATATTGCATTATCTACTCCACCTATAAATATCCATTCTATTCCTCTTTCTTTCATATCAGCAAGCATTCCAGTTGTTCTTAAAGATTTAAATACTCCTCCATTTCCATCAGAAGCTTCTTTTACTTTTAAATCTTTTCCTATTAGCATTTTACCTTGTGTATCTACTAATGGTAATTCTCCTTGTTTAAATAACATTACACTATTTTTATCATATCCAAAATAATTGTTTTTATCTAAAAATTCTTGTGTTTCATCATTATTTTCTTTACTTGTCATTATGTACCATGGAATTATTGTATTAAATTTTTTATTAGCCTCTTTTAAGTTTTCTGATAAAATTTCAAATAAATATTTTCCTTTTCCATAAACATCTAGTTTAAATGTTCCTTTTGGGCCTGTGTGTCCAAGCCTTGTTCCTTGTCCTCCTGCCATTGTTACAACTGCATATTTACCACTAGAAATAGCTTTTTCTCCTAATTCATCAAATTCATCTTTTTCTGTTTTTGTTAATTTTTCTTTATCTAAATATGAAATTGATTCTATTTTATTTTCTTTAAATTCAATGCTCTTTTTTGTATTTTCATATAACTCCATAATTTGGTGAAAGTCAATATTATTTAATTGTTCAATTAATTGTTCTCTTTGTTTTCCTTCTAATTTATTTAATACATTAATAATGTGTTCTTGATTATATTCTTTTAGCACTTTAATTATATCTTGTTCTTTATCCATAAGTACTTCCTTTCTTATTATTTACCCCTTTTATCTTGTTATATTGTTACATATAAATGTCTGTTAGTTTCTAATTATATAAGTTACTAACATAGTAAATAATAAAACAAACTACTACCTACTATAGTCTATTCTATATTTTTTTTATTGTTCTTGTTTGATAAAATACCATGTCGCTATTTTATCACATTTTTATAACTTTGGCAAATTTTTGAACAAAAAATACATCATATATTATTAAAATTTAATCAAAATAAATTTTTAAAACTTGTCATATAATAAAAATTTTCTCCATATACATTAATTAAAGTAATGTGGTACAAACATTTTAAAGGTTACAAATATTAAAGTTTTAAATATTGTATATAGTGTTGTTCTTAAAATTCACTAGTAACTTTTAAATCAATTGAATTTTCGTACCGGCAAATCTTTTCTCTTTCAATCACATATCAAAGTAAAAGAACATGGTGCGAAATAAGATTTGTCTAATTTAAAGGAGGTATATAGATGGAAAGCAAGAGCTTATATCAAGATATTGCTAAAAGAACAGATGGTGATATTTATGTAGGAGTCGTTGGCCCTGTTAGAACAGGAAAATCTACTTTTATCAAAAACTTTATGGATTTATTAGTAATTCCTAATATTGATAATGAGTATAAAAAAGAACGCGCCAAAGATGAATTACCACAAAGTGCTGGTGGTAGAACAATTATGACTACAGAACCTAAATTTGTTCCTAATGAAGCTATTGAAATTACATTAGATAATAATTTAAAGTTTAAAACAAGATTAGTTGATTGTGTAGGATATTTAGTTGATAATGCAATAGGATATTTAGAAGATGATATGCCAAGAATGGTAAAAACGCCATGGTCTGATGAAGAAATTCCTTTTGAAAAGGCAGCTGAGATTGGTACAAAAAAAGTTATTGAAGAACATTCTACAATTGGTATTCTTATTACAACAGATGGAACTGTTACAGATATTCCAAGACAGGATTATATAAAAGCAGAAGAGCGTGTTGTTTCTGAATTAAAAGCTTTAGATAAGCCATTTATTATATTATTAAATTCTGAAGAACCAAATTCTAGTTATACTAAAGATTTGGCTGAAAAATTATCTGACAAATATCAAACAAGTGTAATGCCTATAAACTGTGCTTCACTGTCTATTGATGATATAAATAACATGTTTGCAAAACTACTTTACGAATTCCCAACACAACAAATTACTATAAAATTTCCACGTTGGATAGATGGCTTAGATTTTAATCATCCTATTAAAGCTGAATTATTTAATGAAATTAAAGATGCTTTTAATGATATTCACGTTTTAAAAGATGTTGCACATTGTACAGCTAAAATTAGTCAAACAGAAATAATTTCCAGAACTTCTGTTGTAAATATGGAATTGGGTTCAGGGAATGTAAAAGTTCAAATTGATGTAAAAGAAGAATTATTTTATAAAATTCTTTCCGAAATTACAGGTGTTTCTGTTGAAAATGAGGGGGATTTATTTAGTATAATCTCTGAATTATCATTGGCGAAAAAGAAATATGACAAAATAGCATATGCCTTAGAAGAAGTAAATGCAAAAGGTTATGGTATTGTAACTCCTTCTATAGATGAGCTAGTACTAGAAGAACCAGAAATGGTAAAACAAGGTTCTAGATTTGGAGTAAAACTAAAAGCTACAGCCCCATCAATACACCTTATAAAAACGAATGTAACAACTGAGGTTTCTCCAATTGTAGGTTCAGAAAAACAATCTGAAGAACTTGTTAATTATTTACTTTCTGGATTTGAAAATGATCCTAAACAAATTTGGGAGTCTAATATTTTTGGAAAAAGTCTACATGAGCTTGTTAATGAAGGTCTACAAACAAAACTTTCAAAAATGCCAGAAGAAGCTCAACTAAAACTTCAAGAAACTTTAGAAAGAATTGTTAATGAGGGCTCTGGCGGATTAATTTGTATTATATTATAATTGAGGGAGGAATTTCCTCCCTATTTAAATTTATTTCTATAAATATTTTAGTAAATTAAATTTTGTAGACAAGTTTTGAATTTTTTTAGCAATATTATTTTGTAATATTGCTAAAATTTTAAATCATTAAGATTCATATTTGGAACACCAATATATACATCTCTATTTCCATCAAGCGAGTGCATTTTTATTATTGTATAATTATCATAATGATATTCCTTGCTTCCTCCTTCTTTGTACATATCTGCTTTTATCTTTCCATCTTTTTCATCTTTATTCGCTTTTTGTATAATTCCTTCTATTGTAATTTTTCCACTTTTTAAAGCTTTTTCTAAAGACATTGTCTCATTATTTACAGTTACACTAACCTCTTCTAATCCATAAAAATACAAATTATAGTCTTGCTTATCTGCACTTAAATCTTTATTGTTTAATATTTTCTTTGTTTCAGTTTTGTCAGATGCTTTAACCTCTATTTTAAAATCTTCGTAACCTTCTGTTGATATTTTATCTGTATTAATCTGTGCTGAATCTGATTCCATAATATATCCTGTATAATAAATAACAACTTTTCTTCCAATTCCGTATAGATAATCTATGTGGTCTGTACCATAATTAATTTTTATCTTGTCTGCTGACTTTCTTTCTATTTCATCTTCGTTTGGCTCTACTATCATGTATGTTGTTGTTTCTTCTAATATTGTTCCTACAAAACTACTATATTGTGAATTTTCTGTATTATCTAAACTTTCTTCATTGTCTTTATTTGTATTTTCTTTATCTTCTATGGAATTATATATTTCTTTACCAAATACTTTAATTACAATACCATCAATATATCCGTCATTTACGCTTTCATCTAATTTATGATATTTAGTAATGCTATATAATAATGTCTTATATTCAACTGTTCCTCCATCTTTTAATTTGTTTATTTGCATTGGAACAAACAATATTATTAGTAATAAAATTACTATTATAATTATAATATTTTTCTTTTTCATAACCTCACCTTTTACCTTTCTTTAGATGATTTTTTTCTTTGCATTGATAATGTTTTCTTTATTTTTTATAGAAATAATTATTGCCTTCTAAATATCTCTATTCTTTTAAAATTCTCTTATATTTTACTTTACTTATGTAAGTTATCTTTCTAATTAGTTTTTAAAGTAATAACAACTAATTCTGGTCGATTATTTATTCTAAAAGGTATTATGCTATTTCCAATTCCCCTACTTATTATCATATTAGTAGTATTCTCTGTAAATAATCCACTCGTATATTTAGGAAATAATCCTTGATTAGGTGCAACAATTCCCCCAATGGATGGGATTCTAATTTGCCCACCATGAGCATGACCTGTTAATACTAAATCAATATCATTTTCTACATAAGTTCTAAATAATTCTGGTCTATGTGATAAAAGTATTGAAAATAAATCTTTATTATAATTACTTATTTCTAGCGCTTTATTTATAATAGTTGAATTTTTAACTGATTTTTCATGAGCCATTTTTGGATCATTTATTCCTATTATATTTATTTTACTCTTTTCTTTTTCTATAATTTTTGTTTCATTTTCTAAAATTATAACTCCTTGTTCTTCTAATAAATTTTTCCATTTCTCATAATTAGAAATTTTTGCTTCATGATTCCCTGATACATAATATATTGGAGCAATTCCTTTAATTTTTTTTACAAAATTTATAGATTGCTCCATGTGCATTCTATTTGGATCAATAAAATCTCCTGTTATAACAATAATATCAGGTTTTTCATTTTTTAATTTTTCTATTAAAAATTTATTTAATCTGTTTGATCTTTCATTGTGATAATCTGATATTTGAATTATCTTGTAATCATTAAATTCATTTGGAATTTTACTACTTGATATACTATAATTAGTTATTTGTAATGTTGTATTTTCATAATAAAAATAAATTAGTAACAAACAACTCATTATAATACTACTACATATAATTATTTCTTTCTTTTTCATAAATACCATCAATTTTCCTTTTATCAGAACTATAACTTACTATAAATCTATCAATTACAAAATTGTAAGTTGTCGCTTAGATGTTATTTAAATTTTTTGTTTCTGTTACTAGCTCATCAAAGTCTGAAATATAATTTTTATCTTGTATAACTCTATACTTTTTATATTCATCTAAAGCCAACTTGTCTGCTATTTCTCTTTTTATTTTTCCATTATCTTTTAAAATGTTATATTCGTTGATTTTTAAGAATACTTCTAACTTTTCTTTCCATTCTTGCATTGAAATAATCTTTCCTAGTTTTACTTGTCTTTCTGCATAGTCAAGATACATAGATACTAAATTATTTAGCTCTGTAATTTCTTCTTGGGAAAGATAATTTTTAGCTATTGTTACATCTGTTTCAAGTATTTTTCCGTCTGGTGCATTTTTCCAAGTAGTTAATCCCATATTTTCTTTTTTGCTATCTACTCTGTTATAAATTATTTCAGGTGCCGTCATACCAGTAATAGCAAAGTGTAACTTATTTTGAACATTTTTATAAAACTCTTGTGTTGTTTCACTATTTTTATCATAATCAAAACTACATTCTTTGTATATATCAGTTATTTTTTGATAAAATCTTCTTTCACTTGCTCTAATTTCTTTTATCTTAACTAATAATTCATCAAAGTAATCTTTTCCAAATTTTGGTCCGTTTTTTAACATTTCACTATTAACAACAAATCCTTTTTTTATATATTCTTTTAAAGTATTTGTTGCCCAAATTCTAAAATCCGTTGCTTCTTTTGAGTTTATTCTATAACCAACTGCTATAATTGCATCTAAACTGTAAAAATTTGTATTATATTTTTTCCCATCTGAAGCAGTTACTCTAATTTTTTGAGTAACTGAATCTTGCTCTAATTCTCCTGTTTTAAATATATTTTGTAAATGATATGTTATATTATTTTCTGCCACATTAAATAATTTTGACATTGACTTTTGCGTTAGCCAAAAATCTTCTTCATTGTACAAAACTTCAACAGATATATTGTCGTTATTTTGACTTTGGTATATGATTAAATCTTTTAAATTTTCTATATTATTCAATATTAATCACCTCATATTTTTCATTTTAGAACTACTGTTTGTATTTTATGATAAAATAATTGTAATGTCAACATTTCTTAGTTAAATTTATGTAACATATTTTCTATGTGAGTTTTTTACATTATTTTGATTTACTATTGCATATTCCATTGTTGTGTCTATCTTTATTATATCGTGGTTTATTTTAGTTTGCATTTTACATAATTTTGTAGTATAATTTAATTAGATTTTTGTAGTTTTAACCACATTAAAAATAATTTTTTAGGAGGTTGTTTTATGGACACTATGACTTTTGAAAACTATCAAAAACGGATGCAAAATGCTATAAATACACCAAATTCTCAAAGTAAAGATCCGTTTACAAAACTTTCTAAGATTTTAGATAATCTTAATAAATATGTAAGCACAGTATCTTTTACATCTGTTCGATTTAGATAGGAAATCGAAAAACAATTTAATACTGCCGATTCTTCAGATGAAACTGCTACTCATTTCAAAAATACTTTATTAAGATGTTCCAATAAAGCAGATGCTCTCAGAGCTATAACTGATTTGTATAATATGGTTAAACATATATCTTTGCAAGTTAGTTCTTGGTCATTTCAGCGACAACTTACTATAAATCTATCAAATTACCTATAATTTATCTGATTGAATTTTTGTATTCTGACTATTTATAATTATTTTAGTAATCATTATTTTGCAAATAAGAGTAATGTTCTTTTACTTGATTATTTATTTTATTTTCATCTACAAGGTCATTGTTTAACTTATTTCTTATATCTAATATGTTTAACTCCACTAATCATTTTTTACACATCTATTATGATTTTGACAATGGTGTTCTCCATCTATATGATGATGTTCACAATTTACATTTTCATTGTATTTTAACTGCCCAAATAAATATTCTTTTATCACATCGTCTGCATTACCAGAAACTCCACCAAATAATTGTATATTTGCTTTAGAAAGAGCATTTTTTGCACCTTCTCCTATACCTCCACAAATTAATATATCTATATTATTATTCTTTAAAAATTCAACTAATTTTTCATGTCCGCTTGCTGATGTATCTACTATATTCTCTGATACAATATTTCCATTATTTATTTCATAAATTTTTATCTTTTCTGTGTGACCAAAGTGTTGAAATACCTTTCCATTTTCATAAGTCATTGCTATTTTCATAATATTTTCCTCCTTAATTATTTATAGTTTTATACTCCTTTGATGTTTTTCTAATTAACTTATTTAATTATTGTTGTATAAAGTAGAAACTTTTTTATAAATATGTATTTCTAATTAAAACATATTTAATATCTTTTTATGGCTTACGCTATTTTAAATTTTTTCTTCTTAATTGCCCACAAGCTGCATCTATATCAGAACCTAATTCTCTTCTGATTGTTGCTACAATACCGCGTTCATTTAAATAATCTCTAAATTTCATAATATTTTCATTTGATGATTTAGAATATTCCCCATTTTCAATTTTATTAATTGGAATTAAATTCACATGACACAACATTCCGTGTAACAATTTTGCTAATGCTTTGGCATCTTCTAAATTGTCATTATTATCTTTAGCTAATGCGTATTCAAAAGATATTCTTCTATTTGTTTGTTTTATATAGTCTTTACATGCTTGGATTAGTTCTTCTACTGGGTATCTATTATTTACTGGCATCATACTACTTCTTTTTTCATTATTTGTTGCATGTAAAGAAATAGATAGTGTACATTGGATATTTTCTTCTGCTAATTTATAAATTTTTGGTACTAATCCACTTGTAGATACACTAATATGTCTTGCACCTATATTTAGTCCCTTAGGATTATTTATTATTCGAATTGCATTTACTACATTATCATAATTGTCCAATGGTTCACCAATTCCCATAAATACAACATTAGAAATTCTGACTCCCGCATCTTGTTCAACTGCTAATATTTGTTCAACTATTTCTCCACTACTCAAACTTCTAATAAAGTTAATTCCTGTAGAGGCACAAAACTTACATCCCATTTTACATCCAATTTGTGATGATACACAAATACTATATCCATGATGATAACTCATTAAAACTGTTTCAATTGCATTTCCATCCAATACATCAAATAAATATTTAATCGTTCCATCTTTAGATTCCTGCTTTTTTAATATTTTATAATTACACATTGTATAATTTTCTTTAAGCTTTTTTCTTAAATCTAAAGATAAGTTTGTCATATCATCAAAGTCTTTTACCTTTTCGTTGTAAATCCATTTAAATATTTGCTCAGCTCTAAAAGGCTTTTCTTCCATGCTTATAAGTTCTTTTTTTAAATCATCTAAATTATAATCTTTAATATTTTTCATTTTCTTACCTCCTTCAGTTTTTTTAATAGTACAACTTTACACTCATTTTGCACTTTTGATTTAAACTTGTTGGATACAACATTGCTATCATTTTTTCTTATTCCCATCTTACTTTTAACTTATTTTTTACCTATTCTTGACTTATTTTCGACTTTTTTCGTCAAAACTATGAAACAAATTAAGACTGTCCCCATTGGCTCCGTTGGATTATACGAATTCTTCCCAGACTTGATTTGCAAAGTCTAAGCCTTTTGCTGTTAGTTTTATTGTGTCTAAATCAACTTCTAATAGTTCTTCATTTACAAGTTTTTGTAATTCCATTCTAAATAGGTATATTGGGTTTTCTCCAAATTTTTCTTCAAATTTAGAGATTGATATTCCGTCTAATTTTCTTAATCCTAACATCATATATTCTTTTTCCATATCTAGTTTATTTTGTTTTTCTTCTATTGTTTTTATTTTTTTACTATTTTCATTTAAATATTTTTCTAAGTTAGGAATGTTTGAATATCTTACTCCTTCTATATATGAATGTGCTACGACTCCAAATCCAAGATATTGTTTTTGTTCCCAACAATTTATATTGTGTTTTGATTCAAGCCCAGGTTTTGCAAAGTTTGATATTTCATAATGTTTATATCCTTTTAGTTCTAAGTAACTTTTCGCATAATGATATTGATTTCTTTCTTCCTCTTCTTCTGGCAATTTTAATTTTCCTGTTTGTAGCAATTCTTCCATTTTAGTTTCTTCTTCTACAATTAATGAATATATTGATATATGCTCTGGTTTATTTAAATTTGTAAGTATTTCTAAACTTTCTTTTAGGTCTTTTAGTGTTTGGTTTGGTAATCCTAGCATTAAATCTACATTAATATTTTCAAATCCCGCTTCTCTTGCCCAATTAAACGCTTCTTTAAATTGATTAAAATTATGGATTCTTCCAATTTGCTTCAAAAGCATATCATTTGTACTTTGAAGTCCAAAACTAATACGATTGAATCCACAATTTTTGTACATATGTAGATTATTTTTTGTTATAGTTCCAGGATTAACTTCTATTGTTGTTTCTATATTTTTCTTGTCTTTATCATTTATTTTAGATATTTCATATATTGTGTTCAAAACTTGTTCCAATAGTTTTGGTTCTAATATAGAAGGAGTTCCTCCACCAAAATAAATTGTTGTGATTTTTGCTCTTTGTAAAATATCTTCATTATCCTTTATTTCTTCTTTTAACTTCTCTATGTATTTTTCTTTTAAGTCTTCTTTATTTGCATATGAAATAAAATCACAATAATAACACTTACTTTTACAAAAAGGAAAATGCACATAAATTCCTAATTCCATTTTAATTGCGTTCCTTTCTGGTACTTAATTTTGTTTAAAAATAAATTTAATTTATTATTTTTATATTTTAAAAATTTTTACTATTTCATATTTTTACTTTATATTCTTAATTCTTTATTATTAATTTTATATTATAGTTTATTTTCTTAATTCTCTATTAGTAATTTTATATTATAGTCTATTTTTTTAATTTTATATTTTCAATTTTATCTTCTCAACTTTTTTGTTTTTAATCTTTCGCAAATTCAATAATCTTTTTCAATCTATAATTTACTCCAGATTTTCCAAGAGGAGTATCTAGCTTTTTGCCTAGTTCTTCTAATGAAACATCTGGATTTTCTAATCTTAGTAAAGCAATTTCCTTTAAATTATCATCTAATTTATTAAACCTATTTTCTCTTTGTAATTTTTTAATTGCTTCTATTTGTTCCACAGAAGCATTTATTGTTTTATTTAAATTCGCAGTTTGACAGTTTACAATTCTATTTACTTTACTTCTCATACCTTTTTTTACTCTTACATCTTCAAACTGTAAAACCGCCCTATTTGCTCCTAAAAGTGCTAAGAAATTGGCTATTTCTTCTCCTTCTTTTAAATAAATAGAATACTTATTTTCCTGTTCTAATTTTTTAGTATTAATATTAAACTCTTTTAATATATTTTCTATATAATATAAGTTCTCTACATTTGATAAATTAATTTCTAAGTGATATTTATTTTCTGGATTATTAATTGAACCAGCTCCTAAAAAAGCACCTCTTATTAATGCTTTTTTTTCAAAATCATTTAATTCTTTGCATTGTACATTTACTACAATATCTTCATTTTCAAACTCTATTAAATTATCAAAATTTTTATTTTTTATATTTTTTTGTTCCTCTTTATAATCTTTATTATTGTTATCTCCATTTAAAAAATCTTGCTTTTCTTTACTTATAATCTCCTTTTTTCTAAATGTAATTACAAAGATTTTTCCTTCTATTCCTATATTATGGTTTACATCTAAATTTTTTAGTAATTTAGAAAATCTATTAATATTATACTCACTTTCTGTTGTATATCGTATCATTTTAGAATTAATCACATTAGTATTTTTAGAAATAAAATATCCTAACAGTTCATATTTAATTTCATTCTTTTTTGTCAAATTATTAATTTTGCTTAGTTCTTCTTTTATATCAGCTGAAAAAGACATTTTAACCCCTTTCTTTTTCTTTTAGAATAAAAATAAAAATTAATTTTTATACTTTTTTGAATATTTCAAAATCTCCATTTTTCTTCATTACAAGTTTTAGAAAATTAAATTTATATAAAATTTTTAGTTCACAATGTTAAGTCCAATTTTTATATAGATTTTTTACTAAACATTTTTTATTATTTATCTTATTACTCCTTAAAGTTCAATTGTGTAACAATTATTCTATCATTATTATATAAGTCTTTTTTTGAATATGTATTTTCAAATTTTTCTTCATTTTCCAATAGTTCTATTACATCTATTTTTTGGTCAAATCCTATTTCTAAGCATAAATATCCATAATATTTTAGATACTCATAAGCTCTTTTTATTATTTTTCTGTAAAAATCTAGTCCGTCTATTCCGCCATCTAGTGCTAAATATGGCTCATTTTTTACCTGTTTGTCCAATGTTTCTATAACTTCTTTTTTTATATATGGTGGATTAGATACAATAATATCATACTTTTCTTCTGGTATATTAGTAAATAAATCAGAAGAAATAAATGTAATCTTATTTTCAACTTCATTTATTTTAGCATTTTTCTTTGCAACATTTAGTGCTTTATTACTAATATCTGTTGCTGTTATTTCACAATCTGGTAAATATTTCGCAAGTGAAACAGCAATTGCTCCACTTCCCGTGCATAAATCTAATATTTTTGGACATTTTAATTTTTTAGAAATCTTTATTACCTCTTCTACCAAAATTTCTGTATCTTGTCTTGGTATTAAAACATCTTTATCTATATAAAAATTCAATTTCATAAATTCTCTTTGATGTGTAATATGTTCTAATGGAATTCCTTCTCTTAACTTAATAATCCCTTGGAAATATTTTTCTTCATCTTTTTTATTTATCTCATTTAAATCATTTACTATAATATATTGTCTCGGTTGATTTAAAACATATTGCATTAAAAGTCTTGCCTTTAACTTTGGAGACTCTATATTAGAATTTTTTAATGAAATTGTTCCTTTTTTTATTGCTTCCATAATTGTCATATTATCACCTTCTTCAATGATTTTACCATTTTTTTCAACTACTTTCAAGTCTCCTTTTATTTTACTTTTGAATTATTAAGAACTTGTCAATAGGGACGCCCCTTTTTGACCACAAATTATATGCCTCAATATAAAATTCAATTGTAAATATTAATAAAAGCGACATGATTAAGAATCTTTGACCTTTTAGATTATTTACATGTCGTGTCTTCGTTCATCGAACTAACATAATAGATAAAAAGTTGTCAAAAAGGGACGTCCCTCTTGACAACTTTGTTATCTATCGCTATATTCTCCATCTTCTTCTCCGACTGTTTTTGCTTCTTGTTCATCTATAACATCACCAAATTTTGTGCATTTTTCTACTCCAAATTTTTCTGCATATTCATTATATAATTTTACAGAGTCTATATGTCTATCAATTATCTGGTTTAGTAGTTTGTGATATTCTTCAAAAACAAATTGTCCTTCACTTTCTTTAGTTTCTTCTCTTATATCGGATTTCATTACAAATTCTACAAATTCTTGAATACTTGGATTTTGCTTATAAGTATCATAATCAAAATAATCTTTTCCTTTTTTCAATTTTACATTTCTTAATAAAGCTTCCTTTAGATGTAAATATTGAATTATTTCATCGTAATTAGACTCTTCTTTTTCTTTGCCATCTTTCTTTTTTTCTCTCTCTTCTATAATTGAATATAATTTTTCAAATCCATTATCTATAAGTGAATAACAAAATTGTGTATTTAAATCTCTTCCTTGTTTTGCAAAATCAAATATTGTTTTCATTTTATTTATATATTCATCTTTTTTGGTATCATCTTCAGCCATTCCTGTATCTAATTGTCTATCTATAATATCAGCCTGTTCTTCTTCTAAAATTCTTTTAACATCAATTGCTATTCCTTTTTCCTTTATTCTAAAGTATTGTTCCATATCAGACTCTTCTTGAGTTTCCCCAATTATCATACTAGGGTCAATTTCTTTATTTATATTTTTATTTTTCAAATATTTCTTTAGTTTTAGTAACTCATCCCATGACAATTTGTGTTTATTTGAAATATTTTCTCCTTTTTCATATTGCCTCATTAAATTTTTTATAATAAAGTCTCTTTTTGTGTATAAAATCACACCTATACTTTCTTCACTTCTTAATTCAGCAATATTTTCTCCCACATCAAACATTTTCTTTTTTTCTTCTGGTAGTTCTCTCATTGCCTCATTTCTCATCCATTTTTTTCTATAGTTTTCTTTAACTTTTTGTGCTAATAATTTATTACTTTTTTCAACACTTGAAATTACATCTGGACGAAGTTTATGTGATTTTATCCCCTGTTGTTCTTCTTCCAAAGTATATGTTTTTTCTAAAGAACATTCTCCTTTTCTACTTCTTGTGATTATTTCTAGTCCTTCTTCTGTGTACATAAATGGTATTTCTGATCTAATACATACTTGTGCTAATTTATCACAATATTCACAAATGTTAAATCCTTTTGCATTCTCTTTTAATTGAGCCAAAAGATAATCTCTTATTGTTTTAGCAAAAGCCATTGGTTGAATATTTTTTTGTGTTAAATCTAGTTTTCCTAATGCAACTTCATATTTTTCTTCACTTTTTCCATCATTTAAACTATATTTTAATATAAATAATCCCTCTTTTTGTGAAGTTTCTTTATCTGGAAATATATTAAAAATAATATCTGTGTCTGGATTAGCTATAACACTTTTGTCATATTTTACTATTGAATCTTTTTTTATATTTTTTTGTATCTCTCCCATTTTCTTCTCCTTTGTCACTTATCTTCCTAAACTATACTATAATTTAAATACTTTTTCAATATTAAATCACTTTAATTTTCGTTTTTTACATCACATATTATACTATAATGCTATAATATATTTGTTCATTGCATCAGTGAGCATTACTTAAGATAAGCAATAACAAATTTTAAAACTCATTCCATTTAAGCATATATTATGTATTATAACAGGCAATATAAAAAATCGAAACTTAAATAAATAACAAAAATTTATTATCTTTTATAAAAATCTAGTCACCAATAGTATTTATTATATAATATCCCATAATTAAACAAACCCCAAATAATGCTACATCAAAAACTGATTTCATTTCTGGTAATAAAACAAATATGGAACCCAAAGTAAAACCAATTATTGCAAACATCGTTTGCTGATAAAAATTATCAAATAATATTTTTATAATTTTTATAAAAATGCCCCCACCAACAACAACTCCTATTCCAATTGGAATTAATACTGGTAAATACATATTTGCAATTCCCATTAAATATATATCATACACTCCTAAAAGCATCAAAATAACTGTACTACTAACACCTGGAACAACAACACCAATAGACATTAGCAACCCACTTATAAATAAATATACAAAATTAATATCTTTATATACAGTAATATCCATATTTCCATCTAAATATACCATAAATATCCCTAGCAATAAGGCAAAAAGCAAATAAATTAAATTAATCATCTTGATGTTTGATTTCTTTTTTATTTGTTTGATTATAAGTGGTATTCCCCCTATTATTAATCCAATAAAAACTGCTTTTGTCTGCAGTGGAAATTTATGAAGAAATATTTTTAATACATTACTTACAAGTATAACACCAACTAATCCACCCAACAAAATTGGAATTAAAAATTTAAAATTTTTCTTTTTGTCTTTAAAAAAATATAAAATACTGTCAATTAACTTTTCATATATTCCAAAAACAACACATAACACTCCACTACTTATTCCTGGCAATATTCCTCCTGCTCCTATAAGAATTCCTTTAAAAAAGTTTATTATAAAACTCATGTATTTCTTTCCTTTCTATTTTTCTTATAATATATATGCAGTAATAAAAGAAGTTATAATTTATACTATCCAACTTTTTGAATTCAGTACAATTTAAATAACTTCTTTATATTTAATATATGACTATTACATATGTGTAAACAATATTAATACATGAATTTTAAAGAAATCTTTTATACAATAATTTATTATTCGTCTTTTATTTCTCCTGCTAATTTATTAATAGCTTTTGTTTCTATTCGAGACACATAAGAACGTGAAATCCCCATCATTTCTGCTATTTCGTGTTGTGTCTTAGGCTTATGGCCATCAAGCCCGAATCTTAATTCTATAATTGTTTTTTCTCTGTTTTTTAAAATTTCTCCCATTTTTTGATACAATTTTTTTATTTTCATCTTTAAATCTACTTCATCTTCAATATTTCTTTCATCATTTTCAAGAACTTCTTGTAATGTAACAACATTATCATCTTTATCTTTTCCTATTGGTTCATTTAAATAAACTTCTGCATTTAGTTTTTTTGTTGCTCTTAAGTGCATCAATATTTCATTATCTATACATCTTGATACATATGTACTTAACTTAGAACCTTTTTCTAAATTATAACTATTTATTCCTTTAATTAATCCTATTGTCCCAATAGAAATTAAATCTTCTTGTTCTACTCTTGTGTTAGCATACTTTTTAACCACATGAGCAACTAATCTTAAATTCCTCTCTATTAAAATATTTCTAGCTTCCTCATCCCCCTCTTGCATCTTTTCCAAATATATTTTTTCTTCTTCACTTGTTAATGGTTCTGGAAACAAACTACTACTAGAAATATATCCGAACCGCAAATACCGCAGTTTTTAAAAATTGTAAAAAACCTATTATTCCCATACTAAAAAGTGCCTCAACCATAAATGCACCTCCAATTTCTTATATACAAAATTATATGTATAAGAAACTGAAAAGTGCATGACCCTCTATTTTTATTTTTATAATTACTTTTTATAGTTTGTTCATACAAGATATTTTTATTTGTATAAGCAAATTATTTTCAAAATATTTTATCACATTTTTTTAAAAAACTCAATTTCATAAAAATTAAAGAAATTAAGAATATGAAATTAAAAAAGAGATAAAATAATATAAACAATATTTAATTGTCTTTTTAGAATTATTTTTTACTTGATAACTATATTTTTTTATGCTAAACTATATTTAGTTAAAACAAGTTATTAATTTACCCTGCCTAGTGCGTGTAGACAGAATTTTTAGAACCTACAAGTTTAAAGAGGGGCCAATCTCTTAAATATGGCGTGCATGCTCACACAATTTAGTAGTGAGAAGCCCATGAGTATTTAGGTAGGCACCCACCTGTTTTTCGGAGCAGGTCCTTAAAAATTCACACATCTTACGGCTAAAGCGGGGATTTATGTTTTATAACTTAAAGTATGTATAATTTAAATATATGTAATTTAAAAGAAGTATGTAAATAATTTTTGATTGTTAAAATCTAATTTATTTATATACTTCTTTTATACATTATTTAAAACTTTTTTACTTCTTTAGCTTCATAGACAATAATTTAGAAATTCCGCTTTCTTCCATAGTAACACCATAAACTGTATCTGCTACTTCCATAGTTCCTTTTCTGTGTGTAATTACTAAAAACTGCGTATCTCCAGTAAATTTCTTTAAATATTCAGCATATCTAAATACATTTGCATCATCTAATGCTGCTTCAATTTCATCTAATACACAAAATGGAGCTGGGTTGATTTTTAAAATAGCAAATAATAATGCAATTGCTGTAAATGCTCGTTCTCCTCCTGATAATAACATCATATTTTGCAATTTTTTTCCTGGTGGTTGAACTGTAATGTCTATTCCACATTCTAAAATATTAGATTCATCTTCTAGTTTTATTTCTGCTTTTCCTCCGCCAAATAACTCTGCAAATACTTCTCCAAAGTTTTTATTTATAATTTTAAACTTTTCTCTAAATTGTTCTTTCATGATTTGTGTCATATCATTTATTATTTTTCTTAATTGTGACATTGTATTCTCTAAGTCTAATCTTTGTTCACTCATAAAATCATATCTATCTTTCAAGTTTTTATATTCTTCAATAGAGTCAACATTCACACTTCCTAATTCTCTTATTTCAGTTCTCAATTGATTTACTTTTCTTTGAGTCACTTGCACATTTTCTGGTTTTTGGTATTCTCCTGATGTATTTGGTGTAATCTCATATTCTTCCCACATTTTATTTATTGTGACATTAATATCTTCTTCAATTTTTGATTTTTTTACATCTAATTTTATTAATTGTCCTTTTAAATCTTCTATAATTTTGAATTTAGCTGTAATTTCATCTTCTTGTTTTGAAAGCTTTGTACCTTTTTCTGTTCTTTCTTTTTTTAGTTCTTCAATTCTTGAACTACTATTTTTTACTTTGTCTTTAACTTCCTCTATTTCATTAAGTTTTTCTTTTATTGATTGTTGTAAATCTTGATTTTCTCTTTCAATTTCTTTTATTTGTTTTTTCTTATTTTCAATACTAATATTAATATTTTCTAATTCTTGATTAATTCTTTCTTGTATTTCTTGTATTGAAGCCTCACTTTCGTCAAATGATGAAACTGAAATTTTCAAATTTGTTATATCAAAATTCAAATCATCGATATACTTTTGATCATCTTTGTTTAATTCTGCAAATTCGGTAATTATTTTAGTAAGTTCTTGATTTTTATGTATTATATCTTCTATTTCTTTTTGAATTTCTTCTTTATTTTGCAATGCTTCAATTTTAGATTGTTCTAAATTTGTTTTCTCTTGTTTTAATTTATTTAATCTTATTTCTAATTTTTGAATGTTTTCATCAATTGATAATACTTTTTGTTTTTTAGTTGCATAATCAATTTCTATTTCCTGTAATTGTTTTTCTACATTTGAAACCAATTCAAAAATTCCTTCTATAGAATCTTCAAATTTTTCCTTTTCCGCTTCTAAATTTTTTATTCTAGTTTTTAAACCTTCTACTTCATTTTGAAGTTTTTCTATTTCTTTGCCTCTTCCTAAAATATTTACTGTTTTTTTCATAACAGAACCACCTGTAATTGCTCCAGAAGGATTTATTAAATCTCCATCTGTTGTTACAATTCTAAAAGTATATCCATTTTGTTTGGCTACTTTTATTGCTGTTTCCATATTATCTACAATAATAGTTCTTCCTAATAAATTCAAAATGATTTGCTCGTATTTTTTACTATATTTTACTAAATCAGAAGCAACACCTATTACTCCTTTTTCATTACCTTTTATTTTATCAATTCTTTTTCCTTTTACAGATGTAATAGGTAAAAATGATGCTCTTCCCAAATTATTCTTTCTTAGGTGTTCTACTAGTCTTTTTGCATCTTCTTCTGTCTCTGTTACTATATTTTGGAGACTTGCTCCTAAACACATTTCTATTGCTGTTTCTAATTTTTCTGGAACTTCAATTATATTAGCTAAAACTCCATTCATACCTTTTCCAAGTTCTTTAATATTTTCACAATCTTTTAATAAGGATTTTACACTTTTTATATATCCTTCTTTTTCTTTTTCAGTTTCTATTAAAAATTTTAGCTTAGATTCTTTTATTCTCATATCATTTGATAGTGAATTGATTTCAGATTCGTAATTTTTTATTTTTCTATTTACTTCTTCCCTTTGTTTTGAAGTTTCCTCTAAATCTTTTTGGGCTTTATTGCGTTTGTTTTCTATTTCATAAAATTCTTTTGAAATATCTTCTTTTATAAGTCTTGTAGAGTCTAATTCAGAAATTGTAGATTGTATTTCCTGCTTAACTTGTATTTCTCTTTTTTCATAGTTTTGATAATTAATATCTTGTGTATTAGAAGCAGATTGAAGTTCATATTTTTTATCTGTGTTTTCTTCTACTGTCTTTTTATATCCTTCTATTTTTAATTCTTTATCAGATAATTTTTTAGTTATTTTTTCTAGTTCTTCTTGTTTTTCATTTAATTCTTTTTCGAACTTTTGCTTATTTTCTTTAAGATTATATTTTTTTGCTTCTTTTTGTTCTAATTCTTCTTTTAGTTCTTGTATTCTAGTATTTTGCTCAGATATTTCTTTTTCAAATCTTTGACTATTTTCTTCGTTATTTGCAATCCTTGTTTTTGCAACATTAATTTCAGAATTTAAAACTTCAATATCTTTTTGACTTTCAAATCCTAAATTTGACATATTTTCAATTTCTTCTGTAATTTCATCAATTTTTAACTTTAGCTCTTCTTTTAATTTTTTAACTTTGTCTAGTTTTTCTTCTTCTTCACTACATTGAGATTGCATAATATCAATATCTTTTACTATTTCTTCTAAGTTTTCTTTATATTTTTCAATATTATATACAAATAATCCAATCTCTATATTTTTTAGTTCTTCTCTCAAATTTAAATATTTTTTAGCCTTATCTGATTGTATTTGTAGTGGTTCTAAATTTCCTTCTATCTCAACTAAAATATCATTAATTCTAAGTAAATTAAGTTTTGTATGTTCTAATTTTTTTTCAGATTCTTGTTTTCTAGTTCTATATTTTACAATACCTGCTGCTTCTTCAAAAATATGTCTTCTATCTTCAGATTTGTTACTCAAAATTTCATCAATTTTTCCTTGTCCAATAATAGAATATCCATCTTTACCAATCCCTGTATCCATAAATAATTCTAAAACATCTTTTAAACGACATGGAACTTTATTAATAAAATATCCTGTTTCCCCACTTCTATAAATTTTTCTTGTAACAGTTACTTCTGTATATTCAATTGGCAATTTGCCATCACTATTATCAAATACTAAAGAAGCTTCTGCAAATCCTAAAGATTTTCTATTTTGAGTACCCGCAAAAATAATATCCAATGATTTTGCGCCTCTTAGTGATTTCATACTTTGCTCTCCTAGTACCCATCTAATTGCATCAGAAATATTGCTTTTTCCTGACCCATTAGGGCCTATAACACTTGTAATTCCTGGCATTAATTCTAAAACTGTTTTATCCGCAAAGGACTTGAATCCTTGTAATTCTAATCTTTTTAAATACATTTTTTCCACCTTAATAGACGCTCTTATTATTATATTGTTTATGTAAGAGTCGCCTTTTCTACATTTTTATACATTGTTTTCATACATTTTACTATATAAAGCATTAAAAATCAAGAAAATTTTGTTAGTTTTACACGTATTCATTAGATTTAAATATATACTGTTTATTTAAAAATATTTACTATAATATGCAAAATATAAAACAATCTCAAAAACCTTTTTTCGACTTAAGTGTACAAAAAAATCCCTTGACATCAACGCATTTTTATCATATACTAAACACGTGAAATAAGCATTAAAATTAAAATCACATATATAAGCAAAAAGGAGGTTATTACATGAATAACTTAATAGAAATTAGATGGCATGGTAGAGGCGGTCAAGGTGCAAAAACAGCATCATTGTTACTAGCTGACGCAGCATTTAATACAGGAAAATATATACAAGGTTTCCCAGAATATGGGCCTGAAAGAATGGGTGCACCTATTACTGCTTATAACAGAATTAGTGATACACCAATAACTGTTCATACTAATATTTATGAACCAGATTATGTTGTAGTTGTTGATGATACACTATTAGAAGCAGTTCCAGTAACAGATGGTTTGAAAGAAACAGGTGCAATAATTATCAATACAACTAAATCACCAGAATATTTAAGAACAGTTTTAAAAAACTATTCTGGCGATATTTATACAATAGATGCAAGAAAAATATCAATAGAAACATTAGGAAGATATTTTCCTAATACGCCTATGCTTGCTGCAATTGTTAAAGTAAGTGGTATTATGTCAGAAGAAACATTTTTAACTGATATGCAAGATTCATTTAAACACAAATTTTCAAAAAAACCGGAAGTTATTGAAGGTAACATGAAGGCTTTAGAAATGGCTTTAAAAGAAGTTAAAAAAATTTAATTGTCAAAAAGGGGCGTCCCTATTGACAAGAAAGGAGAAAAAAATGACAGATATTAATAAAAATACACCAATGGAAGATTTAACTGTTGGTGGAACTATATATGATGCAGGAAATTCTAAAGAATTTAAAACTGGCGATTGGAGAAGTGTAAAACCTATTTGGTTACAAGATAAATGTAAACAATGTGGATTATGTTTTCCAGTTTGTCCTGAAAATAGTATTCCTGTAAAAAAAGATAATCTTCAAAGAGTAGATTATGATTATGATTATTGTAAAGGATGTGGCATATGTGCTAAGGTATGTCCATTTGGTGCAATTGAAATGAAGGAAGAAGGTGTTGAATAATGAGTATTAGAGAAAGATTAAGTGGTAACGAGGCTGTTGCTACTGCAATGAAACAAATTAATCCTGAAGTTGTTGCAGCATTTCCTATTACACCATCTACAGAAATCCCACAATATTTTTCTACTTTTGTAGCAAATGGTTCTGTTGATACAGAGTTTGTTGCTGTTGAAAGTGAACACAGTGCTATGAGTGCATGTATTGGTGCAGAAGCAGCAGGTGCAAGAGCTATGACTGCAACTTCATCAAATGGTCTATCATTAATGTGGGAAATGATTTATATTGCATCTAGCTTAAGACTTCCTATAGTTTTAAGTTTAGTTAATAGAGCTGTATCAGGTCCTTTAAATATTCATTGTGACCATTCTGACGCAATGGGAGTTAGAGATGCTGGTTGGATTATGCTATTTTCTGAAAATAATCAAGAAGCATATGATAATACTCTAATGGCTCATAGAATTGCTGAAAACGAAAAAGTTCAATTACCTTTAATGATATGTCAAGATGGATTTATTACTTCACACTCTATTGAAAATATTGAATTAGAAGAAGATTCAGAAGTTAAATCATTTGTTGGAGAATATCATCCTGAACATTATCTATTGAACAAAAAAGAACCAATAGCAGTTGGTCCACTTGACTTACAATCTTATTTATTTGAACATAAGGCTAGTCAAGGTGAAGCAATGAAAGCTGCCAAAGATGTAATTCTTGATGTAGCAAAAGATTTTGAAAAATGGACTGGTAGACATTACGGTTTATTTGAAGAATATAAATTAGAAGATGCTGAAATCGCAATAGTATGTATGAACTCAACAGCTGGAACAGCAAAAGCTGTTGTCAATGAGCTAAGAGAAGAAGGTATAAAGGCAGGTTTACTAAAAATTAGAGTATATAGGCCTTTCCCTGGAGAAGAAGTTGCAAATGCCCTATCACATTTAAAAGCTATTGCTGTATTAGATAGAGCAGACTCTTTAAATGCTATGGGAGGTGCTTTATTTGAAGATGTTACATCTAGTATGTACACTTATAACAAACATGTGCCTACAGTAAATTATGTATATGGTCTTGGTGGTAGAGATACTACAACTAAAGATATTAAATCAGTTTACTCAGATTTAGAAACTATTGTAAAAGAAGGAAAAATAGAAAATCCTTATCGCTATTTAGGATTAAGAACAAATTCGAAAGGAGGAAAATAATATGGCATATAATTTAAAAGAAATCGTCGCAAATAAACCTTCACGATTTACAGAAGGTCATAGAATGTGTGCAGGATGCGGTGCTCCAGTTGTTGCAAGACACATATTAAGAGCTTTAAAAGAAGAAGATCACGCTGTTATAGCTACAGCTACAGGATGTATGGAAGTATCAACATTTATTTATCCATACACATCTTGGACAGATTCATTTATTCACACTGCTTTTGAATGTGCTGCTGCTACTCTATCTGGTGCAGAAGCTGCTTATAAAGCTTTAAAAAAACAAGGAAAACTACCAAATGATGAACATACAAAATTCATCGCATTTGGTGGAGATGGCGGAACATATGATATTGGGTTACAATCTTTATCTGGTGCAATGGAAAGAGGTCATGACATGGTATATGTATGTTATGACAATGGAGCATATATGAATACAGGTATCCAACGTTCATCTGCAACACCTCAATTTGCAGATACATCTACATCTCCTGCTGGTAATGTAGTACCTGGAAAAATGCAACAAAGAAAAGATTTAACAGAAATTATGGTTGGACATCATTTACCATATGTTGCTCAAACAATTGCAATAAACAACATGAAAGATTTGTATGAAAAATCTGAAAAAGCAATTTATACAGAAGGACCTTGCTTCCTAAATGTATTAGCACCTTGCCCAAGAGGTTGGGGATATCCTACAGAAGACCTAATGACAATAAATAAATTAGCTGTAGATACATGTTACTGGCCATTATATGAAGTAATTGATGGTAAATATAAAATTAATTATAAACCAGCTAAAAAGCTTCCAATAGAAGAATTCTTGAAACCTCAAAAAAGATTTCAACATATGTTTAAACCAGGAAATGAATGGATGATTGAAGAATTCCAAAAAGAAGTAGACGCAAGATGGGAGCAACTATTAAAATTAGAAGAAATATAACTTAAAAGTGGTCAATAGGGACGCCCCTTTTTGACAACCTAAATTAGGTTGTCAAAAAGGGGCGTCCCTATTGACCACTTTTATTAATCATCACTTGGTTCTGGGGCTTCAACTGGACAAACACCAGCACATGTTCCACATGATATACATGCTGATTGATCTATTTCAAATTTAGTATCTCCTTGTGATATACATCCAACAGGACATTCTGCCGCACATGCTCCGCATGAAATACATTTATCTGTTATTTTGTATGCCATTTTGTCACCTCCTTTACTTATTTATCTATTCGAATATTTCATTATTCCCTTAGTATTTTTTCATCTTCACGCTCTAATTTTTCTAATTCTTCAAGTTCTTTCTTGTGTTCTAATTCTTCCTCATCAATTTTCTCTTTTGCAACATCTTTTAATATTTTTACATCTTTTACATCAAATTTTTTGTATATATATCCATCTTCTGTTTTTAATTTTACTCTTATTTTTTCTTTTAATATTTCTACATTGTCAACTTCGCCTTCTCCATCTTCTGTTCTAACTACTGCTCCTATATTTGGCAAATATTTTAATTTTTCTTCATACACATCATTTTCATATTTTAGGCAACACATTAATCTGCCACAATTTCCAGATATTTTAGATGGATTTAATGAAACACTTTGTTCTTTAGCCATTTTTATTGATACAGCTTCGAAATCACTTAAAAATGTGCAACAACATAATTCTCTACCACAAACACCATTTCCACCAATTTTTCTTATTTGGTCCCTAACTCCCATTTGCCTTAATTCTATTCTTGTTCTATATATTGATGCTAAATCTCTTACCAAATCTCTAAAATCCACTCTTCCATCTGCTGTAAAGTAAAACAAAATCTTACTATTATCAAATTTACATTCTACTTCTGTCAATGTCATGTCCAACTTATGTTCTTTTATTTTCTTTTTGCATAATTCATATGCTTCTTTTTCTATCTTTCTACATTCTTCTTCTCTTTTTATATCTTTATGATTAGCAATTCTTAATACTTTTTTTAATGGTTCAACCACTTTTTCATCATCTACAAAACGATTTTGAATTAAAACCTCTGCTAATTCTTCTCCTTGAGAAGTTTCAACAATTACCTTATCTCCTTTTTTTACTTTTAATCCATTTGGATTAAAAAAATATATTTTTCCTAATTTTTTAAATCGTATTCCTATTATATTTTTCAAGTTTATTTTCCTTTCTTACATCCTTTTTAAGATATTATTTGTATATAATTATCTTTTTACTTTAACATTTTAATTTTATATTTTAATATATTGACATTTTAGTTTTATATTTTAATACTTTATATTGATATTTTAATTTTAATATTTTTTCTTGATATTTTTGCTTAGTATTATATTCTAATTCACAGTTTCCCAAATTTTAAATAACATATCATCTATACTCATATCATAATTAGCATTTACCTGCAATTTCTTTTTAGTTTGTTCTATAATTTCTATTGTTTGTGCATATTTATCTATTTTTTTAGAAATATCTATCAGAATTACTTCCATATAATCCAAAATATCTATTTTATCATCTTTATTTGAATATATAAAATCTGCTTTATTTACAAAATCAACTATATCCATTTTTTCTAATCCATATATAAGATTTTCTATTTTCTCATACTGCTCTTGCTTATCTTTTATCTCTATTGCTTTTCCTATACTTCCTTGAAAAGCATCTATCATTATTTTACTATTGATTTTAACATTATAATTTGTTTCTAAATATTTTAAAATTTCATCTTCTTTTATTTTTTCAAAATGTAAAATCATACATCTTGATTTTATTGTACTTAAAAAGTTATTCTCATTTGTTCCTATCAATATTATCGTTACAAACTCCGGTGGTTCTTCTAATGTCTTTAATAAGCAGTTTTGTGCTTCAACTGT
Organism: uncultured Clostridia bacterium; assembly: GCA_963559065.1. Lineage (GTDB taxonomy): Bacteria > Bacillota > Clostridia > TANB77 > CAG-508 > CAG-269. The sequence goes on from CAUWIY010000005.1 coordinate 62,472, forward strand.
CATCTTGTCACTATCATTTATGATATAAACTTTTCTTTGTGATATAACTGGTTTTTCTGATACTTTTCTTTGAAATTCCCTAATTTGTTCAATTTTTATACTGTTTCCATCTGGTTCAATAATAAGAAAATCTGGATTATTTTCTGTATCAAATTCTATACATGATTTGCAACCAGTGCAGTTATTATTATTAGAAGTACACAAAATTCTTTTAGCAAATTCTTTTGCTATCAGCTTTTTCCCAATTCCCCCTGTACCTAAAAACAAATAACTATGTGATATATTACCAATATTTATTGAATTTAATAATTCTTCTTTTATTTTCTCATTTCCTATTATATGTCCAAACATATTTTGCTCCTTAATAAATATCTTTTTATGATAGTCTTATATTATTTGTTAAATAATCTCTTTCTAGAATTTCATAATTTTAGATGTTACAAATTAATCTACTTTTCCCCACAAATTCAAAGGCCAAATACGAATCCATACTTTACTTTCTATTTTCTCTAATGGAATACAGCCAAATGCTCTACAGTCTGTGCTGTGACTTCTATTGTCTCCCATTGCAAATACACTATTTTCCGGAACTACAAAATCATCAAATCCAATTCCTAATATATCTGTTTCAATTCCACTTGGCAAATATTTTTCCTCTAATTTTTCTCCATTAATAAAAACTTTTCCATTTTTTATTTGAACATGTTCTCCTGGTAATGCTATTACTCTTTTTATATAACTATCTTTATTTATCTCTAAAACATAATAAGAAAATTTTTCCCATAGACCTGTTGGCTCATTTTCATATTTAGCTATAGGATTTGATAAATCAATTTCACTAGCTGTATATGATTTTTTACTTGGTGCTTCAAATGTAATAATATCTCCTCTTTCTGGCATCTTTCCTGTTGTTCTTACCCATCTATTTAGCCATAGTCTTTGATCTTCTATTAATGTTGGTTTCATAGATACTTGTTTAACTATTGTTGGTGTACCTACAAAATATCGAAATAATAATGCTAAAACAATAGCAATTACTATACAAAAAATCCAATCTAATATATTTTTTACTTTTTCATTCATTTATTTATTCACCTATTCTTTATTTATATATATTTTACATTATACATTAATTTTAAATAATTATCAATAAAAATATAAAATTGATTAATCTTTTTCCTAATTTTTATACGATTAATACCAATCAAGTAAAACGAGCAAGCAAAACTCTGTAAAATTACTTGAAAGAACTGCAAAATTTAATAAAAAATATAATCCGATTCTTTCAATCTATTTAACAACATCACAATTGACCAAAAATAAAAATGCTAATATTTTAATACTAGCACCTCTATTTATTATTTATTTTGATTGCTTTGTAGGAATTCTAATTACAACCTCTGTTCCCTCTCCAACTTTACTCTTAATATCTATACTTCCACCATTTTTATCAAGAATTTCTTTTGCAATAGATAAACCTAATCCTGTACCACCCATTTCACGTGAACGAGCCTTATCTACACGATAAAATCTCTCAAATATCCTTGATAGGTCCTCTTCTGGTATTCCGATTCCATTGTCAAAAATTTTAATATACGCATCATTATATACAAAACCAACATAAATTTTAATTTCCCCATTATCTGGTGTATATTTAATACTATTTGTTAAAATATTTAATACAACTCTTTCAATATCATATTTATCAGCATATACTAAAGGAACATCTGCAGTTACAAAACTACTTACTATGTGGTTTTTCTTTTTAATTTGAAATGCTAGTTTTTCTTGACATCTTTTTACCATTTCTCCTAAATCAAATGATTCTTTTTGAGTTTTCTTTTTATTACTATCATATCTTGAAAGTGTCAATAAATCTGTAACTAATCTTGCCATTCTTCTTGATTCTGAAGCTATTACATTTAAGAATTTTTCTTGAGTTGTTGGATCATATCCACCTTCTAATAATGTATCTGCATATCCCATTATTGATGTTATTGGTGTTTTTAATTCATGTGATACATCTGCAATTAACTCTTTTTGCATATTATCCAATTTAACATGTTCTGTAACATCCTGTATTACAGCAATCACTCCATCTGGTCTATCTTTTTCATCTTTAAATGGTGCAAAGACTACTTTTACATATCTATCTTCTACTTGTATTCTTTCCTCTGTTGATGTCCAACTTTCAAGATAAATTACTTTTTCCATATTTATATCTAAATTAAATTTTTTAAATATATCATCAAATGTATTATCTTCTGGACTAATACTTAAAAATTTCTTTGCTACTGGATTTATAAGTATAATTTCCCCCTGCATATTAAAAGCTATAATTCCATCTGTCATGTGAAGTAAAATTGTCTCTATTTGATTTTTTCTTGTTGATACCTCGCTTAACTTATCTTTTAATTCAGATTTTTCATCTCCCTTAATAAACTTATTTTTTGGAGAAATCACAACTCTTTTTAGTATTTTTGACAAAAAGAAAATTATCATTAAAAATACTATTATAGAAAATGCAAATATTAAATTCGCATTTTTTTGCATATTTTCAACTTCTTTTAAGATAGTATCAAATTGTGCAGAATTTGATACTACATCTCTTAATTGTACAATAGTATTTAAATAATAAAATCCTAATATTCCTATTATTACAATTCCTGTTATTGCAAATATTAAAATAATTTTAGATTTAATATTTTTTGACATTTCTAGTTCATGTTAGTTATATAACTAGCACTTCCTCCCCTCTTACATCAAAACTTAAAACTTTTATTTATTAAATTTTGAAATTGTTTCTTTTATTTCAGCATAAATTTTTTCCTCTACATTGCTTGTTGCCACTTTTAAGGCATTTTTTCCCATTTGAATTGATATATTTTTGTCTAAAACTATACTTTTTATTTCTTTATCTAAATTTTCTTCATTTAATTCATTATTTAATATAATTTTTGCTCCATTTACTTTTTCTAAAACTTTTGCATTATATAATTGATGGTCATTACTTACATTTGGTAATGGTATTAAAATAGATGGTTTTCCCAAATTAGAAATTTCTGAAATTGTCATTGCCCCACTTCTTGCCACAATCAAATCTGATACATTCATTATTTCTTCCATATTATATATATATGGTACTATTTTTGCATTTTCTATATTGTTAATATTAATATTGTTTTTTTCTAATGTTTCTTTAATAATATCATATTGTTTTGGTCCTGTTGCCCACATAATTTGATAATCTTTGTTTTTATTATTTTTTAAAATTCCTAATATAGACTCATTAATTTTTTGTGCACCCTGACTTCCGCCAAAAATTAAGATAATTGGCATTGTATCTTTTAAACCTGCAGTTTTAAGAATATTTTTTCTTTCTTCTTCTCTATATTCTTTCTTTTCTATTTTGATAGGTGTTCCTGTGAATACAACATTTTTTGCATGTTTTATTCTATCTTTGGCATCTTCAAAAGAAACTAAAATAGTATCTGTACGCTTTGCTAACATTGTAACTGCTTTACCTGGAAAAGCATTACTTTCGTGTAAGATTGTTGGAATTTTTAAATTATGAGCAGCTGTTATTGTTGCTCCACAAATATATCCTCCTGTTCCTATAACAACATCTGGTTTAAATTCTTGAATTATTTTCTTAGCTTCACTATATCCTTTAAAAGTTTTATACATTTTTTTTAAGTTTTCTATAGAAATTTTTTTACTTAGCCCATATGCCTCAATTGTTTTTAGTTCATATCCAGCTCTAGGTACTAAGTCATTTTCTAGCCCTCTAGTTGTTCCTATAAATATAATTTTTGAATCTTTTTCTTCTTTTTTTATCTTATTTGCAATAGCAATCCCTGGATTAATATGACCCGCAGTTCCTGCAGCTGCAATTATAACTTTCATCTTTTTCTCCCCATATAACATATTTAGATTTTTTATAAAGGTTTTACCTATAAACCAATAAAAAGGAAAAGGGAATATTCTATCCCCTATCATTTTGCTCCCGCTCTTGATATATTTAGCAATACTCCCATTTCACACAGTAGTATAAACAACGCCGTTCCTCCGATAACTAAAGAATGGTAATGGCATTCCTGTTGCCGGCATTGATGATGTTACTACTGCTACATTTATTATAACTTGTATTGTTACTAGTGCTGTAATTCCTGTTGCCACTAAACTACCAAACATATCTGGAGCTTTCATCGCAATTAAAATTCCTCTCCATATAAATACTGCAAATAATACAAGTACTACTGCACATCCTATAAAACCTAATTCTTCTGCTAAAATTGAAAATATAAAATCATTATGTGGCTCTGGTATATATAAATATTTTTGTTTACTATCTCCTAGTCCTACTCCAAATAATCCTCCTGAACCTATTGCATATAAACTTTGAATAACTTGCCAACCTTCATCTTTTGCATATTTCCATGGATTTAAAAATGTTACAAACCTTTCTAGTCTATATGGTTCTAAAGCTATAAGTGCTGCCAAAGCCGGTATTCCTGCACCTAAGCCTGTTAATACAAAATGTTTTAACTTGCAACCCGCAACTATCATCATAATTGAAACAATTCCTATTATAACAATAGATGCACTAAGATGTGGCTCTAATAGCAGTAACACTATTATTGGTGCTAAAAATAGAAAATGTTTAACAAATCCTTTAAAATATTTATCTAATGAATCTCTATTTTTAACCAATATTGCAGCATAAAATATAATCATAAGAAATTTAACCATTTCTGAAGGTTGAAATGATAATGTTTCTGTAACAGAAATCCATCTTTTCGCACCATTTGATTCTTTTCCTACCAACTTAACAGCCAATAGTAATAATAGAGATAACCACCAAGCATGTTTATAAAATTTTTGATAAAATCTATAATCTATTTTAGAAATAATAGCCATTGCTATTAATCCCAATATTGCAAATATTAATTGCTTTGAAAAAAAAGCATAACTATTTCCACTTTCCGCTAAAGCTGATGGTGAACTTGCAGAAAGCACCATTACTAATCCAATTATCAATAATAATAATATTGTTATTACTAATGTAAAATCTATTGGATTAGTTAAAAAGCTTGAAAAGCTTTTCTCTTTTTTCTTTTTTGCCATCTAAAATCCCCCTAATGATTTGTTACTAGCAAAAGTTAAATTAAATATTTTTAACTAATAACAATGAGTTTTCTTTCTTTTGTATTTTTATATTACTTTTAATCCTATAAAGCACATCATTAATGTAATTAACGAAAATATTACTACAACTTTATTCTCTTTCCATCCTGATAATTCAAAATGATGATGTAAAGGTGCCATTTTAAAAATTCTATTACCTGTTTTCTTAAAATATGTCACTTGTATAATAACAGATAATGTTTCTAACACTGGTATTAATGCAATAATTAGTAATAATAGTGGCATTTTTAAATACAATGCTATTCCAGATATAACTCCTCCTAACATTAAAGAACCAGTATCTCCCATAAATACTTTTGCTGGATGTAAATTAAACATTAAAAATCCTAAAGTAACACCTATTACAATACTTCCAAAAAATGATACTTCATATATTTGATTACTAATTCCTATTACTGTTAAACATGTAACTATAATACTAGAAACACTAGATGATAAACCATCTATTCCATCTGTTAAATTTATAGCATTTGTTGTAGCTAAAATAACCACAATTGCAAATGGTATATATACAAACATTGGCATTTCAATATATTGTTTTAAAAATGGTATGTATGTTTCTGTTCCAATTTTTAGTCCTTGTACTAAAAATAACACATATATTACAGCTATAATTAGAAGTCCAAACATTTTATAACTTGGCTTTAATCCGTCTGTATTTTTTAAAACTAGCTTTTTAAAATCATCTATAAATCCAATCATTCCATACCCTATAGATATTAGTAATAGCGGTAATAATTTGTTTCCTATTTTACCATTTCCTGTTGCATGTAAATAGATATATGTACCTGTAACTGCAATAATCATTGCAATTATCATAATAATTCCACCCATTGTTGGTGTTCCTTGTTTTTTTAAGTGAGATTCTGGTCCTTCATTTCTCTCTATTTGACCTACTTTTAATTTTCTTAATATTGGTATAATGATTAGGCCACCAATTACTGATACCACAAAAGATATCAGTAATATTTTTATCTCAAAATTCAATGTAATCAAACCTTTCTAATTTATTTTTTCATTTGCTCTGCCATTTCATCAGTAATTCTTTTTATAATTGCATTTTCATCTAATGGATATTTTACTCCATTTCTATCTTGATATTTTTCATGTCCTTTTCCTGTTATAACAACAATATCATTTTTTGTTGCCATTTTTATTGCTGCCTCTATTGCTTTTTCTCTGTCAAAAATAACCTCATATTTACCTTTTGACTTTTTAACTCCTTCTTCTATTTGTGCAATAATTTTATATGGATCTTCTGTTCTTGGATTATCTTCACAAATTATAGTATATTCTGCAATTTTTCCTGATATTTCTCCCATAATTGGTCTTTTTATAGGGTCTCTATCTCCACCACATCCAAATACTGATATTATTTTTCCTCTTGTATAACATTTTGATGCTTCTAAGATATTTTTTAGACTTGCTGGTGTATGTGCATAATCTATCATAATTGTTAATCCCATTTTATTATCAACTAATTCTGATCTTCCTGGCACTCTAACTTCTTCTAAAGCTTGTTTTATTGTTTCTGCATCAATACCAAATTTTTGAGCAACACAAATAGCTGCTAAAGAATTATAAACACTGAATCTTCCTGGTATTCCTGTCTTTATTCTCTCATTTCTATCTGCTATTTTAACTTTAAAATCTACATATGAATTTGTAATAGTAATATCTTTTGCTAAAACATTTGCAAAATTATCTATTCCATATGTTGTTATATTACTTTCTGGGAATAAATCTGGTATTTTAGCTCCATGTAAATCATCTGTATTTACAATACCATTTTTACACATTTCAAATAATTTCAATTTTGAGTTAAAATAATCTTGCATATCTGGATGTTCATTTGGACTTATATGGTCTTCTGAAAAGTTTGTAAATAATACTAAGTCAAATTGGCAACCATCTACTCTATGTAATTTCAGACTTTGTGAAGATACTTCCATTACTACAACATCTACATTTTCTTTAAGCATTTCGTTAAATAACCTTTGTAATTCCAAACTATCTGGAGTTGTTCTATCATTTCCTTTTATTTGTTTATCATTTATAAATGCTCCTATTGTTCCTATTAATCCAACTTTTTTTCCTGATTTTTCTAATATCTCTTTAATCATAAAAGTTGTTGTTGTTTTTCCTTTTGTTCCTGTAAGTCCTATTAATTTAAACTTTGATGATGGATTATTATAAAAATTTGTTGCACAAATTGATAATGCAATTCTTGTGTCTTTAACCATTAGTATAGTAACATTTTCTGGTATATTTAAAGATTTTAAATCACAGCCTTCTTGAATCATTACACAAATTGCACCATTTTCTATTGCATTTTCTATGTATTGATGTCCATCAGTTGCAAAACCTTTTATAGCTACAAACATATCTCCTTGTTTAACTTTTTTTGAATTTTCCTCAATTTCATTAATTTCTAAGTCTAGATTTCCTTTTGCTTTTATTCCTTCTACTCCTATTAATATTTTTTTTAATTCCATTTAGAATCATCCCTCCAATTAATATGTGTTGGTAACAAAGTCTTGTTTCCAATTTTTTATATTATATAACTAAATTTCAATTTTGTATAGATTTTTTCTTATAGTTTTTTAATATTTGACAAAAACCTTACTACCTTTGTTTATTACAACTCCTTCTTTAGGGATTTGTTCTATAATTATTGTGTTTGTTTTATCTATTTCATCTGTATTATTTTCTATGTTCATCTCTATTCCTAGTTCTTTTAGTATTTTCTCCGCTTCTTTAATACTCATTTTTTCAATATTTGGTACTGTTACTTGTTCTTTGCTTTCAATTTCATCTTGATTTCCTTGGCTTACTTCTAAATAAGGTAAAATCTCTCCAAAAATTTGACCTCCTAATGGTGCTGCAACACCACCTCCTTGGTGGCCCCCCTCTCCTGTAGGATTATATAAAGTAATTAACATTACTAATTGAGGATTTTCTATTGGTGCAACACCTATAAAAGATGTTACATATTTATTTGTATTTACACCATCCTCTGAAGTACCTGTTTTACCGCCAATTCTATATCCTGCAACCTTAGCATTTTTTCCGTGTACCTTCTGACACAACAGACTCCATCATACTTAATACTTTTTCAGATGTCTCCTTAGAAATTACTCGAGACTTTACTTTTGTTTCTATTTCTGTTTTTTCATTAGTTTCACTATCAACTATTGCCTTTACTACTCTAGGTTGTAATAAATTACCTCCATTTGCTATAGCAGAAACAGCTGTTACCAATTGAAGTGGTGTAATTTCAAATCTTTGCCCAAAACTTATTGTTGCAAGTTCTACAGGACCTGCTTTATTTTCTGCCAAAAATATACTTCCCGCTTCTCCTGGTAGGTCTACTCCTGTTTTCTCCAATAATCCAAATTTTTCTAAATAACTATAATATTTATGCACTCCTATTTTTTGACCTAGCCCTATAAAAACAGGATTACAAGAATTCATTAATGCCTGTCTTAAGCTTTCTGCTCCATGTGGTCTATAATATCTCCAACATTTTATTCTTACACCAGCAACCTCTATTCCACCAGTACATGAAAACTGACCTTGTTTATCAATATCTGTAACAATTTCCTCTTCTATTGCAGCTGATGATGTAATAGTTTTAAATGTTGAACCTGGTTCATATGTATCAGTAATCGCCCTATTTCTCCATACCGCTTGTAGACTTTTAGTTTTCTCAGCTTGTTCTGCTGTATCCCAAATACCCTTTAATTCTTCTGTATATGCTACATATGGCTCATTTAAATTGTAATCTGGATATGTTGCCATTGCTAATATATCTCCATTTTTCGGATTCATAACTACAATATTTCCACCATCTGTACACACATTATCTATACACGCTTCTTTTAAATATTTTTCTACAATAGATTGTATATTTGAATCAATTGTTAAAATCAAGTCATCTCCATCAACTGCTGCCACATATGTTTCTCCCTCTTTTCCAATTTCCCCTCCTTTTGCGTCTATGTGTCTTTTAATTGCTCCTTTTGTTCCTGAAAGTGTTTTATCATATTTTGCCTCTATACCATCTAGTCCTTGATTATCACTACCACAAAATCCTATAACTTGTGAAGCCAAATTATTTTTTGGATAATATCTTTTTGTATCTTCATCAATATTTATACCTGTTGTTATTTTTTCCTCATCCATCCACTCTCTTAATTCATCAGCTTTTGACTTTTCTACTTTCTTTGCAATTGTTTCTATCGAACTTCTTTTAGAAACTTTTTTTAAAACGGTTTCATAATTCAAATCAAATATCTCAGATAATTTTTTTGCAACTTTTTCTTTATCTTCTTTTCTTATATTTCCTGGATTTACTGTAACAGTTTCAACAGTACTACTTTGTGCTAAAGTAATACCATTACAATCGTAAATTGTTCCCCTTTTTGGGTTTATATATCTGTCCAATGTTTGTTGTTCATATGCTAATGTTGATAAATACTTTCCCTCTATCAGTTGAATATATCCTAATCTTCCAATTAATATTGTAATAATTATAAATATAACAAACAACATATTTCTCATTCTTTTTTTTGTTGATAATTTTGTTTGAACCATAAAAAACACCTCTATAATATTTATTAGAGGTATTTCAAATTATTCATTTTATTTACATTCTACTACTTAAAAAACACATCAATACGAAGCATGTCTAAATATCATGCTTCTTTTATATATTTAAAATTTTATCTATTAATTCTTCAAACCAACTTTTTTCTTCCTCAATAATAATTTTCTCAGAAGCTGATTCTACATAATCCTTTTTTGGCAATGAAATATAAACAGTTTGTTTTCCAGTTAATTTTACCATTCCCAATTCTTCTTTTGCCACTTTTTCTATATTGCTTATATTCAAACTATTTTCTATACTTACTTTTAATTGTTCATTTTCTTTTTGAAGTGTAGCTAGCTCTTTCTTTTGATTCTGAATTTGATTAAATTTTTTATCTATTTGTGAGTTTCTACAACTTATGGCTACTAATACTAAAAATATTCCTACTATTGTTAATGTTATTTTTTTCTGTCTTTTCTTTTGCTCTTTTGATATTTTTATTTGCTGTCTTGGTACATTTTTTACAACTCTAACATTAGTTCTCTGCTTTCTTCTTTCTATATTTGGCTCAATTTTTCTAGGACTTGTTCCATATTGATACTGATTGCTTGCCATAAGTTATATCACCTCACTTTCTTTTTATATTTTTTCAAAAATTCTTAATTTAGCACTCTTACTTCTTGAATTCTCATTCTGTTCTTCTATCGTCGCTATTATTGGTTTTCTTGTTATTATTTTTCCTAGCGTTTTTGCTCCACACATGCAATATGGTAAATCACTTGGACATGTACATTTTCCATTTGCATCTAACATTGCATTTTTAACTGCTCTATCTTCCAATGAATGAAATGTTATAACACATAATCTTCCTTGTGGTTTTAAGCAATCAATGCAATCTTTTATTGTATTATATAATGGTTTAATTTCATCATTTACTTCAATTCTAATAGCTTGAAATGTTCTTTTCGCTGGATGTCCGTCTTTTTGTTTTGATTTAGGAATTGATTTTTCTATAATTTCTACTAACTGTTTAGTTGTCTCTATTTTTTGAACTTCCCTTATCTCACATATCTTTCTAGCAATTTGCCTTGAAAATCTCTCTTCTCCATATTGATAAATAATATTGGCAAGTTCCTCTTCTTTATAATTATTTATAACATACTCAGCTGTTAGTTCTTGTTCCTTATCCATTCTCATATCTAGTTTATTTTCTCCTAGATAACTAAATCCTCTATTTCTTTCGTCTAATTGATAAGAAGAAACTCCTAAATCCAATAAAATTCCATCAACTGAACTAATTTCAAGATTTTCTAAGATATTTTTAATATTATCATGATTATCTTTTACAAATCTAACATTTGTAAATTGTTTTAAATTTTCTTTTGCTGCACTTAATGCGTCATCATCCCTGTCAATTCCAATCAATAAGCCTTTTGAAGATAATTTACTTAAAATTTCTTTACTATGTCCTGCCCCACCGTAGTGTTCCATCAACATATATGCCATCTGATTTTATTGATAAGCCTTTTATACACTCTTCTAGCATAACTGGTTTATGTTTAAATTCCAATTTTCCACCTCTTATATAACTTATAAAAACATATATGTATGAAAAAGCAACCAGTAAAATCACCAGTTGCTTTTATTTCATGCTTTATCTTTTGGTATCTTAAGGTCCTTATAAACCCTTCTGTAATATTTTTTTCACTTTTGTTTTTTATATTTTTTATTTTGCCATATATTTACTTTAGTATTTAATTTTAACTTTTGTACATTTTTCTTTTGTACATTAATCTTTTGTAATATTTTCTTTGGCAAATTTATCATATGTAATAAATAAAAATTCGTTTGTAATTTTATCTTTTGTAACTCAAACATAAATTGTCTTTTTTCTTTTGTTTAGTTTTCTTATGTATAATTGTCATATGTACACTTATCATATGTATTTTATATAAACTTTTTCAAGTTATATACCTAACATTGTCATATTATCAGCAATTTCTTCAGCTGATATATTTTCATCACATTTTAGCCAATTTGATTTATCCCAAATTTCAAGTCTTGTCCCAACACCTATTATTACAGTTTCTTTTTCTAGCTGTGCTGCTTCTCTTAAATTATTTGGAATTAAAAATCTTCCTTGTTTATCTATTTCGCATTCTGTGGCTCCTGATAAGAAAAATCTTACAAAGTTTCTAGCATTTCTATCTGATAATGGTAGTGATTTTAATTTTGTTTCAAAATTTATCCATTCTTCTTGTGAAAAAGCAAATAAACATCCATCCAATCCTTTTGTTAATACAAACTTGTCTCCTATATCTTGTCTTAATTTTGCAGGCATTATTAATCTGCCTTTAACATCTAAAGAGTGCTCGTATTCTCCCATTAACATTGGATTTCACCACCTTCCACTTTTCCACCACTTTGTACCACTTTTCTCCACTTCAAGTCAATTGTAATATAACTTTATTAATTTTGCAATACTTTTTAGCAATTTTTTTATATTTTTTTATTTTTACAAAATAAATTTGTATAAAATTCTTTATGTTATTTGACAATACAAAAAATTACATAGCAATTTTCTGTGTAACATTATTTTCCTATTCAATAAAAAAAACTAAAAATAGCTAACACTATTGGTAGTTGTTTTAACATTATTTCATACTATTAATTCATGTTAAATTTAAAATTACATTGTTATACTTTTTTTAATACTAATAAAATTTAAAGAAAGGAGAGTATGATTATTTAGGTTGTTAAATATATCATACAAAATTTCTATGACAAAAAACGAAGAAATTTTTAGAAAAAGTATTGGAAAGAAAATTAAGCTAGCTAGAGCGAAAACAAACTACACACAAGAAGTTCTTGCAGAAAAAGCTTCATTGTCACCAAGATTTATAAGTCAACTGGAACGTGGAATATCATTTGGAAGTGCTACCACTATTGTCAATTTGTGTAAAGCACTTAATATTTCTTCTGATTTTTTATTTAATGACTTAATATCATCCAATACTACTAATACTATTCCTATTATTGATAACAAACTTATGGAAAACTATAGTCAACTAAATGATTATAATAAAAAAGTAGTCAACAGATTAATTAGTGATTTACTTAAATTGCAATTAGAAGAAAATTTTAAAAATAAAGCAAACTAATGAGATAAGTACAATAGTCAAATTTGTTTAATAATTTGTGCTATTTTACTTGTCTCTTTTTTTTTGATATGTTATTATAATACTTGATAAATATGTCAATAATATAAATGATAATAAGGAGGTAAATTTTATGAACTTTAAACAATGGACTGATTTTAAAAATGGTGATTGGCAACATGAAATAAATGTTAGAGATTTTATTCAAAGGAACTATACTCCATATGAAGGAAATTCTAGTTTTCTTGCTTCATCAACAGAAAAAACAAAAAAATTATGGGATGAAGTTTTAGAACTTTATAAAAAAGAAAAAGAATCTAAAGGTGGAGTTTTAGATATAGATACAAAAACTGTATCTACTGTATCAGCACATAATGCTGGATACATTGATAAAGATTTAGAGAAAATAGTTGGATTACAAACAGATGCTCCTTTAAAAAGAGCTATAATGCCTTTTGGAGGAATTCGTATTGTTGAAAAATCTTGCGAAGCTTATGATAGAGAAGTTGACCCTGAAGTTGGGGAAATTTTCCATAAAATTAGAAAAACACATAATGATGGTGTATTTAGTGTATATACTCCTGATATTAGAGCTGCTAGAAGTAGTCATTTAATAACTGGATTACCTGACGGTTATGGTCGTGGAAGAATTATTGGTGATTATAGAAGAGTTGCACTATATGGTGTTAATGCTTTAATTGAAGAGAAAAAACGAGAATTAGAAGTTTTAGATACAGATGAATTCACACAAGAAATTATTCGTGATAGAGAAGAAATTAAAGAACAAATAGATAGTTTAGAACAATTAAAAATAATGGCTTCAAAATATGGTTTTGATATTTCTGAACCTGCCCAAAATGCAAAAGAAGCTGTTCAATGGTTATATTTTGGTTATTTAGGAGCAATAAAAGACCAAAATGGTGCCGCAATGAGTATTGGTAGAACATCTACATTTTTAGATATATATTTTGAAAGAGACTTAAAAAATGGTACTTTAACAGAAGAAGAAGCTCAAGAACTAATGGATCATTTTGTTATGAAATTAAGACTAGTTCGTTTCTTAAGAACTCCTGAATATAACGAGTTATTCAGTGGAGACCCTGTTTGGGTAACAGAAAGTATTGGTGGAATGGGAATTGACGGTAGAACACTAGTTACTAAAAACTCTTTTAGAATTTTACACACACTAGAAACTTTAGGCCCTGCTCCAGAACCAAACTTAACAGTTTTATGGTCTACTAGACTTCCAGAAGGATTTAAAAGATATACAACAGATTTATCTATTAAAACATCTTCAATTCAATATGAAAATGATGACTTAATGAGAATCACTTTAGGAGATGATTATGGAATTGCTTGTTGTGTTTCTCCTATGAAAATTGGAAAACAAATGCAGTTTTTTGGTGCTAGAGCAAACTTAGCCAAAACTTTATTATATGCAATAAATGGTGGTAGAGATGAAATATCTGGAAAACAAATTACTCCAAAATATGCTCCTATTACTTCTGAATATTTAGATTATAATGAAGTTATGGAAAAATTTGACCAAATGATGGAATATGTTGCAACAATTTATATAAAAGCTTTGAATGCAATTCATTATATGCACGACAAATATTCTTATGAAGCAATTGAAATGGCATTACATGATAAAGATATTTTAAGAACAATGGCTTGTGGTATTGCTGGTTTATCAGTTGTAGCAGATTCTTTATCTGCAATAAAATATGCAAAAGTTAAAGTAATTAGAGATGAAACAGGATTAGCTACTGATTATCAAATAGAAGGAGATTACCCAAAATTCGGTAATGATGATGACAAAGTAGATACTATTGCTGTTGATATTGTAAAAAGATTTATACGCAAATTACAAAAACATCAAACTTATAGAAATTCAAAACAAACATTATCAATTTTAACAATTACATCAAATGTAGTTTACGGTAAAAACACAGGAAACACACCTGATGGAAGAAGAGCAGGTACACCATTCGGGCCAGGAGCAAATCCTCTACATGGAAGAGATACAAATGGAGCATTAGCAGTTATGAATTCAATTGCAAAATTGCCATTTGAAGATGCAGAAGATGGAATTTCTTATACATTCTCAATAACACCTGGAACACTAGGTAAATCAGAAGATGAAAGAGTTACAAATTTAGTAAATATGTTAGATGGATATTTTGCACAAACAGGACATCACATAAATGTAAATGTATTTGACAGAAGTCTACTTGTAGATGCAATGGAACATCCTGAAAAATACCCACAATTAACAATACGTGTATCTGGATATGCAGTAAACTTTACAAAACTAACAAGAGAACAACAATTAGATGTAATTAATAGAACAATACACGAAAGAATTTAAAAAGTTGTCAAAAGGGACGCCCCTTTTTGACAACCTAATATTATTTTATATAAGTTGTCAAAAAGGGGCGTCCCTTTTGACAACTTTTTTTAGGAGCAATATATGGAAAAATTAGATTTAAGATATTATGCCAAAGTACATTCAATTGAATCTTTTGGAACTGTTGATGGTCCAGGAATTCGTTTTGTTTTATTTTTACAAGGATGTTCTTTGCAATGTAAATACTGTCATAATAGAGATACATGGGACATGGCTAGCGGAACTTATAAAAGTTTAGATGATATTTTTGAAAAAATTCTAAGATATAAAAATTACATTTATCCAAATGGTGGTGTTACAATTACAGGTGGAGAGCCACTTCTTCAAGTAAAATTTTTAATTGAATTATTTAAAAAATTAAAACAAGAAAATATTCATACTTGTTTAGATACATCTGGCATGGTTTCAATAACAGATGATATTAAAACTCTACTTTCTTTAACTGATTTAGTATTACTAGATATAAAACATATTGATACTATTAAATGTAAAGAATTAGTTGGTACAGGCAATGAAAAAGAATTGGAATTTGCAAGATATTTAAGTGATAACAACATCCATATGTGGATTAGACAAGTTCTTGTACCAGATTATACAGATGATGAAAATGATTTATTAAAATTAAAAGATTTTATTTCGAGTTTAAAAACAATTGATAAAGTTGAAATTCTTCCATACCATGACATGGGAAAATTCAAGTGGAAAAATTTAAACATTCCATACGAATTAGAAAGTATCAGACCTGCTAATAGCGAAGATGTAGAAAAAGCAAAAAAAATTCTAGGAATTTCCTAGAATTTTTTAGTTGCATAATTGTTGCATAATTAATGTTCTTATATATAATATCTCAATTATATATAGCTGATAATATAACTTTTAAGCCAATATTATAAAACAAATCTCTTTATATTAACCTAATAATTTAAGCTCTACATTTTCCATTTTATATTTACCATCTACCAATTTGAACTCAACTAATGTCTCATCTAATGTTTCATTGTTTTGTCTTAAATCTGTTGTAAATAATAATTTAATTTGTGAAATTTCTGCATTATTTGTTACAATTTCTTTAAAAGATTCTGCCATATGTTTTTCATCTTCACATACCAAAATCAATTGTGGAAGTCCAGAAAAGCCTGAATCTCCAGGCACAAAGTTTGCATAAAAGTCTTTGTACAAATTCATTTTTTCAATTAACTTATTTTGCCAATCTTTTTCTCTTCTTACTACTTCAAAAACAAATTGAATTGATTTATTAGATTTTACTAGTTTTACTGATCCACCTGTTGCCTTAAATATTTTTCCTAATGTCTTTGCTGTAATTGCTGGTTTTACAACATAACTATCAAATGCTTTAACCTTTCTTAAATATGCAATTAAAGTTTGATTTCCCGCTAATCTTTTTTTAATCATAGAAACAGGTTTTGTATTATCTGATGGTTGCCATTTACAATCAATTTCTTTTGATGTCAATAAATATTTACCCATTTTTTCTAAACAGTAGATTCTATAAATTCCCTTTCCCTCATCAGAAGTAAAATAATATCTAGTTAAAATTTTAGATTTTACTAACGCATCTAATTTATTATTTAATTTGTCTTGAGATTGTGGATCAATCCCTTTTATTTCTAACATTTGATAAATTTGTCTTGATGTAATAAATTCAAACTCATTTACCAATTCCAATATTGAAAAATGTATATCTTTAATATGACCAATATTTATCTTATGTACAATTTGGTTCATTGACACATATCCATCTTTACCATCAAATGTTTTAATTTCTCCTTCTCTAATTGCAAATGGTGAAACTTGTGCCTTAATTTGGTTATCTTCTACCATATTCTCCTCCTAAAATAATAAAATTTTATTAATTTAATAATAAGCTAATTTGATTTTTTTCTTTTCATAATCAATTTTTTTAATTGATACATCTATATTTTGTCCATATATTAATCCATCTTTATAATCTATCATTCCTACCAAATTTGGCTTTAACTCTATAAATATACCATTTTTATCTTTCTCTGTTTCCCTTACTATTCCTTTTGTCTTCATTCCAACTTCAAATTTTTGTGCATTTTCTTCCCATGTCCCCAAAGTTTCTTTATAAGATAAACTCACTTTTCCAGTAGTTTCATCAATTTCTTTTATTTTTATATTAATTTCTTGTCCTAATGAAAGTCTTTCAAAAGGTGTTTTTATCCTTGCTACAGATAAGTCTTTAATATGTACTAATCCTACTGTTCCTTTTTCTATTTCCACAAATGCTCCATATGGTTTTATATTTTTAACAACTCCATGTACAACATCCCCAACTTGAAATTGCTTATTTACATTATTATTATCAATATTCGGATTTATTTCTTTAATGTTTTTATCAAAACCTTCTGAAATTGTGTTAAGTTTTCTTATCATTTTTTCTCCTCTTTTTCTTTTGTTTATATGTTCATTATACTAAGTATTTTTCTTTTTTTCAATACTTTAGTAATTATTTGTTTTATATAAATACACTATTTTGCCAATTCCAAAATTTCTCCCATAATTTCTTCTGTTATTTTATCCAAAACATCTTTATCCTTGCTTCCTTTGTATTCACTAAAGTCAAGTGGCTTTCCATATGTAATTGTAACTTTTCTATTTCCTTTTTCTCCGCCTTTTATTCCACAAGGTATAACAGGAGCTCCACTTCTAACCGCAAAAAATGCTGCACCATCTTTTACTTTTTCTCCTTTTGCAATTCCATTTCTTGTACCTTCTGGAAATAATGCTAAACAATCATTATTTTTCAACACTTTTAATGACTCTTTTAATGCCATAATGTCCTTTGAATCTCTTTTAACTAAAATTGCTTCAAATATCCAACCCAAAGCTGCTAAAAATTTGTTTTCTGTTAGTTCTTCTTTTGCCAAAAATCTAGTATATCTTCCACATGTAACTTCTATTAATGGAGGGTCTAAAAAAGTTCTATGGTTTCCACAAATAATAGCAGCCCCCTCCTTTGGAATATTTTCTTTTCCTATAACTTCAAATCTATATACTATTTTACAATAAATCCAAATTGCACTTTTTACAATTCCTCTTGATATTGTTCTCAAAATTTCCTTCATCTTTTTATCATCCTTTCACTTACATCAAATAACTCAATATTAGTAAATCCAGTAACTTAGATTATATACTAATTATTATATTTATTTAATACATCTATTGCTGATTTTCTGGCACATGTATATTTTTAATTACAACATCAAATGCTTCAACATTCATTGCTGTTAATTTTTCAATTTCTTTTTGTGTTTTAAGTTTAAATTCCTTTATTTCTTCCATAAGTTTAACACCATATTCTACCGTTACTTCCATATAAATTTTAGCGCCTTCTCCAAAATTGTCGACTCTTATTTTTTGTACTCTATATATACTTGATGTTTTAGAAGCCAAAAATTCAATAATTTGTCTAAAAACATTATCAGAAATCGTAAAATTTCCCATGTAACTAAATGTTGGTCTAATAATAGATTTTTCTGAAATATATGGTTTGTTCCCCTTTCCCTTAGATTTAAAAATTTGTAAAGGGTCTAATAAATACCCCGAAAAATCTTTTTTTATTTCAAATGTAGGAACTGGTATAACATGTTTTCCTTCTGTAACACGAATTCTTCTTGCTGTTTCCATTTCTTCCTGTGTAGCCACATCTGATATATAAACTATTTCTGATATTTCTGGTAATTCCAAATTTGTGGCTATTTTCTTTACCATTCCATCTGAAGTTCCTAATATCAAAATACCTTCTGGTCTATATTTTTTTATTGCTTTTATCATTTCTTGTTTTTGTTCTTCTTGATAAAATAGTGCTTTTTTTACAGTTTCTATTTTTGTCGGAGCTTTTTTAGCTGACTCACCTGCTATAACTTCGTTATCTTTAATTAATAAACCATCATCAATAATATAATTGACATTTTTTTCTCCTGCAACCATTTGTGCTCTATAACTTTTCCCTGTTCCAGATGGTCCTACAAATGCGTAAACTTTCATTTTGTTTGGAACTATCTTTGATAAATTTGAAATTGTATCTTTTAATAACATTAATAATCACTTCCTAAATTCTTATAATTTATATTTTTTTATGTTTTTTATATTTTTAATTATTTAAAATAAATCTTATATTTTCTATATTTCTAATTTATTAAAAATAATTTTTATAAAGTATATATTTTCCAATTATTTAAAATAACTTTTATATCTTTTTAAAATTACTAAAAATAATTTTTAAAGATATATTTACATTTACGTTATTATAGCATTTTTTATTAGTAAAAACTAGTATAATTTCATTTTTTTTGCTAATACTACTATAAAACCTTATTTACACATTACACATAATGCTTAAATAAATTAATTTAGGAGGATTTAAAAAAACATATGGAAATCAAAAATACACTAAATAAAATATTTGGATATACCCCTAAAAAACCATATCTATTTTCTTTGCCAGAACAAATAGATGATTCAACAACATCGGACTCTACAGAAAATGAAGATTCGCAAAACAGCAATCCTCCTCAAGAACAACAAGAGAAATATAAAAATATCTTTAGTAGTCTTGCAGTCAATTTAGATTATATAAAAACAAAATATAATGTACTAATAAATAGTGATATTCTAATACGTGAATTTATTTTAAATGCACGTGGTCATCAATATAAGGCACTTTTATTATACATTGATGGTATGGTAGACTCAAAAATTTTAAATGACTTTGTACTAGAACCATTAATGATGAGAAATAAAAACAATCTTTTTGAAGGTGATCAAAATAGAATTATTTCTGAAGCTGTTACAAATAACATAACAGTAAGAAAAGTAAAAAAATTCAATTTAGCAGATTATATAGAATCTTGCTTAATGCCTCAAAATAGTGTTAAACAGCAAACTTCATTTGATGATATATTTTCAGGTGTAAACTCTGGAAATTGTGCATTATTTGTTGATACTTTGTCTGTATGTTTTGATATTGATGTAAAAGGATTTAAACAAAGAAGTGTTTCTAAACCAGAAAACGAAGTTGTAATAAAAGGCTCTCATGAAGCTTTTGTTGAAAATTTGCGTACTAACACATCTTTAATAAGAAGATTTACAAATAACGAAAATCTAATTATAGAAAATACTAAAGTTGGAAAAATTACTAAAACAAATTGTGCTATTTGCTATATGAAAAATATTGCAAATGATGATTTAGTAGCAGAGGTAAAATATCGAATTAATAATTTAGACATAGATTCTCTTTTATCTGCTGGAGAATTAGAACAATTAATAACAGATACAAACTTTTTAGGTTTGCCTAAAATATTAGTAACAGAAAGGCCTGATACTGCTGTAAAAAGTATTTTACAAGGCAAGGTAATTGTTATTATAAATGGTTCTCCATACGCATTAGTCATGCCAGCTGTAATGATAGACTTTCTTTCAACACCAGAAGACACAAATTTAAAAACAATGTTTGGAAATTTTTTAAAAAGAATTAGATTAATCGCAGCATTTTTTGCTTTACTTTTACCTGGTTTATATGTAGCAATTACAAGTTTTCATAGAGAAATAATTCCAACAGAATTATTATATTCAATTTTAAGTTCAAGACAAAGTGTACCATTTCCAATTATATTTGAAATATTAATTATGGAAATATCTTTTGAAATAATTCGAGAAGCAGGTCTTAGAGTTCCGTCTCCGATTGGGCCTACTCTTGGTATTGTTGGTGCTATTGTTTTAGGACAAGCAGCTGTTAGTGCTGGAATAGTAAGTCCTATTCTAATAATAATCGTAGCAATAACTGGTATAAGCTCATTTGCAATCCCTGATTTTACTTTTAGTTTTCATTTACGATATTTTAGGTTTGCATTCTTGCTTTTAGGATATATTGCTGGTTTTATTGGAATTGGTATAGGTGCATTTATATATATTTCATCAATGTGTGATTTAAAAACATTTGGAGTATCTTATACAGCTCCTTATGCCCCAATTACAGATAGCAAAGGAAATGGATTTTTCCTTTCTCCAATTTGGAAAAGAGAATATAGAAATAGCTATCTTTCTGCAAAACGAGAAAAAAATCAAGATAAAATTTCTATGAAATGGAGATTTTAAAGGAGGTTCACATGTCAAAATCAAAAATAGGAACATTAGAAGCAATATTTATCGTTTTATCCGCATTAGTCCCTTTTACAGTTACATCATTACCAATTATAATTATGCACGAAACAAAATCTAGCTGTTTATTAAACATCATATATGTTACTGTAATTTGTACTGCAATAGCATTTTTAATATATCTCTTATTTAAAAAATTTCCTGGATTTGATATAATTGATATTTCTAACTATTTAGGTGGCAATATTTTTAAAAACATTATAGGATTTATATTTATATTTTATTTTATAATATCATCATCTTTATTATTAAGAAATTTTTGTGAAGGCCTAAATGTAGTTTATTTTCCATACACAAACATTGCATTTATCATATTAATGTTTATTATTAGTATAGGCTTTACCAATTATTTAGGATTCAATTCTAGCATAAGAACCACAGCAATTATATTTCCAATAACATTAATAAGTATTGTTCTTTTATTTTTTGGAAATATTGATAACTTTACTTTTGAAAGAATTTTCCCAATATTAGGTGATGGATTTGAAAAAACTTTTATTTTAGGAATTACTAATGTTGGAACATTTGCAGGTATTTCTTATTTATACTTTTTACCGCCACTTTTAAAAAATCCAAAAAAATTCAAAACATTGTCTATATTATCTACTGTATTTTCTGGATTATTTATATTTACATGTATTTCAACATTACTTTTTATGTTTTCAATGTTTAATGAAACAAATGAATTAATGCCACTTTTTGTTGTAAGCAGATATATTGAATTTGGAGAATTTTTTCAACGTTTTGAATCATTATTCTTACTTATATGGACTATTTCATTTTGTTTCTATTTAAGTATAACATGTAAATTTTCTACTACAATATTTACAAAAATGTTTAACTTAAAAGACCCTTCTCAATTGATAATACCTTTTGTAACACTTATTTTTGCAATTGCTATTTTACCTAAAAACTACTCAATTTCTAGCTTTTTTGAAAATCATGTGTATAGAAATATAACTATCGCTATTATTTTAATAGGTTTATTGATTTTATTTTTATCAAATTTAAAAAAGAAAGCAGGTAGCAAAAATGTTTAATATTGCAAAAAAAATTTTAATAATTACAATTATTGTTATATTTATAATTGCTTTTTCTGCGTCTTATAATTATTCAAACATTGACAGTTTAGCATTTGTAGTTGCAATGGGGATTGATGTTTCAGAAACAAAAGCCTTAAAAGTAACCTTCCAATTTGTTACTCCACCATCCACAAATGAAGGGTCTAATCAAGAATCTAAAATAATCGAAGACAGTGTGGAATGCGACTCAATTGTAAATGCCATAAACATTATGAATAGTTATTTAGCCAGAAAATTAGATTTATCTCATTGTAGAATTATTGTGTTTTCTGAAGAAATTGCTAAGCGAGGAATTTCCGATTATATCTATACTCTTATGAATGATGTTCAAGTTAGACCTTCTAGTAATTTAATTGTTAGTAAATGTAATGCTAGTTATTATATAAAAAATTCAATTCCAAGTCTCGAAACATCAATAACTAGATATTATGATTTATTTACTAGCTCAGAAAAATACACTGGTTATTTAACAAATGCTACAATAGGTGACTTTATCAATGCTATATTATGTCCTTATTGTCAGCCATATACAATCTTAGGAGGCGTATCCTCTAGCAAAGACAGTTCTAATTCTTTAGCTTATGACGATTCTAACACCAAAGCAAATTCATCTCCTATATCTGGTACTCGCTCTACAGAAAATATAGGCACTGCTGTTTTTAATGAAGGTAAATTAGTTGGTGAGTTAACAGGAATAGAAACCATGTGTCTTAATCTTTTAAGAGGAAATTTAAATAGTGCAGTTATATCTATACCTAACCCTACAGCCGAAAGTTCAGAAAATAGTCAGAATAATTCTAATGAAAAAATAGATTTATTAATCCTTCCAGATTCAGAAGCAAAAATAAAAGTTGATATAGTTAATGGTTCACCATATATAAAAATTGATATAAAATTATCATCTAAATTGTTTTCTTTAAGTAAAGATTCTAATTATCACACCAGTGAGTCATTATCTGCTATTTCTAATAGTTGTAGTAAATATTTAGAGTCTTTAATAACAAATTTCTTATATAAAACATCAATAGAATTCAAAAGTGATATTAATGGTCTCGGTAAATATTCACTATATAATTTTACTACAAATCAAGAATTTAATGATTATAATTGGCATAATAACTATAGTAGTTCAACATTTGATGTTAATGTAAATACAACTATAGATTCTGGTTTATTACTAAAAGAAACATAAAGGAGTTGTTTTAATTGTTTATTTGGTTGTTTCGCATTTTATTTTTATTATTTTCTATTTTTATTTTGTTAAAGACTATTTTTTATGGCATATATGAAATAAAACAAGAAGAAAATAAAAATGGAGGAATTGCTGTAATTTGTTTTTGTAGCATTGTTCTTATTTTTTCTAATATTATTGTATTTATAAGATAATTATGACCTATGTTAAATTGAATGTTTAATTTAACATAGGTCATAATAAATAATATAATAAGTTACTCTACTATTTCAAAATCTATCTGTCTTAATATTTTATTTGCAGATATTACTCTAATTTTAACTTTATCTCCAATTTTATATGTTTTATTTGTTTTTTCTCCTATTAGTCTTTTTCTTTCTTCATCATAAATAAAATATTCATCTCCTAAATTTTCAAATCTTATTAATCCTTCTACTGTATTTTCTAGTTCAACAAATATTCCAAACTGTGTAACAGAAGAAACAATTCCTTCATATTTTTCTCCAATTTTATCTTGCATGAATTCAGCTTTTTTCATATCCTCACTATCTCTTTCCACTTTTGTTGCAATTTTTTCTCTTTCTGATGAAGATAAAGCTCTTTGTACTGATTTTTCTTTGTAATCTTCTATCCAGTAATCATCTACTACATAATTATCTTCTAAATATTTAGATATAACTCTGTGTATAAATAAATCTGGATATCTTCTAATTGGAGATGTAAAATGACAATAATATTTACTTGCAATTCCAAAATGTCCTTTATTCTCTGCTTCATATCTTGCTAATTTTAAAGTTCTTAATATAAATGTAGAAATTACCTTTTCTTCTTCTTTTCCTTTAATTTCTTCTAAAATTTTTGAAACTTCAGTTGGATAAACTTTATCATTTACAACTTTTATTTTTAATCCAAAATTAAACAAAAATTTATTCAAATCTTTTATTTTATCAATATCTGGGTCTTCATGCACACGATATATAAATGGTGCTTCTAACCAATAAAATTTCTCTGCTATTGTCTCATTTGCACTAAGCATAAATTGTTCAATTATCTCATTACTAAAAGAAGTTTCGTATTTTCCTATATTTACTACTTTTCCTTCTTCATTAAGTTCTATATTACTTTCTGGTATATCCAAGTTCAAGTACCCTTGTTCTAGTCTTCTATTTTTAAGTATTGTTGCAAGTTCTGCCATTAATTCAAAATTTTGAATATATTTTTTATATTTTTCTAATACTTTTTTATCTGATTTGTCTAATATTTTTTGTACATCATGGTAATTCATTCTTTCACATACATTAATAATTCCTTTGTAAACTTCTGCTGACACTGTTTTCCCTTCTGGATTTATCTCCATTGAACATGATAGTGTAAATCTATCTTCTCCTGCATTTAAGCTACATATACCATTTGATAATTCTTTTGGAAGCATTGGAATAACTCTATTTAGCATGTAAATACTTGTTCCTCTAATTTGCGCTTCTTTATCTAATAAACTTCCTTCTCGCACATAATAACTCACATCAGCAATATGAACATCTAAACGATAATTACCATTTTCTAATCTAATAACTCTTATTGCATCATCTAAGTCTTTAGCATCTTCTCCATCTATTGTAAAAATTGTGTCTTTTCTACAATCAATTCTATTAGTAATATCTTTTGGGTCAATTTTATTTCCATATTTTTTTGCTTCTTCAACTACTTCTTCTGGAAATTCAGATGGCAAATTGTATTCTTTTATTAATGACAACATATCTACACCAGCTTGGTTTGGATTTCCTATAACTTCTATAATCTTTCCTTCTGCATTTTTCCCATCTTCAGGATATTTTATAATTTGAACTACTACTTTTTGCCCTTCTTTTGCCTGTCCAAAATTACTTTTAGAAACAAAAATATCAGTTCCCAAACTTCTATCATCTGGAACTACAAATCCAAAGCTTTTACTATTTTGAAAAGTACCTACTACTACATTTTTTTCATGTTTTAATATCTTTCTTATTTTTCCTTCTGCTCTTTTTGTTTTATCTTTATCTTCAATAAGCTCTACTATTACTTTATCTCCATTTAAAGCATTTAAAGAATTTTGTTTTGAAATATAAATTTCATCTTCTTGATTTTCTACTTTTACAAATCCAAATCCTCTTTGATTCTTTCTATAAATTCCTTCTACAAAGCCCTCTTCCACTAGTCTATATCTATTCTTCTTATTTTTTGTAATTTTATAATTATCTTCTAATTCTTTTAAAATAGAAGTAAATTTTGAGTATTCTTTTTTTGGTACACCTAAAATAATAGACATCTCTTTTGCCTTCATTGGTGTATAATTTTCATCTTTCATAAAATTTAATATAATATCTTCTTTATTTAACATCATTTCTTCCTTTCCATGCCTAAATTCACTCTGTATATAACAAATAAACTTTGAGAGCATTTTTAATAAATTGTGGTTTTAAAATGCACTCAAAGCTTAGTTTTATGCTAAATATAAAATTCCTAATACTATTGTTAATATTGCAAATACAATTGATAGAATAATTGTCCATCTTTTTTGTTTTCCTTCTTTTGTTCTGCCTTTATTCTTTTCATAAAAATTATTTGTTGATGAACCTGTTATTGTAGAAGATATTCCACTATCTTCTTTCGTTTGTATTAATGCTAATATAATAACTGCTAAAGCCACTAAAAAATATATTACTGTTAATATTGTTCTTGCTATTTCCATCTATTGTTTCCTCCCTGACATCTTCTTTTTTATTACTTTGCTATTCTATCACATATATTTGTAAAATGCAAGTAAGATACAAAAACTTTGCTCCAAATCTATTGCTACTCTAATACCACTTTTTAATCCTCTATAATTTTATCTATAGATTGCTCTCTCATTTCTTTTATTATTTTACAACTATTATCTAATTTTTCTTGTTCTTCTTTGTTTAATTCAAGAGTTAGCAATTCCCTTACACCATTACTATTAATAACAGCTGGGACACCTATATAAATATCATCTTGACCATATTCACCATTTTTTAAATAAGTTGAAACTGTTAATATTGTATTTTCATCATCTAATACTGCTTTTACTAATTTTCTTAAAGCCATTCCTATACCATAATAAGTAGCTTTCTTTTTATTTATTATCTCATAAGCAGCTTGAACAACATCCTTATGGATTTTTTCCAAATCTTCTACTGGATATCCATTATCATTCATCACATCTTTCATTTTTTTACATCCAACATATGCGTGCTCCCATGGAACAAAAGAAGAGTCTCCATGTTCCCCCATTATATATGCGTGTATATTTTTACTAGAAACCTTTAAATAATCAGAAACTAAATAACGTAATCTAGCAGTATCTAAAACAGTTCCTGACCCTATAACTTGATTTTTTGGTAGTCCAGAAACTTTTGCTACCACATATGTCATTAAATCCACTGGATTACTAGCAACAATTATAATTCCGTTAAATCCACTTGCCATTATGTTTTGAGTAATTCCTTTCATTATTTTTGTATTTGTTTCAGCAAGTTCTAATCTTGTTTGTCCTGGTTTTTGTGCAATTCCAGCTGTAATAACAACAACTTGTGCATCTTTGCATTCATCATAATCTCCTGCTTTTATAATCATTTTTTGTGGTGCAAATGGTAATCCATGTGATAAATCCATTTCTTCTCCTATTGTTTTGTCTTTATCTATATCTATTAAAACAAGTTCTTTTACTCCTCCTCTGTTTAACATAGAATATGCCATACTCATTCCAACAAATCCTGTTCCTACTAATACTACTTTTCCTTTTTTCATAATTATATCATTCCTTTCATTAAAAATTATTAAAAAATATTGCTATTTTTCAAAATTTTTCATTTTTTAATATTATTTACAATTTTAACATCTTTTATTATATCACTATTTTTAAGATTTTTTAATATTATTTCGAAAAAATTTTACATTTTCCATTTTTTATGATATAATGCAAAAAAATTAATCAAAGTAAGGAGTGTAAAATATGTCTAGTTCAGATAATACCACTGCTTTGGCTGAAAACAAAGTTTTAATTTTATATTTACTAAACCAACTAAATTCTGGAATAATTGAAGATGGTTTATATAAAATTATTGCTTCAATAAATGATGTTAATTATTTTTATTTTAAAGAAGTTTTAACAGATTTATTAGATTCAAAGTTAGTAGGAATATTCACAAAAGATGAAGAGGAATCTGTACTAAAAATAACAACAGAAGGAAAAAATGCTTTATCACTTACACAAGATATTTTACCAGGTTTATTAAAACTAAAAGCAGACAATATTTTTAAAGAAGAGCTTTCTTCTATTGCAGAAGAAACATCTATTGTTGCTGAATTTATTCCTAAAAACGAAAATGATTACACAATAAAGTGTAAAATTATAGAAAATAATGAAACAATTTTTGAAGTTAAAACTTTTGCTGGCTCTCGAGAAAGAGCTAAAAAAATTGTTGATAATTGGAATAATAATGCTTCAAAGATATACCCACAAATATTAGATATTTTATTAAAAGAATAAGAAAAAACTCTATTATATAAATAACTTATAATAGAGTTTTTCTTAATTACAATATACTTTGTCAATAATCCGCTTCTATCTCTTTAAAGCAGAGGATAACAACTTTTTCTCCATCCGCAAAAGCTTCAAATTCAAGAGAATATTCTTTTGAGTTTGTAAACTTAAAGTTTTTACTCGGATATGCAACTGTTGCATCCATCCCTTTAACCACATAGCTAGATGGCAAACTATGATGATGTATTTCATCAGGTTTAATATCTAAGTGGTAAATACAGTTATATAGTGCTGTACTAACTTGACAAACACCTCCTCCATATCCTTTAACATACTGTCTATTTTGAATAACAGTAGCCTCTTTAAATCCATTAGCTTTATTAGCCTTTCCGACTCCATTTTCTCCGTACCAGTCAAATTGTTCTCCAGGCTCTAAAACTAAACCATTAAGTTTCTCACACGCTAAAGACATATTAAATTTTCTGTTTTCAGAACTATTCTTAGAAGTAATAACAGCAGCAGAAATTAGTTCATATCCTTCCTTTCCAGTAATAGTAACGTATTGCTTGTAAACAAAACCAATTCGTTGCTGACCATCTTCTTCAAAAATAATCTGATAAAAATCTTCTTCCTCGTTTTGAACTTCAACTAAATCTCCGGCTTTTAAATGTCCTATAACTTTTGATTTAGTTGACGGCTCTTGCCGTATTCTTAAATTTGATTTGGTATTAACATACCCGGTTTTACTTTGAATTTCCTCTCCTTTCACATTTGTGGATAGAACGATTACCATAACAATTGTAATCATAATTCCCAGTAAAAAAATTTTTTTGTTACTTAATTTCCGGCTCACCATTTGTTATGCCCTCCCTAAAATATTTTATTATACACTATTATAGCATGTTTTATAGCTTTTTCCAACTATTTTAAAATAATTTTTTAATTTATGTTTTATATATTGTTAAAATTTCAATGTTTTCTAATAAAACATTGAAATTCAATGAATATTGATGTATAATCTTATTCATAATAATAATGGAGGTAGATTATGGAAAAATTAGTCATTAAAGATTTATACAGAAATACAAATAAATATATAGGAAAAAACATCACTTTAGAAGGTTGGGTAAGAACTGTAAGAGATTCTAAAACATTTGGCTTTATTGAATTAAATGATGGTTCATTTTTCAAAAATATCCAAGTTGTTTTTACAGATAAATTACAAAATTTTAATGAAATTAGCAAACTTTCAATTAGTTCATCTATAAAAGTAGTTGGGACTTTAATTGAAACACAAAATGCTAAGCAACCATTTGAAATACAAGCTTCACAGATAGAAATAGAAAGTTTATCTGATAATTCTTACCCTCTTCAAAAGAAAAAGCACTCTTTTGAATATTTGAGAACTATATCTCATCTTCGCCCAAGAACAAATACATTTAATGCTGTATTTAGAGTTAGAAGTACTTTAGCTTATGCTATACATAAGTTCTTCCAAGAAAGAGGATTTGTGTATGTAAATACACCTTTAATTACTGGAAGTGATGCTGAAGGTGCTGGAGAAATGTTTAACGTAAATTCTTTTGATTTAGTAAACATTCCAAAAACAGAAGATGGACAAGTTGACTTTTCTAAGGATTTCTTTGGAAAACCTGCTCATTTAACTGTTAGTGGTCAATTAAATGGAGAAACTTTTGCTGAAGCATTTCGTAATATATATACATTCGGACCAACTTTTAGAGCAGAAAATTCAAACACAGTAAAACATGCTGCTGAATTTTGGATGGTAGAGCCTGAAATTTGTTTTGCTGATTTAAAAGATGATATGGATTTAGCAGAAGATATGATTAAATATATCTTCCAATATGTATTAGATAATTGCCCAGAAGAAATGGAATTTTTCAACAACTTTATAGATAAAGGTCTATTAGAAAGACTAAATCACGTTATAACATCTGATTTTGTAAGAATTTCTTATACAGATGCTGTAAAAGAATTAGAAAAACATAATAATAAATTTGAATATCAAGTAAGTTGGGGTGTAGATTTACAAACAGAACATGAAAGATATTTATGTGAAGAAATATTCAAAAAACCTGTTTTTGTAACAGATTATCCAATGGATATTAAAGCATTTTATATGAAGCAAAATCCAGATGGAAAAACAGTTGCTGCATCTGACTTATTAGTTCCTGGAATTGGCGAAATAATTGGTGGAAGCCAAAGAGAAGAAGATTACAATAAATTGATTAATCGTATGAAAGAACTAAATATGCCACTTGAAAATTATGAATGGTATCTTGATTTAAGAAAGTATGGAAGCTGTGTACATTCAGGCTTTGGACTAGGTTTTGAGAGAGCTCTTATGTATCTAACTGGTATGCAAAACATCCGTGATGTAATTCCTTTTCCAAGAACTCCAAAAAACTGTGAATTTTAAAATTCGCAGTTTTTTGACTTTTGGCTTAATTAATGGTATAATAGTATTTAGAACAATATGTAGAAAAGTGGGGTTTCTATATAATTAACAATATTAATAGACATTTACAAGGAGGATACAACATGGCTAATTCATATTTTTCTAATTTTCGAGAAGACTTAAAGCGCATTCGTTCAGGAAAGCTTCCTGAGAACTCTCATTCAAGGTTTCCGTTCGTTCCAAAAGATCCATCGACAAGATTTCAACGTTCCACTTCTTTCAGTGACTTTTCTGAACGTTATCTAGCAGATGTAGAAAAAAGCCGGCAACAAAAAGAAGAAGCAGCACTTAAAGAAGTCCTTAATCGGAAAAATTTTTAGTAAAAAATATTGATAACCTCACAATAAACAAAAAAAGTGGAAGTTCCACTTTTTTTGTTTATTTTAATTTCTGTATAAGTTGTTTAATATTTAAACACTCACTTTCTCCAGTCTTTATATTTTCAAGTTCAATATTTTCTCCTTGTTGCTTATCACCCAAAACAATTACATATGGTGTACCTAAAACTTTACAGTCTTTTATTTTAGCACCTATAGTAATATTTTCTCTATCATCAAAAATACTATCAATCCCATTTTCTTTTAGCATATTATATAAATCATTTGCTAAATTTACTTTTTCCTCGTCATCCATCTTTGGAATAATTTGTACTTTAAATGGTGCTATACTTTCTGGTAAGCTAAATCCACATGCTCCCCATTTTTTATCATTTATTAAACAATTTTCATATAAAGCCGCAACTGTTCTACTTACTCCTATTCCATAACATCCCATATAATACAAGCTTTCTTTTCCATCTTGATTAATAAATTTACCATTCATCATTTCTGAATAACGTGTCCCTAATTGAAAAATATGTCCTAATTCCATTGTTCTAATTTCTTTTAATTTAGAAATATCTTTTATACCATATTCTTTATCTAAATATTCTTCGTAATCTTCTCTTTCTAATATTTCTGTATTTAGTCCTATTCCTGTATTTTCATCATAAAGTATTTTATCTTCTCCCTGTTCAGAAATCATCATAAATTCTTCTGATTTTTTTCCTCCCATTGCCCCATTATCTGCAACAATTGGAATAACTGGTAAACCTATTTTTTGGAATATTTCTAAAAATGCCTTTCTAACAACATCATAAGATTTAGCCATTCCTTCTTCATCTACATCAAAACTATAAGCATCTAGCATTGGAAAAGCTTTTCCTCTTAACAAATATCCTCTTGTTCTAATTTCATTTCTATATTTTTCACCTATTTGATAATATGTAACAGGCAAATTTTTATATGACTTTAATTTTTCTCTTGCAAATTCAAGCATTGCTTCTTCTCCTGTTGGAGCTAAGCAAAATGTACCTTTGTTAGATTCTGTAACAAGCATTGTTCCATCATTTGTATAATGTTCATATCTTCCAGAATTTTTCCAAATAGTATCTGGTTGTAATGTTGGAAGTAAACACTCTATACAATCATATTTATTTAATGTATCAACTATAATTTTTTCTACATTTCTTCTTACTAATAATGGAATTGTATTATATGCAAATAAACCCGCTCCATATTGAACTAATTGACCTGTTTGTAATAATATACTTTGTCCTGGATACATCTCGTCAATATTATTTAATTTTACTGTACCCATTCCTGTTTTTGATAATCTCATTTTACACCCTTCTTTCAATTTCATTATAAACTTTTGCTATTTTGTTAAATTTCTTCTTCCCTTTCGGGCTCTAGTGCCTCTTGAACTTCTTCTTTTATTTGGCTCGAATCTTCTATTAACTCTTCTGCTTCTTCTTGCTCTACATCACTTTTTTCAATTAAATCATCAATAACTATCTGTTGATTTTCGTCTAGTTTGTAACGAGGTAATTCTGGTAAATCATTTAAAGAAGTATATCCAAACATTTTTAAGAATTGCTCTGATGTAATATATGTCATAGGTTTTCCTGGCAAATCTGCTTTTCCAGCTTCCTGTATTAGTCCAAATTCTAATAACTTATAGATACAAGCATCTGCACTTACTCCTCTAATTGACTCTATCTCTGCTCTTGTTATCTTTGGGTTATATGCAATAATAGCAAGAGTTTCCAAAGCTGCATTTGATAAATTTGGTTTTGCTCTATTGTCTAAAATTGGATAAATATAGTCATATAATTCTTTTTTTGTACATAACTGATAATTATCCTCTATTTTTATTATTTCTATTCCTCTATCTTCCTTTTTATATTCTTCTTGCATATTTAATATTATGTTTTCTATTTTTTCTCTATCTATTTCTAATGCAATTATGAATTCTTTTATATTCACTTGTCTTCCAGCAGCAAAAAGAATCGCTTCTATAATTGCTTTTACTTTTTGTATTTCCATATTTAAATTCCTACTTTTCCATTAAAAATTATGTTTATATTATCACATTATTTTAGCATTATGTCAATATCTTTTTATTTTTTCCTTGCACTTATTATTTTTTTATGGTAATATTATTTTAGGTTATATTCGGAGGTACAAATAATGGAAGAAAATAAAAAAACAATCGAAATAGTAGATGGAGATGGTTCTAATTTAGATATTTCCAAAGCTTATGACCATTTAAATTCTGGCAAACCAAAATCTAATGATGAAAAACCTAAAAACATAATAATACCAAAAGAGCATAAAAAATAATTATGCTCTTTTTCATATCACTATATTATTACAAATACCCCATCTATTATGAATATGTCTAATCAAAAATAATATAAATAGTATTTATTCACTATGTTTTTACTTCATAAATTCATGTCCTATTCCTACAAATGTCCCAAATTTTTCTACTTCTTCTTGTGATTTTAACATTATGTTTTTATATAAAAATTCATTTTGAATATCAACATTGTCTTTAAACAAGTCTAATTCATTAACTTCATTTTCATTTAATGCTTTATTCCAAATCTTAATACAACTCATTTCCCCATTCATTCTTCTATCTCCATACTTCGGCTCTATTGCATTTCCTATATAAAATCCTTCATATGGATTCAATTTTACATTACTTTCATTTAAACAATCCCCATTAACATAAGTTTTATAAATACCTCTATTATCTTCTAGCACCTCATAAGTCATTACTATATCTGTCCATTTATCATAATATGGATTGTAATCTGCCCCTCCTAAAGTTGTACTATTATCAAAAAATTGCAAAGCTATTCCATGGTCATCAAGATGATTTCCAAATATCCCCATATATTTTATTCCATTTTGTTCTTTTCTGTTAATTCTTACTTTAGTTGCTATTGTAAAACCATTCATTAAATTATTCTGATTAAAATCTTTACATTCTATATAAGAAGTTCCTTTAA
This sequence comes from uncultured Clostridia bacterium, assembly GCA_963559065.1. GTDB lineage: Bacteria > Bacillota > Clostridia > TANB77 > CAG-508 > CAG-269. The sequence goes on from CAUWIY010000005.1 coordinate 96,679, forward strand.
AGTCCACCCATGCCTCTGGATTTTCCACATATTTATTAACATTTACTGTATATTTAATCACTTTAGTTCTTGCATTTTCTTTTGTTCCTGTAATTGTAAATTCATATAATCCATTTTTCGTTATTTTACATGGTAACGCTGGTTCTATCTTAATATTAACACCTAAATCTGTATCTACTGAAAATTTAATATATGCTTCTGTTCCTGTTATCATTGTTTTAGCTTCTACATTTCCATCTGCTTTCCTCATAATCTTAACCGTTTTTTCATTAACAGCTAACTTTATATCTTCTAAATCACCTGAAGAATTTCTCAATTTAGCTCCACTCATTTCTACTTTGTATGTGTCTCCATCAACTATTACTTCAAAATATGTGTTTACTTTTTTTGGGTCTTCATTTATTGTTTCATTTAAAATTTCTCCTATTGATACATCTTTTCCCATTTGTTTTAATTCATTTTGATTTTTTATTACATTTTCTCTTGTTGCTATTATTATCTCTTCTGATGTTCTATCTATGTCTGCTGATTGTTCTTCTATTAATTTTAAGTTAAGCCACTCTATTATTTGTGAACGTTTTGCTTCTAACTTTGCTTCTTTTGCTCTTGCAAATAATCCATTTTCTCCTGTTAATGTTGCTATTGTTATTCCTGCTAAAATGATCAAAATTATTATTGTTACTACTAGTGCAATTAGTGTTATTCCTTTTTCATTTTGTTTTTTTCTTATATTTTTCAAATCACTGGTGTATCTGTGTGTGTATTCCTGCAATATTTTCAACATTTTTATTCTCCTTTTTTCATTTGTCTTATATTTGAATTTTATCACAATTATAGTTCAAGTTCAACAATTTTTAATCTAAAATCAAGATAAACATAAAACTATTTTTTATCTTTTTATCATATTAATATTCATACATATTATAATGTCAAAATCATACTACAAGTATTCTATTTAAACACATTTACTTTTAGCATAAAATTATTTGCTTTAATATAAATATAAAGAATTTTATATTTAACATTTTAATAACAATATTACTCATGAAATTTTTTCTAGGATATTAATCTTCTATTTACAAATACTACTAATATACTTTATTTTTTATACAAAATATTTTTTTAACAAAGCTACCTTTTTGGGAAGCTTGCACTATATATAGAAAGGAATTTATAAGTTATGGATTATAGCTCTAATTTTCAAGATAATATACATTTTTCTTCTTTTGATTGTACCAGTAACAATATATTAAATTGGATAAATGAAAATAGAAATATATATGATTGGGCAAAAGATCCCAACTCATATGAAATGGTAAATTTATTTTTATTTGGTTCTAAATATTCTCATGAAGGAAAATCAATAAATATTGATACACTTAGTCAGATATGGAATATTCGCTCTAGTGATTTTTCACTATGTAATATATCTAAAAATAATTTTGTTTATCAAATTTGTCAAGATTCATATGAATCTATTTTATCTAATAAACCTTTAGTCAATGATGAAAATTCTCATCATGCTTTAAGAAAAATGGCTGGATTAGGCTTATATTTAAAGCAGCAACAAAGAGATACTGGCAAAGTATTTTATGATAACCCTCAAGAATTATTGCACTTTTTAGAATGTTCCAATTCTTTAAAAACTTTTCATCCTAATTTATTTGATAGATATGGTTTTAAAGAAAATATAAATGTTCTTTGTAATTTGCAATTAGAAAACGAATTACCTGTCCAATTGGTTAGTGAAATTAAAGACTCATATAATAAAATTTTTAATAAATCTACTCCTAATAAAACTATTAAGCCAGATTTAAACTCTACAATAGAGAAATCTTAATTATAATTACATTAAATGATGATTTTTTGCTCCGACCCCAAAATCCGCGACTTCAAAATCACCACGAACTAAATTTATAAAATTTTTTTATCTCATTTGACAAATCTGTTTAATCTGTGTATAATAATTATAGGAAATGGAGAAACCACAAACATGGCTTTCCACATATAGAGTAAAAACACATCTATAACGGTCAAATCACAGATGTGTTTTTTATTTATTCCTTA
>CAUWIY010000006.1:0-93347 GCA_963559065.1 uncultured Clostridia bacterium
TATTTAAAAGTTAATTTTGAAAATTTTTTATGACATTTTCAAAAGTTATTGACAGAATAATATTTAATACTATAACATTCATAATTCTAATACACTCCCTCCTGACAAAAGAGGCTAAAAGACACTATTCCTACTTTCCATATACTTATTAAAAAGGAATATCTCTATTGAGCACCATTGCCCATCTCCATTGCACATTTTTAATAACTTGTCAAAAAGGAGCGTCCCTATTGACCATAACTTGTCAAAAAAGGGCGTCCCTATTGACCACCCTTGATTATTAAAGTTTAATTTTCTATTTCTGTAAAGTATTCATTGATGCGGATTATTAATTCTTGTTTTACTTCTTCCATTGTCATTCCTTCAACTTGTGCTCCGGCAAGAGTAATGTGTCCTCCTCCTCCAAGTTTTTCTAAAATTACTTGTACATTGATGTCCCCAATAGAACGACCACTTATTGCAATTTTATTGCCTGTGTCTCCTAAGACAAATGATGCTGTGACATCACTAATTGTTAAAAGTTCATCTGCTGCTTTAGCACATAATAATCCAGCCTCTTTAGGATTTGTATTATCACAGATAGCAATTGCTATTGTATCATTTACTATTTCAGCATTTTTTACTATATCAGCAATTTTATTAAATGATTCTAAGTCACTTTGAAACCATTTTTTTACACGAATAATATCTACTCCGCATTTACGCAAATATGCGGCTGCTTCAAATGTTCTAACTCCTGTTTTAAATGTAAAGCTTTTTGTATCCATCATTATTCCCGCATATAAACTTTCTGCTTCTATTTTTTTAAGTTCAACATTCACTTCTGCATATTGTAGTAATTCAGTTACTAACTCTGCAGCTGATGAAGCATAAACTTCCTGAAATGTTAATGTTGCATTTTCAATATAGTCTGCACTTCTTCTATGATGGTCAATAATAACAATCTTTTTAGCTTTTTTTAATACATCTTGAGATTCAACATAATTTGTTTTATGGGTATCAACAACAACCAACAATGTGTCCTCATCTATATTCTCTTCTGCAACTTCTTTGTTTATTAAAACATCTTCATATTCTGGTTCTTCTAGTAAGCTTTCTCTAAAATTTTGTAATGTTAATGTATTGTTTGTAATAATATAAGCATTTTTCTCTAAACTTTTCGCCAGTCTGTAAATTCCTATACTAGACCCCATAACATCTATATCTGGATTAGCATGTCCCATAACCATTACTTTACTTGATTCTTTAATTAAGTTTTCTAATGCGTGTGCAACAACTCTTGCTTTTACTTTTGTTCTTTTTTCTATCTCTTGAGCTCTTCCACCGAAAAATTTATATATTTCGTTTTGCCTAATAACCGCTTGGTCTCCACCTCTTCCAAGTACAATATCCATTGCTGTTTGTGCAGATTTAAATTTATCTTTATCTACATCTCCTTCATTCGAAATAGCAATACTTAATGTAAATTGCACCTTTTGTTTAGGATCAAGTTCTTTTATCTTATCTAATATACTAAATTTATCATCTTTTATCTTTTGTAAATATCTTTGCTCAAATATATATATATACCTATCTCTGTCTGATTTTATAAGAATTCCATTTGTCTCATTAGTCCATTCATAAATAGATTTATCTATCTCAGCAATATATTGAGCTTTTTCTTCATCTTCTAGCATTTGCATATTTTCTTCATAATTATCAATCATAATTATTCCAACACAAGATTTAGAATCATTATATTCCTTTTGTAATTTTAAATTTTCTGTTTCATCAATAAAATATAAAATCACCATATGTTCATCTTGTTCAGATTTATTATATCTTTTTGCTTTAACAAATTTTCCAACCATACGGTATGTTCTATTATTAACTTTAATTTGTTTTAAAATAGATTTATCTGTTTCATTCTTTTTATCTTTAATAACATCATTTAAATCCAAAACCAAATCTTCTATAAATACATCCATATCAATACTAGAAAATTCTGAAGCAAATTTAGAACTTTTCCATACAACATTTCCATCTGTTTCTAATATAATTAGCGGAAATGGTGAATTGATTAAACTTGTCTTAGCTGCCGAATCTACTGTAAGTGTTAAATCCTGCAACGTCTCTGATATTTCACTTTTTCTCTTGTTATTTGCTAAATATGTATATAAAATAATACCACTAAACAAACAAATAGACGGTATTATCCATCTTCTATCATTTATGACAATAACACATAACAATAAAAAAATAACAATTAAATATATTTTTGTTCTTGATACTAAATTATCTAAAAATTTTTTATTATTGATTTGCATAAATTTCTCCTTTTACTCCTATTCTATTGTACTCTTAAACTAAGGATTTGTCAATATTTTATAAATTTGAGTTTCAGACTTTTGCATCATCTGCTATGATATTATAATACATAATATATTTGTTCATTTCATTCAAACATATCTTATGTATTTTCTTATGTATTATAAAATTTTAGTCTACTTAGATGTCCATTATTTATTATGGTCTAAAATTTCAAAAAAATTTTATTTATAATTTATTTTTTGTATAGAGAAATTTTATTTTAATATATAAGAAAAAAGAATGCCTTAAAGCATCCTTTCTACTAATTTACGATTATTTTTTCTCACTTTCCTCGTTTTTCTCATTTAGTACCGCTTCTTGTTTTCCATTTTCATTCTCTTCAACCTTTTTAACAGCATCTATAATCATTATAAATTTAACTTCTCCTTCATTTTTATCATCAATCATTGTAAAATTATTATATTCTTTAGATAAATCTGTTAATTTTTCAACTCTTGTAGATAAATCTTTAATATTTCCATTTATATAATTGCAAATTTTCTTAATTCCTTCAGCATTAAATGTTTTTATACCTTCTGAAAGTGTTTCCGCACCCTCATTAACTTGTTCAGAACCTGAAGCTAAATTACCTGCACCTTCATTTAATTGAGACAATCCACTTGTTAGTTGATTTAACCCATTTCCTAATGTATTCATTTGAGAAACAACTTGATTTGTAAATTTCTTTTTAGCTTGATTTCCAACTTGTTTTGCGACTGTTGTAGATGTTTCCATAGCTGTTGTAGTAGCTGTACTTTGTGCTGTTGTAAGTGCTGTTGTTATTGCTGTTTGTGTCGCTATTTCTTGTGCTGTTGTCAATGCTGTTTCTACTGCTGTTTGTGTTGCTATTTCTTGTGCTGTTGTTATTGCTGTTTCTACTGCTGTTTGTGTTGCTGTATTTTGAGCTGTTGTAAGTGCCGTTGTTACTGCTGTTTGTGTTGCTGTATTTTGGGCTGTTGCTATTAACAACGCTTTTTCAGCATCTGTTAATTTTGTTGGATAACTTGCTTGTGCTGATTCAATTATTTGTTTTTTTTGCGCTTCTGTTAATATTGAGCTTTGCTTTGCTTGTGCTTTTATTTGTGCTTTTTGTGTTTCTGTTAATATTGCATTTTGTTTTGCCTTTGCAGTTATTTGTTCCTTTTGTTTATCTGTTAATATTGCATTTTGTTTTGCACTTGCAATTATTTGTTCTTTTTGTGCTTTTGTTAATATTGAACTGTTTTGAGCTTGTGCTTTTATTTGTGTTTTTTGTGTTTCTGTTAGTTTACTACTTTCAGCAGCTTGATTTTTTATACTATTTAATGTTGCTTCATCTAGCACTTCTGATTTGTCATTTTGTAAATCTTGTGTTGATTTTTTAACTTCTGAAGATATTGTTTGAGCCCCTGTATATGCTGATTTTACACCATCTTTTAATGTATTTGCACCTGTTGCTAATTCTGTAGTTCCATCTTTTAAAGTATCTGCACCATCTTGAATTTGGTTCATAGAATTTTGCAATGTATTTACTTGACTATAAAATTTACCTAAATTATCAAATACCTTCAAATCTTCTTCTTCCAAAACTTTAGGTGTAACAAAAGTCATTATACTACTAGTTTCAAAATCTGTTGCATCCATTGTAATCTCTATATTGCCTGGGATTTTCACATCATCTTCAGATACTCCTAAACTCTCTTGTAATCCAGGCATAGCAATACCAACTACAATATTTTTAGTTCCATCATCTACTACTTTTCCACTTGATACTTCTACATTTTTTGCATTTTCATTTTGAATTATAGTTCCAGCCATAACAACAAATGGTACATACATCTTCACATTTTTACCATTTATATTTACTGTTCTTTCTTCCTTATTTACATACTTTAAATTTATTTTTACTTTTCCACTTTTTCCAGCAATTTCACTAGCAGAAATTTCTTTTCCATCTAATTCATATTTCACTTCACAAGAAATTGGTAACTCTTTTTCTGTATCTCCTTGATAATATATATCATTTTTGTTTGCATTCCATACAAAAGATGTTCCGTTTTGTGTATAAGTTTCATCTCCACTTGTATTTTTTATATTTAATAAATCTGATAAATCATTAATTACATCTTGTTCCTCTGTATTTTTAATATGAGTACTTACTATTGTTTCATAATTTTTTCCTGAAGCATCTAATTTTGAATAAACTGTTTCATCTTTTGTATATCCTAATACAGGTACTGCATATCCAACCATAGAACATAATAATGTTCCAGAAATAATCTTCGAAATTATTTTATTATTCATTTTAATCTTCATCCTTTCTTAAAATAATTATTTGGATTTCTAATTTATTTTAAAAAACCATCTTTATTCTTTTTTAGAGCATTTTCTCATACCTATTGTTGTTTTACATATTATTTTATCAAACAACATTAAGAATGCTGGTAATGCCATAATAACCGTAATCATACTTATTATAGCTCCCCTTGCCATTAGTGCACATAATGAAGCTATCATACCTATTTTAGAACAAATACCTACTCCAAAAGTTGCTCCAAAGAAACATAATCCACTAACTATAATAGAGCTTATAGATGTTCCCAATGATTCTGAAACCGCTTCTTTTTTGTCTTTTCCTTCTTTTCTTAATGTTATATATTTAGTTGTAATTAATATTGCATAATCTATTGTTGCTCCTAGTTGAATCGTTCCTATTACTATTGACGCAATAAATGGTAATGTTGTATTTGTATATGTTGCCATTCCCATATTTAAGAAGATGGCAAACTCAATTACAGTCATTAAAATTATTGGTAAAGATATTGATTTTAAAACAAATATCATTATTATAAATATAACCACAATTGAAACACTATTTACACTATTAAAGTCATGGTCACTAATTTCAACTAAATCTTTCATTAAAGGGCCTTCTCCTGCAAGTAATGCCTTTTCATCATATTCTTTAATAATATCATTTATTTTATCTACCTGTTCATTTAGTTCATCTGTTGCAAGTTCATATTCTGAACTTATAACAATTAACTGATATTCATCATTCTCAAAAATCGATTTTATATCATCTGGTATCATTTCTTCTGGTATTCCATTTTCAGTTATTTTAGAATATCCTAATGCAAATTCTACTCCATCAACATTTTCTATTTTATTTAACATTTCATTTGTTTTATAATTTGGTACATCTTTATCAACTAATGCAATTTCTGTTGATACCATATTAAATTTATCTTTTAATGAATTAGTTGCCTCTATACTTTGCAATGTATCAGGCAATGTTTTGTTTAAATTATAATATACCTCAATATTAGAATATCCATAAATAGCAATTGGCAAAAGAATTAGAAATACAACTATAATTGCCTTATAATGTTTTATATTAAATTCTTTTAATTTTTTAAACTTAGGTAATATCTCTTTATGTTTTGTTTTTTCAATTAAATTATCAAATAATAAAAGCATAGCAGGTAATACTGTTACAACTGAAATAACTCCCAAAAGAACACCTTTTGCCATAACAATACCTATATCTTTTCCTAATGTCAAATTCATACTACATAACGCTAGAAATCCAGCTATTGTTGTTAGCGAACTTCCTACTACAGACACTAAAGTCTTAGAAATTGCATGTGCCATTGCCTCATCATTGTTTGAATAGTTTTCCTTCTCTGCTTTGTAGCTATGATATAAGAATATTGAGAAATCCATTGTTACTCCTAATTGTAAAACAGCACTTATGGCTTTTGTAATATAAGAAATCTCACCTAAAAATATATTAGTTCCCATATTATATACTATAGCAACTCCTATACTAAGTAAAAGAAAAATTGGTGCCACATAAGAGTCTAATGCAAATTGTAATACTATCATACATAAGATTATAGCTATAACTATATAAGCCGCAATCTCAGAATTTGAAATATTTTTTGTATCCAATACTAGTGCTGACATTCCACTTATTTTACATTGTTTATCTGTCATGTCTCTCATTTTTTCAATTGTATTTAATGTAGTATCAGAAGAAATTCCATCTTTAAATGTTACTAAAATCATAGTGTCTCCATCTATATAAGCAATATCTTTTATTTCATCTGGTAACATTTCTACAGGTATATTTGTTCCGAAGTAAATCTGCTACACTCGCAACCTTCTCTACATTGTCCATTTTCCTAAATTCATTTTCTAGTTTTTGAATATCTTTTGTACTCATATTTTCTGTTATGATAATAGAGTATGCTCCCATATTAAACTCGTCTTTTAATATGTTTTCTCCTTTTATTGTTTCTATATCATCTGGTAAATACACTAAAATATCATAATTAATTCTTGTTCCCATCATTCCTATAAAAGATGGTATTAAAAGTAATAAAGCTATAACAAATATTAACTTTTTGTGTTTACAAATTTTTTCGCCAAACTTTAACATTTTTATCTCCTTTCTTTTGTGACCATTAGTCACTTTTTATATTATATTACTTTTATGACCATTGGTCAATAGCTATGACAATTTTTTATATATTTTATTTTTTATTATCCTTATCACTATTTACAACACCCTCATTTTTAGTTTTATAATATAAGTTATTATTTTTTATTAAGTATTATTTTCTTGACTAAAGGTCAAAAGTATGCAATAATAATTACATAAATGTTTTTTAGAGGGGTTTTTTAGAATGAAACATGATAAAATAGAAAAAGAAAATAGACTATTAAATACAGCATTCAAACTGTTTACAGAAAAAGGAATTAAAAATACATCAATTCAAGATATAGTAGATTCAGCAGATGTTGCAAAAGGTACTTTTTATTTATATTTCAAAGATAAATATCAAATTAGAGATGTATTAATTGCAAAACAATCAGAAAAACTTTTTTCAGATGCTTTAAATTCATTACGAAAAACATATATTTCAAATTTTTCTGATCAAATTATTTATATAATCAATTATGTAATTGATGAATTAACAAAAAATCCTTTATTATTAAAATTTATATCAAAAAATTTATCTTGGGGCGTTTATAATGAAGCTATCTTAAAACTACAAGATAGTGTAGAAGAAAATGCTTTATATAGCTTATTTATACAAGGAATAAAAGAAAATAATATTAAATTAGAAAATCCAAATGTTACATTATTTATGATTATAGAACTTGTTAGTTCTACTTGTTTTAATTCAATTTTGTATAAAGAACCTCTTCCTATAGAAGAATATAAGCCTTATCTATATAAAGTAATTCGTAATTTGATTGAAAACTAATTTTTTAACTTTATACATTCACTAGAGCAAAAGTGACTATTTAAAAATTATAACATTTTGCTCTACTTACATGCCACGTATTTATTGGTACATGCAAAGTTCAGAGAAATTTTTATATAATAAAAGCCGGTTATTTTGAACTCAAATTTTGGAATATCGTTCAAAATAATCGACTTTTTTATGTTAAAAAAATAGTCAGTTCAATAATACTATTTAACAACTTAATCTATGCACACTCTTATTTTTCAGCACTATTTTAATTAAACATTTATCTTCTATCATGTTCCTTAGTTAAAATCTCTGCATCTTCATTCATTTCTTCTTTAACATTTTCTATAATCTGTTCTAAAGAAAGACGTTCTCTTCCTTCTGCCAACTCTCTTAAAAACTTTTCTTCTATTTCTTGTTTTGTAAATAATTCTTTTATTTTTTCTTCGCCATTCTCATTTTCATAATTATATATCTCTAAAACAACCTCTTCTAAGCTTTTTCCATTGCTTAATTCATTTTCTCCATGCTCATGTGTTCCTGTAGAAGAATCTCCATCAAAATCTTTTTCATCTTTTGGGCTACATCCATTATCCGTATGTTCTTTTATTTCATCTTGAACATAATCTTTTTGATACATTCCTCTGTCTCTATCCATAATTTGCTTAGTCTCAACCTGGATTATTTTTGTTTTTGATGTTTCAATTTGAATCCCTACATTTTCATTCTCCTCTGCTGTTTTTTCATAGTAAAACGCATTAACAACACCTTGTTCATTTTCAAAGCCTATACTTACTCCATTGGATTTCCTTGTATAAACTGATACATCTTTATTATCTCTTGTTGCTGTTCCATCTGCTCTAATTTTTGATTGTTGTCTTGACCCATTATTTCCAGTAGTATGGTCTAGCTCAAATTCATCATTTAAAACTCTAGCTGTTCCATCTTTTTTCATTCCCACTATTGAATAAGCAGTATTATTTCTTTTTATATCTGATGCAATGTCATTAACTTTTTCTGTATTAATAACCTCTAAACTAGTATAATCTTCTAAATCTAACTTTTTCCCTAATGTTTCCTCTCCGTCAACTAATTCGTCTAAATCTATTCTCTGAATTCCAGAAACTCCAACTTTTTCCTTTTGATTTTTTGATAATGTATTTTCTTCTCCATCTTTTATTTCTTGCTCTTTTTTTAGTTCCTGAATATCATTTCTATCCATACTATTTATAATTTTTTCTACTTCTTCTTCTGTAACTTTTCTGCCTAAATGAGCTGTTAATATTTCTGAAATTTCTTGTCTTTGCAATTTATTTAATGAATTATTTTCTATTTCTTGTTCTGATGTCCTATTTAATAAATCATTAACGGCATTTAATTTCTCAGGTTCCAAATTCTCAAATCTAGTACTATATATAGGCTTTTTACTTTCTAATGCACCTGCTATACAATCTTTTCCCAAGTAATAATTAATTACCACTTTTTTATCTATTTTACCATCTGTTCCCTCTTCTAGTACTTCTTTTTCAACTTCAAAAAGACTATCTTGTAGATATTGTCCTTTTGTTTTATCTTCATAGCCAACTTGTCCAACTAATTTTATATCTAAAATTTTTACTTTAATATTTTGTTTTTGATTTTTTACCAATTCATTTTCTAATGTATCTCTAAAATCTTCTTGCATTTTTAATATTTCCATCTGTTTTTTATTCATATACATATTCCTTCTTCCTTAATCTTTTCAATACTACTTATATTATAACACAAAAAAATTCAATAACAAACTTTATTTGTTATTGAATTTTAATAATTTTTATTATTTAACTACTATTTTAAAATCATACGCATTTGCATAGTCTAATGTCATACTAGCATTAAATTGTGTTTTTCCTCCTACTTGTAATGGAGAAATTATTCCACCTACTTTTACTATTTCTTTTCCTTCTTTATCTAATAATATAACATCTACTAATACTACATCTGTAGCTTTTCCACTATTATTTGTTACATCTGCTAATAATACTGTTTCTCCATTTTGTTGTGTTAATTGTATATTTTCAAATCTTAATCCATTTACTTCTTTTGCTTCATTTAATTTTGTACTAGTATTTAATTTTGTTCCATCATCTAATACATCTACATATTCTTCTACTACATTGTTTTCTACTGTAGTATTATTTTCTTCTACTGCGTTTTCATCATTATTATCATTTATATTTTTTACCACTACAAATGCTATTACTAACACTAGTATTATTAATAATATTAATATCATTCTTTTTTCACTTTTTTTCATTTTAAACCATCTCTTTCTATTATTTTTTTATTCTATTATTTTTGTTACCAACCATATTTTTGGCCCATCTCACCTATTAAATTTCCTCCTGTCATTGTTACAGTTCCATTTTCCCTATAAACTCCATAGTTTTTACCTTTTATAGTTCCACCCATTATTTCTAATCTACCTACATTTGTTACTGAAATACCATCTAATCCATTGCCTGTTATTACTCCATCATATACTCTTGTAGTGCCTACTCCTTCAAAACGAATTCCATACAAACCACCAGTTATACTTCCTCTATTTACAGTCAATGTCCCTGAACTTTTATGTAATATACCATGATTTTTTCCTACAACATTGGCAGTCCTCCCAGCTAAGACTACATTAGCATTATTCTGAATAAGTATTCCATCATACAATTGTGATGATACTGTAGCATTTTCTTCCATAGAAAATACTCCACCATTAGCTGCAACACCATAATAATATCCCATAACAGTTACTCTATTTGCTAGCGTCAAAGTTCCTTCATTACTAATTCCCGAATTAGATACTGCATTTATAGTTCCATTTTCTATCCTTGAAGTTCCATAATTATAAATTGTATCTTGTCCATTTGAACTCAATGTATGTCCACCTAAATCTAAAACTATAATTTTATTATTCGGTATTGTAACACTTTCAGCTACATCTCTTAGCAAATAAATTGTTGCATTGTTCGTATCATTAACTGCATTTGTAACAGTAGCATAATGTTTATTTAAAATTCTAGCAACTCCTGAACTTACACTTACTGTAGCTGTTCCTGTAACTGTGCTTCCATCATAATTTGTTATAACTACATTTATTGTTGCAACTCCATCAGATACTCCATATACCTCCCCTGTACTTGCATTAATTGTAGCAATACCTGGATTTAAGCTTGTAAATACTTTACTTTTTGGTGTTCCTGTATATGTTAATGTTGGAGTTGTAACATTTCCTATTAATATACTTGAATTTGACCAAGTTAATGATGTTACTTTGTTTACAATTCCACTAACAGCACTGCTTTTGGTATCAGATACATTTCCAGCCCTATCTTTTACCCATATATAATATGTTCCATTATTTGGCACATTGTAAGAAAAACTTGTTGCTGGTAGTTCTATCCAATTTACAGATGTGGCTGTTGGTCTCGTTGAATTTGTACTTGCATAATATCCTACTACACCACTTCCACCGGAATCACTTATATTTGAAACCATAATTGTTCCAACATTTGAAGTTGTATTACTTCCAGATACTCCACCTATAATTGGCACAATTTTATCTATGTTTGTTACGCTTCCTGAGGCTACTCCCCCATAGTTTGTTCCATCCCATAGTCTTGCATATACTGTTCCATTTTCTGTAAAAGTTTGAGTTGTTGTATTTGTCCATGTTCTTCCATCTTTACTTGTTTGCAATGTGTATCCTGTTACTGTTGTTTTTGCTGTTACTATTACATTTCCATTTGTCCATTCTTTTGTACTATATTCAAATGTTGTGTTTCCTGTTGTTAAGTCTGCAACTTTTCCTGTTGTTCTATCTACAAGTAGTTCTGCTGTTCTTCCATTTTTTGCTACTGCTACTATTTTTATATTGTATTTTTTATTTTGTTCTAAGTTTAAGTATGTATATGTCTCATTTGTTGTTGTTTCTTTTAAAGTATATTTTTCCTCATCTTCTCCTTTTATGTAATATTCTATTTTTCCGCCTTCATTTCTTTCTGTTTTTACCTTTACTGTTATTGTATTTGTTGTATTTGTTATACTTTCTAATGTTATTTTTGGTACTAATTCATTTATATTTCCTATGAATTTTGTACCACTCATTTCTACTTTGTATATGTCTCCATCAACTATTACTTCAAAATATGTGTTTACTTTTTTTGTGTCTTCATTTATTGTTTCATTTAAAACTTCTCCTATTGCAACATCTTTCCCCATTTGTTTTAATTCATTTTGATTTTTTATTACATTTTCTCTTGTTGCTATTATTATCTCTTCTGATGTTCTATCTATGTCTTCTGATTGTTCTTCTATTAATTTTAAATCTAACCATCCCTTTATTTGGGCTCTTTTTGCTTCTAACTTTGCTTCTTTTGCTCTTTCAAATAGCCCATTTTCTCCTGTTAATGTTGCTATTGTTATTCCCGCTAAAATAAGCAAAACTATTATTGTTATTACTAATACTATTAATGTGATTGCTTTTTCATTATTCGCATTAATTCTAAAATTCATTTTTCCTCTATCATCCCCTTTTATCTTCCGTATTTTGCTTGTATTTTATCTTTACTAAAAAGTATTACTATACTTTAAAATATAAGTTTCTTAATACAGTTTAACATTAATACATATAATTGTAAATATATTTTAAATAAATAATTTTAACATTTACATTTTCTTACTATTGACACATATAATAATATATACTAAAATAAATATTAGAGAAAATTTTAAAAGAAGGATGTTCTTTAATGGATAATTTATTACAAAAAATATATACAGACAAAGAATTTATACAAATAATTGAAGACATAATAAATAATGACACTGTAAAAAAAATGCGTAATTTTAAACAGCATTATGAAACTAGTTGTTTTGACCACTGTTTAATTTCATCATATTATTGTTATATTTTATGCAAGAAACTCAAATTAGATTATATCTCTTGCAGTAGAGCCGCAATGTTGCATGACTTATTTTTATATGATTGGAGAAAAAAGCAAAATGGTAGAAAAGGATTACATGCTTTTACTCATCCCAAAACAGCATATGAAAATTCAGCAAAATTATTTAACTTAAACAAAAAAGAAAAAGATATAATTTTAAAGCATATGTGGCCAGTTACAATGCCTATACCTAGATATAGAGAAAGTTTTATTTTGACTTTCGTTGATAAATATTGTGCTGTAAATGAATCATACCAGGAAATTTTTAATCGCTTTTGCAAAAAAAAGATTTTCAGATATGCTTACGTATTTTTATGCTTAATGCTTATTAGAGTATAATAATATACTTACAATACATTAATTGTATTTAAATTTTAAATCATTTATATAATAAAAAACATATAATGTAATTAAAATCACATTATATGTTTTTATTTTTATAAAATTATTCTGCTTTGTTTTCTGTTTCTTCTACTACTGGTGTTTCAACAACTTCTTCAGCAACTGGTTCTTCTACTAAATCTTCTTTAACAACAATCTCTCTATTTTCAATTCTAGCTCCAACTTGTTCTTTAGTTTTAGCAGCTTTACCTACTCTGTCTCTTAAGTAGAATAATCTAGCTCTTCTTGCTTTACCAACTCTAACTAATTCTACTTTTTCAACTAATGGTGAATGAATTAAAAATGTTTTTTCTACACCTACACCGTAAGATGTTTTTCTTACTGTAAATGTTTGGTTAACTCCTCCACCTTGTACTTTAATAATAATTCCTTCAAAAATTTGAATTCTTTCTTTATTTCCTTCTTTAATTCTTACATGAACTTTAACTGTATTTCCAACTTTTAATTCTGGTATTTTATTTTTTAATTGTTCATGTTCAATTGATTTTATAATATCCATTTTAGAATTTACCTCCTTCTTTATTTTGAGCGGTGCCTACTTTGTTTGGCACATCATTTTAAATTTTCTAAAATCTTTTTGTCTTCATTTGATAATTCTACATTATCTAAAAGTTCTGGTCTTTTTAGCAAAGTATTTTTTAAGCTTTGCTCTCTTCTCCATTTATCAATATTTTTATGATGACCTGTTAGTAATATTTCTGGCACTTGTTTTCCGTTAAAAACTTCTGGTCTTGTATATTGAGGATACTCAAGTAATCCTTGTGAAAAAGATTCTTCTTTTGTTGAATCATCTTTTAAAACTCCTTGAACATATCTACTAACACTGTCAATTAATACCATTGCTGGCAATTCTCCGCCTGTTAGTACATAATCCCCAATAGAAATTTCCTCGTCAACAATTTCATCTATTACTCTTTGGTCAACACCTTCATAATGTCCACAGAGAATTATTAATTGTTCTTCTTTTGATAATTCTTCTACTTTTTCTTGGTTTAATCTTTTTCCTTGTGGAGACATGTATATAACTTTTGCTTTTTTTGCACTATTAGAATTATTAGCTACAAAATTATAAGCATCATATACAACATCTGGCATCATTACCATTCCTGCCCCACCACCATATGGTGTATCATCCACTTTCTTATGTTTATTTTTTGAAAAATCTCTAATATTTATTAAATTAATATTTATTATTCCTTTTTCTGTTGCTTTCCCAATTATACTTTCTTGTAAGCATTTAAACATTTCGGGAAATAAAGTTAAAACATCAAATTGCATTTATTTGAATTCCTTTCTTGATTTACTTAAAAGTTTATCTATTACTAAATCATTTGAGTTATTTTTAATTTTTTCCCTTTATCTTAAACCATTTAAAAGATGTACAATTATCTTCTTTTCTTTTAAGTTTATATCTTTTATAACTTCTGATATAGCTGGCAATAATAATTGCTTTCCAAATTTATCTTTTACAACATATATATCATTACTACCTGTATTAAATATGTCATCTAAAATTCCTAAAAGTTCACCATCATCAGAATAAACTTCAAGTCCGAAGTAAATCTACAATATAATAAGTCCCATCTTCTAAATCCGGCTCATCTTCTCTTTTTACTTCTAAATAGAAATTTCTAAGCAATTCTGCTTCTTCTAGCTTATCTATATTTTTAAGCTTCATTAGTACCATATCTTTATGATATTTTACTTCTTCTATTTCATATTCTTTTTTAGATGTACTATTTACTACATACACTTTTTTTAAACGATCAAATCTTTCTATTTCATCTGTAAATGGTTTAATTTTTACCATTCCTTTAATACCAAATGTATTAACTATTTGACCAATTTCTAAAAATTCCTGCATATATACTCCATTTATCCAATAAATTCTATGGTAATTCTTTTTTGCTCTCTACCAGCAACAGCTTTCATAAGAGTTCTAATAGATTTTGCAAGCTTACCTTGTTTTCCAATTATTTTTCCCATATCTTCTTTTGCAACTTTTACTTCAAACACAACGGATTTTTCTCCATCAAGTTCTTTTATTTGAACAGAATCTTTGTTATCTACTAAATTGCATATAATAGTTTCTAAAACTTCTTTCATATTAAGTCCTTCCTTTCAAGTAATAAATTCATTTTTTAAAAGTTTCTAGTTTCTTTAAAACTATCTTATATTAATTTTTAATACTATTTAGAAGCTTTTTCGATTAATGCTTTAACTGTGTCTGTTGGTTTAGCTCCATTTTTAATCCATTGAGAAACTTTTTCCATATCTAATACAATTGTAGATGGTTCTGTCATAGGATTATATGTACCTATTTTTTCTATTATTTTTCCATCTCTTGGGCTTTTAGAGTCAGCCACAACAACATGATAGAAAGGAGCTCTTTTCTTTCCTTCTCTTTGTAATCTGATTTTTACCATTCTTTTCACCTCCCAGAAAAAGGTTTTATTCTTTCATATTATATAAAGTTTAGCTATTTCTTCACTTTAAATAATTTTTGATTGAATATTTCCTTTAATATTTATATAAATTTAAAAATTTAATAACTAATTTAATTTGCTGAATTTGTAAGTTCTTAATTTCAGTATATTAAAATATATTACAAGTACTCAGCAATTTTACATTTTAAAGTTTTTCAAAGCGTTTTCATCAAGTCCATTCATTAATTTTTTCATTCCACCCTTGTTTTGTTTTAGTTGTTTCATCATTTTTTGTGTCATTTCGTAAGATTTTATAAATTTATTAATGTCTTGGACTGTTGTTCCACTACCTTTTGCAATTCTTATTCTTCTACTTGCATTTAAAAGTTTTGTATTTCTTTTTTCTTTTTTTGTCATAGAACAAATAATTGCTTCTATTTTTGTAAATTCTTTATCATCAACTTTTAGGTCTTTTATTTGATTCATTCCAGGAATTAGCTTTAATAATGATGAAAATGAACCCATTTTCTTTACTTGTCTTAGTTGTGCCAAATAATCATCTAAATCTAGCTCATTTTTTCTCATTTTCTTTTCTAATTTTTCAGCTTCTTCTAAGTCAAATGTTTCTTCAGCTTTTTCAATAACTGCTAAAATATCGCCCATTCCCAAAATTCTAGAAGCCATTCTATCAGGATGAAAAACTTCAATATCACTTAATTTTTCTCCAGTTGCAGCAAATTTAATTGGTCTTCCTGTTACTTTTTTTACAGAAAGCGCTGCACCACCACGAGTATCACCATCTAGTTTTGTCAAAACAATCCCGTCAATTCCAACTTTTTCATTAAATGTTTCTGCAACATTTACAGCTTCTTGACCTGTCATAGAATCTACAACCAAAAGTATTTCATGAGGCTTTACACTTTTTTTAACATTCTGCAATTCCTCCATTAACGCTTCATCTATTTGTAATCTACCTGCTGTATCCAAAATTATTACATCATTTAATTTTGACATTGCTATACTCATTGCTTGTTTTGCAATATGTACAACATCTTTTGATTGTTCATTTGCATAAACAGGTATATTAAGCTGTGCTCCTACAACTTGCAATTGTTTAATAGCTGCTGGTCTATATATGTCACATGCTACTAGTAATGGCTTTTTACCTTGTTTTCTAAATAAATTAGCAAGTTTCCCTGCTGTTGTTGTTTTACCAGACCCCTGTAATCCTACTAGCATAATGATTGTTGGTGGGTTAGAAGAGAAATTGACTTTGCTCTCTGTTCCACCTAATAATTCTATCAGTTCATCTTTTACAATTTTAATAACTTGTTGTCCTGGTGTTAAAGATTTTAAAACATCTTGTCCTAATGCTTTTTGTTGAATATTAGCAATAAATTCTTTAACAATCTTATAGTTAACATCAGCTTCTAATAATGCAAGCTTTACTTCTCTTAGCATATCTTTTAAATCTGACTCTGTAATTCTTGCTTTTCCCTTAAGTTTTCTTGTAATCTCCTGCAACCTAGAAGATAATCCTTCAAAAGCCATATGTTTACCTCCCTAAACTAAACAATTTAATTCTTTTTTGATTGTTTCCAAGATGTTTGCTACTTTTTTATCAGAATAATTTTTTTGAATTTTAGTTAATTCCAATAAAACTTGTTCAACCTTTTTTTCTTGATTCAACGTCCTTTTCATAAATAATAACTTTTCTTCATATTCGAAAAGCTTATTCTCTCCCTTCTTTATAATGTCTCTAACAGCTTGCCTTGTAATATTGTTGTTTTCAGCTATTTCAGATAAAGACAAGTCATTATTATAGTAGTCATTTAAGAATTGAAATTGTTTTTTGGTTAATAGCTTTCCATATAAATCACACAATATACTTACTTTAACGTTTTTATCCATAATAACTACCTCTTTTTTGTAATGCTAATATACTTTACACCATTTTTGTTCATTTGTCAAGAGTTTTGAGCAATTTAAGTAAAAATTCAGGCTGGCAAAGGCGGGTCAAAGGGTCAAAGGTCAAAGGGTCAAAGGGGACAGTCTTCAATTGTAACATTTATTTGGTCTATTTTTATCATTTTTTGTCACTTCTTGTATCACTATCTACAACCTTTAATCAGTCAAACACTTTCTGGGCTTTTTCGACATTTTCCAACATAAAAAGAGAGACAAATAACGACTGTCCCTCTTGACCAACATAAAAAGAGAGACAAATAATGACTGTCCCCCTTGACTTCCCATTAGCTTAATTTTCTTTTTTGTACTCTATAAGTAATCTTGGCTATTAAATTGCTTGGTACAAAATGGCTAAAAAATATTCCTGCTTTTACATCTAAACCTGGTATAATATAGAATTTACCTTTTAGCAATTTTCTAACAGCATAGTTGGCTACTTCATAGCTGTTTGCTTCTCTCATGTGAAATTTTACATTTGCTACCTTGTTGAAATTAGTTTCTACTGGTCCAGGACATAAAATACTAATTTGTACATTTGATTTGTCTTTTTTTAATTCTTCTCTTATTGATTCAGATAGTCTAACGACATATGATTTCGTTGAGTAATATGTTGCCATTAATGGTCCTGGCATAAATCCAGCAATAGATGCTACATTTAATATTTTTCCACTATTTTTTTCTTTCATATCTTTTAAATATAATTTTGTTAAAATATGATATGCAACTATATTAGTATTAATCATTTTTAGTTCTTTTTCTAAATCTGTTTTTGTAAATTCTCCACAATCTCCAAATCCCGCATTATTTACTAAAATATCTACATCTTTTACTCTATTATGAAGTTCTTTGCAATTTTGTTCATTCGATAAGTCCATTGCTATTATTTCTATATCTACTGTATTATCTTTTAAAATCTCTTCTTTCACATCTTGTAACTTTTCTTCTGTTCGAGATATTAATACCAAATTATATCCTTTCTGTGCAAAAACCTTTGCTAAATCTTTACCTATTCCAGAAGATGCACCTGTTATTAAAACTTTCATTTAGTCCTCCTTTAAATTATTTATATATTTTTTATTTTACCACATTTATAAAAAAAAGAACATGTTTAATTCCCATGTCCCTTTTTTAATTTATTTAAAACAATTCCTACATTATGAACTATAACAGTTGAATTTTTATTTGCAATATCTTTTCCAAAAGCTTTACAACTAACCGTCATTGCAGAAACTAATGCACTTAAAACAAATTGTATATCAAATGGTAATTGTATCTCATTAGCTATTTTCAATGAAACTAATGCACTAATAGCACCACTAAGTACACCACATATATCTCCTATAACATCAGCACAAATATTTGCAACTTTAGGTGCGTTCTTTATTAATTTTATTGAATCTTTTGAACCTTTTACCTTTTTAGTTGCTTTTGCATGGAATTCTTCTTCATTTGCAACAGTTACAGCAACCCCTATAATGTCAAAAACAACCCCTATTAGTATAACTAAAATTAAAATAAGTAGAGCTGGAACTAAACTTAAATTTGAAACCCCATTTGTTGAAACATATGAAAATATTATTGATAATACAAATGTTAAAACAAATGACTGAATTACCCAACTCATATTCGAGTGCTCTTTTTTATTTTCTCCTTTTTTACCTTCCATTTTCTTCATTTTTATTTTTCTTTCCTTCCCTTTAGCACAAAACGAACTTTAAATTATAGACAAAAGAGATATAATTAAAACCCTTTAAGCATTCATATTATTTGCACATTTTGTCTTTTTTATAGGTCAATTTTATGCAAAAATTATTTATATTATTAAAAAAGCTCTTTTATTATATCGAAAAAAATATTTCTTTTTATATAATGAATTAAGGTAAGCATTAGCTTACCTATTATTTCTAAATAATTAAATTGATGGTAAAAACTTAAGTAAATTTTACGGTTTAGGTCTGGTTGAATTTCTCTATTTCCCGCTTAACATTACTGTTATAGCCGTTTCCGTTTAAGGGAAATAACTAAATATTTTTAGCCACCAGATCGCCACTTAAATCCGTACCTTAATCCTTAAATTTTCAAGCTTTTGATAAAGCAAACATCCTAGAAGTTTTCCTTAACATACATTGTATAAAGTTACTAGTCTTTTTTGCAAATGCAATTTCATAGTCAAAGTAAAAAATCTTTGGCCAAAATCTTTTTTACTCAAGATAAAACTAATCCCAATACCTTCACTCAAGACAGGCTACTCTATGTATTTTGTGTCTTGGCACGCAACATAGGTTTCACTCAAATTTTTCTATTTAAGTCTCCGCGAAACCAGGGAATCATATATATGCCATTATATACTACCCTAACTCCTTTACTCCCTGCTCACACACAAAACTGGCATTCCGCGCATAAACAAGAAACTTCAACGATATGCCCTTTAGTGGATTTTTAGCCCCACCCTCATAACTTCAAGTATGACTAGAATAATGCACCATCAATTAATATTATAACAGATTTAGAAAAATATTCCAATTTTTTAGAAGACGGTTTAAGGTTTATTTCAATAATTTATTTCTTTGGTTGATGTATTTAATTATTTTTTCTTTCTTTTTCTCACTCTTTTTCATTTTTTATCACTTTTTCTAATATTGTAGAAATTCTCTTATCTCTTTTTTTATTTCTTCGATATCTTTATCATTAGCTACATTCTTTACATTTATATTTGGATACTTTTCCTTTATCTCATCAGCCATTTTTAAATACTCTCTTTGTTGCTTTATACTACTTTCAATATTAAATTCTGCTCCTTTAAAAATAGCTTTACCTTCTCGATTTAATCTTTCATAATATTTCATCTCATCTTGTAAATATAATGTTATATAATATATATCAAAATCTAAATTAGAAAATTGCTCTAACAGCTTTTCATACACATCTGTGAATATATATTCTTTCATACCTAATCTACAATAATTTTCTTCTGTAAAAAATGTTCTATCAAAAATCAAATTAACACTTTTATTTTCCATCTTTTTCATGTATTCCAACAAATCTATATACATGTCCTCTGCCTTTTTCTTTCCTGTAGGTGTGCTATCCGATGTTCCACATAGTCTATATAAATTTGAGTATGGTAACGTATGTCTTAAAAAATCTGTTATTGTGGTTTTTCCCGCCCCCTGTGGTCCTTCTACTACTATTATTTTTGAATTTGCCATTTAAAAATCCTCCTACTATTTTTAATTATTAATTTAACTAATTGTTACATTTTATTTGTTTGTATCATTTTCATTTTTCTCCATTTTGCTTTCATCATCACTGTCTAACATTTTATTTATTGTATTTAATATATCATCACTATTTTCATCAAAATCATCTTTAACTAAATTAAACATTTGCGACCTCCTTGCAAAATATTATACTATTTCACATTTTATATTTCAATCTCTTTTTATGTTTTTTAAAATTGGTAATTATTACTTTTTTAATATTTATGTAGATTTTCATACAATTTTGTTATAAAATATACATATATTTTAGATAAGGAGGTCAGCTAGTTCAAACTAGCCTAAATAGATATGGATAAAATTGCAATAATTTCAGATGTTCACGGTAACATTACCGCACTAAATACAGTATTAGAAGATATTAAAAAAAGAAATATTACAAAAATAATTTCATTAGGTGATAACATATTAAAATGCTCTCACCCAGATTTAGTAATAGATAAAATAAAAGAAGTTTGTGACATAGTATTACTCGGAAATAGTGATTATGATATCTGCAAGCCAGAAGTTAAAAATAGAAATTTTTGGACAAGGAATAAAATAGGAGAAGAACGAGCTAGTTACATGTTAAGTCTACCAAAATCATATGAGTTTTATTTTAGTGGTCATTTAATAAGACTTTTCCATGCTTCTCCCCATAGTTTAAATGATTTCTTTAATCCTATGTACACACAGAAAAATTCTCAATCATTAGAAATAACTCCAAGTCAGTTATTCGAAAACAGTCCATTTATAGGAAAAACAAATCAAGACCCAGTTCCTGATATAGTTGGATATGGTCATATTCATACTCCATTTATTGTACGTTTTAAAAATAAAACTCTATTTAATCCTGGTAGTGTTGGCGTTCCAGTTGAAATGTTAAATGATGATATTAATGATAAAACCAACATATTTTCTACAGTTGCATCTTATATTATACTAGAAGGATATTATCAATCAGCAGAACTTTCTCCTATATCTTTCCAACTAGTTAGAGTTCCTTATGATATTAAAAAAGAAATTAAAGATTTAGAAGAATCAACTATGCCAGATAAAGAAAAGACAATGAGAAGTTTAATTTCTGCAATATCAAATAGATAATTAATATAAGAAAGGAGTTTCGTATAAAATTAGATATTTATTATACGAGAAAAAATATGAAAGATAAGTTGAATCTTGCAAAAAACATATTAGCCAAATATCATCAAGAACATTTATTAGCCTTTTATGATGAACTTTCTCCTGAACAACAAAATAAATTAATAGAACAAATACTAAATATAAATTTTAATCAAATTTTAACACTATACAAAAACTCTTTTTTAGAAGATGCAAAATCAACAGTAACTCCTCTGCTCCATATAGAAAAAAGTGCACTTTCTAGTAGAGAAATTGATAATTATATTAAAATAGGCGAAGAAATTATAAAAAGCAATCATTTTGCAATAATAACAATGGCTGGTGGACAAGGAACACGTTTAGGGTATAAAGGACCTAAAGGCACATACCCTTTAAATTTATCTAATGGTACAAAATCATTGTTTCAAATAATGGCTGAAGACATAAAGCGAACAAACAATAAATATAAAGTTATATTACATTGGTTTATTATGACAAGTGAGGAAAATGATATACAAACAAAAAATTTTTTCCAATTAAACAATTATTTTGACTATCCTAAAGAAAAAATCACCTTTTTTACTCAAGAAAAATTACCATTAATAGATTTAAATGGGAATTTAATATTACAAGAACCATATATTATTAAAGAAGCTTCTAATGGAAACGGAAATGTTTTCAATGCACTATATAAAAACAATATAATCAACACTTTACTTACAGAAAATATAAAATGGGTTTCTTTTGGCGGAATTGATAATGTATTATTAAAAAATTGCGATCCATTGTTTTTAGGAATGCTTGTTCAAAATGGATATCAAATAGGTTCAAAATCTATTTTCAAAAAAGAACCACTAGAAAAAACTGCTGTATATTGTAAAAAGAATGGAAAGCCATCAATACTTGATTACAGTGATATTACATTAGAATTATCCGAATCAAAAATTGAAAACACCAATATTTACTTATATAGAGAAGCAAATATGTTATCACATATTATGAGTATAGATGCTATTCAAAAAGTAAGTAGTATAAATTTAAAATATCACAGGGCTTTTAAAAAGAATGCTTTTGTTAACTTTGAAGGTGTAAAACAAGTTCCAGACAAACCAAACACTTTTAAATTTGAAAATTTCATTTTTGATGCTTTTTCATATTTTGATGATATGCTTCTTTTAAGAGTTAATGAAAACGAGGAATTTGCGCCAATCAAAGATTTTACTAGTATTTATAACCCAGATACCGCTATTGAAAAATATGAAAATTACTGGAAACAATTTAAAAAATAGTAAAATTATAAAAAAACCAAATTTAAACTATATCAAATAAATATAATAGTTTTAAAATTTGGTTTTTTATCAAATATTACTTTCTATTCTTTTTAATTTTTCTTAATTCTTTAAAAAAATCCTGCAAAATTTTCTCACAATCATTTTTCAAAATTCCATTTTCCACTTCTACTTTATGATTAAACGTATAATCTTCAAATAGATTAAACACAGAACCTACAGCACCTGTTTTTGCATCTTGTGTACCTATATATACTTTTCTAATACGAGAATTTATCATTGCACCTGCACACATAGAACATGGCTCCAAAGTAACATACATATCACAATCTAATAATCTCCATGATTTTAATTTTTTGCTTGCTTTTTGAATTGCTAAAATCTCTGCATGTTTAGTCGTATCTGTTTTTGTCTCTTTCAAATTATGTGCTCTTGCTATAATCTTATCATCTTTTACTATTATTGCTCCAACCGGAACTTCCATCTTGTCATATGCCTTTTTTGCTTCTTTTAATGCTTCCTTCATAAATTTTTCGTTTTTTTCCATACATAACTCCTACTATCTTTCTATAATAAGTATAAAATATTTGTTATATAATTTTAATAAAATTTAAATATATTTTACTTTTATTATTTTAACTGTGATTCTATTATAGTTAATTTATTATATCAAATTAATGAATTTTTTTCAAAATTTTTTAAATATTTCATTTGTAATATATCTTCTAAATATTTTTCTTGATTTATTTTAGATTTATTTGACCCAATTATCAATGACCACAATAGCAAAATAATTATTAGAATAAAAATTGTATTGAATAAAAACATAAGCTCCTCCTTCTTCTATAGTATTCCTCAAATAGTAAAAGAGTTATGTATGAAATTATAATTATTATAATCTTTTTATTTATAAAAGTCGCAAAAAATATGTCGAATATTTATTTAAATCATTTTTTTCAAAAAAATAATGAAGAAAACCCCATTTAGTTCACTTCATTATTTGTTCTATATTTATTCTATATCTGTTCTATTCTGCAACTTCTTCAAGTTTCTTTTCTGTATCTATATGTGTGTTTTGATATTTTTTCATTCCAGTTCCTGCTGGTATTAATTTTCCTATAATAACATTTTCTTTTAGTCCAATTAAATCGTCTGTTTTTCCTTTTATTGCAGCTTCTGTAAGAACTCTTGTTGTCTCTTGGAAAGATGCTGCTGATAAGAAGCTTTCTGTTGCAAGTGATGCTTTTGTAATACCTAATAATACTCTCTTACCTGTTGCTGGACGTTTACCTTCTGCTATTACTTCATTATTTTTATCTTCGAATTCATACATATCTACCAATGAACCTGGGAACATATCAGTGTCTCCATTGTCTTCAATTCTTACTTTCTTAAGCATTTGTCTACCAATAACCTCAACGTGTTTATCATTAATATCAACACCTTGGTTTCTATAAACTTTTTGAACTTCTGATGTTAAATATTCATAAACCCCTTCTGGTCCTTTTAATGCTAATATTTCTGATGGATTAATTGAACCTTCAATTAATGGTTCTGCAACATCTACTATGTCTCCATCTTTTACCTTCATTTTAGAACCAAATGGTATTGTATAAGTTCTTGAATCATCATTAGATGTAACAATAACTTCTTTCTTTTTCTTTGTTTCTTTAATTTTAACTTTTCCTGCAATTTCAGAAATAATTGCAACACCCTTTGGTTTTCTAGCTTCGAATAATTCTTCAACTCTAGGAAGACCTTGTGTAATATCTGCAACACCAGCAACACCACCAGAGTGAATAGTTCTCATTGTAAGCTGTGTACCTGGTTCACCAATTGATTGAGCAGCAATTATACCTACTGATTCTCCAATTGATACTAAATCTCTTCTTGCTAATCCCATACCATAACATTTTTGACATACACCATGTTTTGAACGACAAGCTAAAACTGAACGTACTTCTAGTTTTTCAATTCCACTTGCTACAATTTTTTCTGCAATGTCTTCTGTAATCATAGTATTTGTATCAACAATAAGTTCTTTTGTATTTGGATCATATACATCATTTACAACATATCTACCAACAAGTCTTTCTTGCATTTTTTCAATTATTTGGTTTCCATCTTTAATATCATAAACAAGTAATCCTTCATGTGTTCCACAATCATGTTCTCTAACAATTATATCTTGAGATACATCAACTAATCTTCTTGTTAAATATCCTGAGTCAGCTGTTCTTAGCGCTGTATCTGAAAGTCCTTTACGAGCTCCATGGGCAGAAATAAAGTATTCTAACGCATCTAGTCCTTCTGCAAATGATGATTTAATAGGAATTTCTACCGCTTTACCTGTTGTACTAGCCATAAGTCCACGAATACCAGCAATTTGTCTTAATTGGTTCATGTTACCTCTGGCTCCAGATTTAACCATCATATATATTGGGTTTAAATCATCAAAGTTATCTTCCATTGCTTGACTAATTTTCTTAGTAGCATCTTCCCAAACTTTGATAACTGAATTATATCTTTCATCATTTGTTATTAAACCTCTAGCATATTGTTTTCTAATAGTTTCAATTTGTTTATCAGCTTCTGCTAGTAAGCCTTTTTTAGCTTCTGGCACTTTAACATCACTCATAGAGAATGTAATACCTGCAAGTGTTGAATATTTAAAACCTAATGATTTAACATAGTCTATTACTTCTGCTGATTCAACTACACCATGTACACGAATTACTCTTTCAATTATTTGTCCCATTGATTTTTTCATAACTGGGAAATTAATTTCATATTGGAATGGATCTTCTTTTCTATCAACAAATCCTAAATCTTGTGGAATTCCTTGATTGAAAATAATTCTACCAACACTTGTCTCTATTTTTTTAGATACTTTTTCTCCATCTATTTCTTTTGTTATTCTTACAAAGATTTTTGCATGAATACCAACATCATGATTTTCAAAAGCCATAATTGCTTCTTCTGGGTCTTTAAAATATTTGCCTTCGCCTTTTTCCCCTTCTAAAACCATTGTTAAATAATAACTTCCTAAAATCATGTCTAGTCTAGGCACTGCAACTGGTTTACCATCTTGTGGTTTTAATAAGTTATTTGTTGCAAGCATTAAATATCTTGCTTCTGCTTGTGCTTCTACAGATAATGGTAAATGCACAGCCATTTGGTCACCATCAAAGTCAGCATTAAATGCTTCACAAACTAATGGGTGAAGTTTTATTGCTCTACCTTCTACTAATACTGGTTCAAATGCTTGAATACCTAATCTATGTAGTGTTGGAGCACGGTTCAACATTACTGGATGGTCTTTAATAACATCTTCTAATATTCCCCAAACTTCTGGTTTTAATCTTTCTACCATTCTTTTTGCACTTTTAATATTTTGTGCAATACCTCTTGCAACTAATTCCTTCATAACAAATGGTTTGAATAATTCAACAGCCATTTCTTTTGGAAGTCCACATTGGTATATATTTAATTCTGGCCCTACAACAATAACAGAACGTCCTGAGTAGTCAACCCTCTTACCTAATAAGTTTTGACGGAATCTACCTTGTTTTCCTTTTAACATGTCTGATAAAGATTTTAAAGGTCTATTTCCAGCACCTGTAACAGGTCTTCCTCTTCTTCCATTATCAATTAAAGCATCTACTGATTCTTGAAGCATTCTCTTTTCATTTCTAACAATGATTTCTGGTGCTCCTAATTCTAACAATCTTTTTAAACGATTATTTCTATTTATAACTCTTCTATACAAATCATTTAAATCTGATGTAGCAAATCTACCACCATCTAATTGTACCATTGGTCTTAAATCTGGCGGAATAACTGGTACTACAGACATTATCATCCATTCTGGTCTTGTATTAGAAATTCTAAAAGCATCTACTGTATCTAACCTTTTAATTAATTTACTTTTTTTCTGTTCACTAGCACTTTCTAATTCTTTTCTAATTTGTTTTGATAGTTTCTCTAAATCTACTTTTTCTAGTAATTCCTTTAAAGCTTCTGCTCCCATTCTTGCTTTAAATGAGCCTCTCCCATATTTTTCTTCTGCTTCATGATATTCTTTTTCTGTCAATACTTGGCAATTTACTAAATCAGAAGTACCTTTATCTGTTACAATATAAGAAGCAAAATATACTACTTTTTCAAGGTTTCTTGGTGAAACATCTAAAACTAAAGCAATTCTACTTGGTATTCCCTTAAAGTACCAAATGTGAGCAACTGGTGCTGCAAGTTCAATGTGTCCCATTCTTTCTCTTCTAACCTTAGATTTTGTAACTTCAACACCACATCTATCACATACAATTCCTTTATATCTAACTCTTTTATACTTCCCACAATGACATTCCCAGTCTTTTGTTGGCCCAAATATTCTTTCACAGAATAAACCATCTTTTTCTGGTTTTAATGTTCTATAATTAATAGTCTCTGGTTTTTTTACTTCACCTTTTGACCATTCTCTTATTTTTTCATCTGATGCTATTCCTATTTTTATTTTATTAAAAATATCTAATTCGTCCACAATTTTTTCCCCCTACAAATTTATTATCTTCCAAAAGGGATACATTTAAGCTTTACCAAGCATATATCCCTAATTGGATTTTAATTGGGTAACTTCAAAACAAATTTTAATGACTATCCACAGCTCTTGCAATTCCTTTTTGTCGCACTAAATTTTTTTGAAGTTTATTTAATTATTCAATAATATCATCATCATTATCTAAATTATCATTTGCTAAATCATTATCAAAAATAGCTTCATCATCCTCGTCATCTAAATTACCAAATAATTCATCACTATCTTCAATTTCCTCTTCATCTAACAAAACATCATCTTCTGAATCTTCTCCATATCCGTCTTGTAAGTCATCTTCATTAACAACTTCTTCTCCGATATTTTCACCTTCCACAAGGTTTTTATCGTCTTTTTCTGGGTCGTACTCAATGCCATCTTCTATATTTTCTTTTAATTCTAATTCTTGATTATCTTCAGAATATAAACGTATATCTAATCCTAAAGATTGTAATTCTTTAACTAAAACTTTAAAGCTTTCTGGAACTCCTGGTTCAGGAATATTTTCTCCTTTAACAATTGCTTCATAAGTTTTTACTCTACCTACAACATCATCTGATTTTACTGTTAACATTTCTTGTAATGTATATGATGCACCATAAGCTTCAAGTGCCCAAACTTCCATCTCTCCAAAACGTTGTCCACCAAATTGAGCTTTACCTCCAAGAGGTTGTTGAGTAACTAATGAGTATGGTCCAGTTGAACGAGCATGAATTTTATCATCAACTAAATGGTGTAGTTTAAGCATATACATAACACCAACTGTAATTGGTTTATCAAATGGGTCTCCTGTTCTTCCATCATAAAGAATTGATTTTCCATCTTCACTCATACCAGCTTGTTTTAATAGTTCTTCAACATCTTCTTGTGTTGCACCATCAAATACTGGAGTTGATACATGCCATCCTAAAGCTTTTGCAGCTCCTCCTAAGTGAACTTCTAAAACTTGACCTAAGTTCATACGAGATGGAATACCTAATGGGTTTAATAATATATCAATTGGTGTACCATCTGGTAAGAATGGCATATCTTCTTCTGGTAAAATTCTAGAAATAACACCTTTATTTCCATGACGTCCAGCCATTTTATCTCCAACAGAGATTTTTCTTTTTGTTGCTATATAACAACGAATAATTTGATTTACTCCAGGTCCTAATTCATCTGAATTATCTCTTGTAAATATTTTTACATCTACAATTGTTCCTGCTTCTCCATGTGGTACTCTAAGTGAAGTATCTCTAACTTCTCTAGCTTTTTCTCCAAAGATAGCTCTTAATAGTCTTTCTTCAGCTGTTAGTTCTGTTTCTCCCTTTGGTGTAACTTTACCAACCAAAATATCTCCTGGTCTAACTTCTGCACCAATTCTAATTATTCCGTTTTCATCTAAGTCTTTTAATACATCATCACCAACATTTGGAATATCTCTTGTAATTTCTTCTGGCCCTAATTTAGTATCACGGCATTCACAATCATATTCTTCAATGTGAATAGATGTAAATACATCTTCTTTTACTAGTCTTTCGTTTAAAAGAATAGCATCCTCGTAGTTATATCCTTCCCATGTTGAGAATGCAACTACACAGTTCTTTCCTAATGACATTTCTCCATCTTTTGTTGATGGTCCATCTGCAATAGCGTCACCTTTTTTAACAATTTCGCCTTTTTTAACTATTGGTCTTTGGTTAATACAAGTTCCACCATTTGTTCTCTTAAATTTACGTAATTTATGTACAACTGTTTTTCCATTTTTATATTTTACAGTAATTGCGTCTCCAGTTACTTTTTCAATTGTTCCATCATCTTCTGCTAATATTAAAATTCCAGAATCTTTTGCAGCTCTGTATTCCATACCAGTTCCAACAATTGGTCTTTCTGTAATCATAAGAGGAACAGCTTGACGTTGCATGTTTGAACCCATTAAAGATCTTTTTGCATCATCATGCTCTAAGAATGGAATCATTGCAGCAGCGATAGAAACTAATTGTTTTGGTGATACATCTAAATATTGTACTTTATCTTTGTCAACCTCTATAATTTCATTTTTGAATCTTACTCTTATTCTATCATTAATAAATTCATTGTTTTCATCCATTGGTTCAGATGCTTGAGCAATAA
Organism: uncultured Clostridia bacterium; assembly: GCA_963559065.1. Lineage (GTDB taxonomy): Bacteria > Bacillota > Clostridia > TANB77 > CAG-508 > CAG-269. Next base: position 29,742 of record CAUWIY010000006.1, read on the forward strand.
TATAATTATCTTCTACATCTGCACTCATATATTCTACAATATCTGTAGCTCTATGTGTTTCTGGATCAATCTTACGATATGGAGTTTCAATAAATCCATATTCATTAATATTTGCAAATGAAGAAAGTGCAGAAATAAGTCCAATGTTTGGTCCTTCTGGTGATTCAATAGGACATAATCTACCATAATGTGTATAGTGAACGTCTCTAACTTCGAATCCCGCTCTTTCTCTTGTTAATCCACCAGGTCCTAATGCAGAAATTCTTCTTTTATGTGTTAATTCAGAAAGTGGGTTTGTTTGATCCATGAATTGTGATAATTGAGAGCTTCCAAAGAATTCTCTAATAGCAGATGTTATAGGTTTTGTATTAATTAAAGTTTGTGGTGTTACAACATCTAAATCTTGAATTGTCATTCTTTCTCTAACAACTCTTTCTAATCTTGTTAAACCAATTCTAAATTGATTTTGTAATAATTCACCAACACATCTAATTCTACGGTTAGCTAAATGGTCAATATCATCAATTTTACCAATTCCATGAACTAAGTTTAATAGATAGTTAACAGAAGCTATCATATCTTCTGTTGTAATATGTTTAGGAATTAGTTCATCCATTCTTTCTTGTAAAGTCTTTAATAAATCTTTTTCATCAGTATTATCAATAATATCTTTTAATACTTGATAATTTACCATTTCTTTAATGTGTAATGAACCTAATTCAACTGTTGGTAATACTTTATGAATATTAACTGTTCCATTTCCTATAACTTTAACTGTTTTTTCTCCAACAACAACTTCTACAACATTAATTCCTGAGTTTTGAATGTCTTCTGCTACATCTTCTGTAATTATTTCATTTGCTTGTACTAAAACTTCTCCTGTTTCATCATCAATAATGTCTTTAGCAGCCACTTGTCCTGTAATTCTAGTTGCTAAACTTAATTTTTGATTAAATTTATAACGTCCTACTTTTGCTAAGTCATATCTTCTATTATCATAGAATAATCCATCAAATAAATTTCTAGCAGCATCTACAGTTGGAAGTTCTCCTGGTCTTAATTTTTTATAGATTTCAATTAATGCTTCTTCTTGTGTTTTTATTACATCTTTTGAAATTGTAGCATTAATTAATTCTTCCTCTCCAAATAAATCTCTAATTTGGTCATCTGTTACAAGTCCAATTGCTCTTAACAAAGTTGTAACTGGAATTTTTCTTGTTCTATCAACACGTACATAAAAAATATCATTTCCATCTGTTTCATATTCTAACCATGCACCTCTTAATGGCATAACTGTTGATGTAAAAGTTTTCTTTCCTGTTTTTGTATCAAACTCTTGTGCATAATAACATCCAGGTGAACGTACTAATTGGCTTACTACAACTCTTTCTGCACCATTTATAATAAATGTTCCACTATCTGTCATAAGTGGGAAATCACCTAAGTAGATTTCTTGTTCTTTAATTTCTCCTGTTTCACGGTTAATTAATCTTACTTTTACATGTAGTCTTGTAGAATATGTTGCATCTCTTTCTTTTGCCTCTTCCATTGAATATTTTGTTTTGTCTTCCATGTAGTAATCAAAAAACTCAAGAACTAGATTTCCAGAATAATCTTCAATTGGGGAAATATCTTTTAATACTTCGCCTAACCCTTCTTCTACAAACCAGTCATATGAATCTTTTTGTACTTTTATTAGGTTTGGCATTTCAATAAAATCTCCAACTTTAGCAAAATCTTTTCTTGAGGCTTTTTCGTATTGAACGTCTTTAATTTTCAAAAAAATCACTCCTTATAAAAATTTGAAGCAGCATTTAAAATTCTAGGGAAAGTGTAAGAACACCTGACACATCATCTACAATTATTTAATTCAAATAGCATAGTTTATAAATGAATATGCCTAGAAAATAAAATACAAATCATTAATTTGTATTTTTATATTTATTTTGATTTTAAGAAAAGTCCTTCTTAGAATATAGTTAATATAAAAATCAATTAAAATTGTCTGCTCATACAATAAAAATTGATATTATTTAAATATATTTAATTCCTCTTTTCTTAAATTTTAAACTATATTGTATTTTAAAAATTCTTTTGAATAAAATTTAACTTTATGCTTTAATTCATCACATAAATTCACACTATATGATACCATATTATGGTATGAAATGTCAATAATTTTTCCCAAAAAAATCCTTTAATATAGGTAAAATTTTGACCAATAACAAAATTACTATTTTATTTAATTTTATTTTGCATATATTTTGACAATATTTTATTTATATAGTACAATGTAACAGTCAAAAAAATTTAAAAGGAGAAAACATATGAAAAAACTAAAAGAACTAATTATGAACTTTATTCAGGGATTTTGTATGTCATTAGCAGACAGTGTTCCTGGTGTGTCTGGTGGAACAATAGCCTTTTTATTAGGATTTTATGACGAATTTATAGGTTCCCTAGATAATTTATTTAGAGGAAATCTGGAAGAGAAAAAATCAGCCTTAAAATTCTTAATAAAATTAGGTGTTGGCTGGATAATTGGTTTTGGAATAGCTTCAACAATTTTATCTAGTCTATTCCATACACAAATTTATGCCATGAGCTCTTTATTTATAGGTTTTATTATATTTGCTATTCCTATTGTTATCCATGAAGAAAAAGAAGTATTAAAAGGCAATTACAAAAATATTATTTTTACAATTTTAGGAATCGCCTTTGTTGTTATAATCACAATGTTAACTTCTTCTAATGGTCAAGGAGTTAGCCTTGCTAATCCAAATATAGGAACTTATATTTACATTTTTATAGCAGCTGCAATTGCTATTTCTGCAATGGTTTTACCTGGTATATCTGGTTCTACTCTTTTATTAATATTTGGAATATATATCCCTATAATAAATGCTGTAAAAGACTTTTTCCATTTTAACTTTTCTAACATAGGAATTTTGATTGTTTTTGGTCTTGGTATGATTGCTGGAATTGTAACTTTTGTAAGACTAATTAAAAAAGCTTTAAAAAATTACAGAAGTCAATCTATTTATGCAATTATCGGAATGATGATAGGTTCTCTTTATTCTATAGTAATGGGGCCTACTACTTTATCAGAACCACAAGCTGCTATGTCATTTGGAACTTTTAACTTTTTATTTTTTGCATTAGGTATTTTAATTTTGGTTGCTTTACAAGCATTAAAATTCTGGATGGAAAAAAGTAAAAACTCAAAATAATAGAAAAAACCAATTATTAATCTTAATAATTGGTTTTTTCTATTCTACAAATTACTATATCCTCAAAACTAGTTTTCCCTTTCTATTTCATTCACAGTTTCTTTTTCTTCCTCATCTTTAATTTTATTTCTATTATCAACAAAATCAGTCAAAATTGTTCTTATAACAACTGCTATTGGAACTGCCAAAAACATACCTACAATTCCAAAATATGCTCCACCAATAGAAATTGAGAAAAGAACTAGTAATGGACTTGTTTTTAATGAATATCCTATTATCTTTGGATTAATAATATTAGCATCAATTTGTTGTAAAACTATAACAACTATAGCCATAATTAACGCTTGCCCAAATCCACCTGTAATAAATGTTATAAAAATCCCTATTCCAACAGCTACAATCGCACCAACATATGGTATCATATTAAATAATCCAATAATAAATCCTATTAAAGGTGCATATTTTACTTTTAATATTAACATAGCAATTGTAGTTAAAATTCCAACAATAAACGCATCTAACAACTGACTAGAAATAAATGTAAAAAACACCTCATTTCCTTTTGTAAAATATTTGTTTACAGCTTCATATGTATCTTTATTAAATATTGCTCTTGCAAATCTTCTCAAAAACCTTACAATTGAAGTTCTTTGTAATAATATATACACAGATACAACAATTGAAACAAATACATCAAAAATTCCAGAAAATACGTTAATAACACTTTTAACATATTGCATTATTTGTTCATTATTAAAATTCAAGAATTGTTTTATATCTACATTAATAAATTCATTCATTTTTTCTTTTATAATTTCACTTTTAAAAAATGAATCTTCTGGTAATTCATTATATTGTTGTACCAATGTATTATAATAATTTGGAATATTTCCAACTAATTCAACAACACTATCTTTTACAAGTGGGAAAATACAATTAATAACAACTATAATAATTATTACAAATATTATATATGTTGTCACTACAGACAATCCTCTTGCCCTTTTAGAAATAAACTTCACTTTTACCTTTTTATATAAATTTTCCATATTTCTACATGGTATAAATAAAATATAAGATATTAATAAACCAATTAAAAACGGTTTTAAAATAACAAATAATTGACCAAACCACTCCTGAACACTAGAAAAATTATCTAATAATTTATATACCACGACTACTACAATTGCAATTAATAGCCAAGAAGTTCTTTTTTTCCAATTTTGTTTAACTTCACCCATTCTTTTCATTCCCTTCTTATATTTATTACAAATATAAATAATAAATAACAACTTTTATACTTTTACAAATTTTCTATTTCTAGTTCAACTGGACAATGGTCACTTCCCATTATTTCTGAATATATACTTGCTTCTTTTATTTTATCTTCAATTGATTTTGATACAATAAAATAATCAATTCTCCAGCCAATATTTTTTTCTCTTGCACGCCCCATATAAGACCACCAACTATACGCGTTTTCTTTATCTGGGTATAAAAATCGAAAACTATCTGTAAAGCCAGCATTCAACAATTCTGTCATTTTGTTTCTTTCTTCATCTGTAAATCCCGCATTACCTCTGTTATTTTTAGGATTTTTTAGGTCTATTTCCTTATGCGCTACATTTAAATCACCACACATAATTACTGGTTTTACATTATTTAGTTTCAATAAATATTTTCTAATTTCATCTTCCCAAATTTGCCTATATTCCAGTCTTTCTAATCCTCTCTTTGAATTTGGTGTATATATATCTACCATAAAAAACTTTTCAAATTCTAAAGTAATTACTCTTCCCTCTTTGTCATGTTCCTCTATCCCAATTCCATATGTTACATTTATTGGTTCTATTTTAGTAAATATTGCTGTTCCAGAATACCCCTTTTTTTCTGCACTATTCCAATAGCTTTTATATCCATCAAAATTTAAGTCTACTTGATCTGGCTGACATTTTGTTTCTTGAATACAAAAAATATCTGCATCAACTGTTTTAAAAAACTGTTCAAATCCTTTTTGTAAACACGCTCTTATTCCATTTACATTCCATGATACAAATTTCATTAAAATCTCCTTTCTACTTTTTATTCTGTTTTACATTATATAAAAATAAAAGTGCACTCTAAATGTCAAATTTTGCTTAACATTTGAGGTACACTTAATTTTTATAATTTTTAATCATTATATTTAAACCATTTGCTATATTAAAATTATTTAGCAACACTAACTGGTAAATATCTGACACCCCATGCTAATGCTTCTGCATGTGAGTTTACAAATATATCTATTTTATTTCCTTTAATTGCTCCACCTCTATCTTGAACTGTATATATATGCCCATTAATGTTTAACTTTGTTCCAAAAGCAAATTTTGATGAAGCCGCTACAGTTACACCAGCAGTAGCTCTTGCCCCTGAAGCAGTAATTCCGTTAGTTTTACCACAACATTTTGTACAAGGACAATATGCTGTTATTTTATATATTTCTGTACCACTTCCACTTGGTACATTTGCTGTTCTTTCATTAATTCCAGACCTTGATGTTACAACTTTTTTATTTACTTGAACTATTTTGTTTACTGGTTCTTTAATAATTTTTTCTGATAATTGAACTTTTTCTATTTCAACATCATTTTGATATTTTACTTTATAAGTTATTTCTTTTAGTCCGTCTTTTCCTTGTTTAATAACTTTATTTGTAGTATTTGTTGATGTCCCTGCTGTATTTTTTGTAATTGTTTCAAATGGTATAGCAACTTGCTCAACAACTATTTTTTCTGTAATTGGTGCATAATTATTCATTAATTGTTCTAATGTTGTTTCTACTCCTGTTTGAGAAACTTCTGCTATTTGTACTTCTGTATAAGATTTATCTACTATTTTTATAATAGTACCTTCTTCTACTGTTTCTTCTAAATCTGGTAAAGTCTTTTCGTTTTCTTCTAATATAATGTTATTTTCTTTTAATATATCTTGTACTGTAGATTTAGATGTCAAAGTTGTTAATTCATATCCGTTTTTTAAAATAATTTTAATATCCTTTAAGTTTGTATTAACTGCCATAACTCCTATTCCTGAAAGCAAAATTAAGATAAGACTAATACACATAATTTTCATTATAGAAATTGAAGCTTTTTCTTGATTTTTCATAAAAATATTTACCTCCTTTGGCAATACAATTTATATTATATCATTTTTTTGCATTTTTGTCAAATTTGTCCAAAAACCGGATAGTGTCAATTTATTTCGGGAAATTTATTAAATTTTTCACATTTATTTTTTCAAAATTTTTTAGCTTGTTTCACTGAAGATTGTATATCATTCTGTTCTATTATATTCTTATTTACTAAAACTAGAACAGATTTTATAAATTAATATATTTTTTAACAAAATGAATAAAAACATTGTATAATAAGTAATAATATGTTATGATATTTTCATAAATAAAAAAGGAGGCAATAATATGGGTTGGATTATATTAATTATAGTAATTGCATTAATTATCTTTGTAATTTCAATGTACAATGGATTAGTATCTGCAAGAATAAAAGTAGATAATGCTTGGAGTCAAATTGATGTACAATTACAAAGAAGATTTGACTTGATTCCAAATTTTGTAGAAACTGTAAAAGGATACGCATCACATGAAACTGAAACACTTGAAAAAGTAACAGAATTAAGAACATCTTGGACAAATGCTAATACAATTTCAGAAAAAGCAGAATTGGATAATCAATTATCAAGTGCGTTAAAAACAATTATGGCTGTATCTGAAAACTATCCTGATTTAAAAGCAAATGAAAACTTTGCTCAATTAGCAGAAGAATTAAGAAATACAGAAAATAAAATTTCTTTCTCAAGACAATTTTATAATGATACAGTAACAATGTATAATGAAAAATTACAAATTTTCCCTTCAAACATTATCGCTAATATGTTCCATTTTACTTCTCGCGACTTATTCACAACAGATAGTGATGAAGCAAGAAAAAATGTAAAAGTTGATTTTGGAAAAAACGCATAAATAAAATTTTAGAAATTAAAATTTAAAAAATATCGCAATTTAAATATAGATAGGGGGTACTTTTTAAGTAGCCCTTTTCTGTAATAGGAGGTGTAACATGTTTAATTCAATAAAAAGAAATAAAAGAGAATCTGCAATAATTATCGGAATTTTTATTATAACTATAACATTAATTGTATATTACATTTGTAATGCTCTTAATTTAGGTATGTTCTCTATAATAATTGCTCTAATGTTTTCAATAGGTAGTGCATGGGCTTCTTACTACTACAGTGACAAAATTGTATTAGCCTCTTGCAAAGCAAGACCAGCAACCAAAGAAGAAGATTTAAAACTTGTTAATATATTAGATTCTTTAATGGTTACAGCAGATTTACCAAAAAAGCCTGATTTATATATCGTTGAAGATTCTCAGCCAAACGCATTTGCAACAGGAAGAAATCCTGAGCACGCAGTTGTTTGTGTAACAACTGGATTATTAGAAAAATTAGATTACTACGAACTAGAGGGTGTTTTAGCTCATGAAGTTAGCCATATAAAAAATTATGATATTCTATTAAGTGCTGTCGTTTCTGTTTTTGTAGGATTTATTGTTATGATTTCTGACTTATTCTCAAGAGCTGTTTTTTGGGGAGGTTTAAGAGATAATGATGATGATAATAGCAAAGCAAACGGTATTTTAATGTTATTAGGTCTTGTTTTCTTAATATTATCACCAATATTTGGTACACTAATGCAATTAGCACTATCTAGAAAAAGAGAATTTTTAGCAGACAGTACTGCTGTTCAATTAACACGTAACCCTGATGGGCTAATATCAGCATTACAAAAATTAGAAAGTGACCCAAATGAACTAGAAGTTGCAAATTCTGCAACAGCAAATATGTATATTGTAAATCCATTTAAGAAAAATGGTCAAAGAGGAAAAAGAAAAACTTCTAACATTTGGTCTACACACCCAAGTACAGCAGATAGAATTGATGCTTTAAGAAATATAAACTAAATTTTAAAATTTTATATAAAAAACCAACACTAAATTCTAATAGTGCTGGTTTTTATTTTGTTTTAATTTTTTTATATTTTTTCATATATTTTTAATATTAAATACTTTACATGTATTTTCAAAAGTCACTTTTGCAATTTTTTCAATTGGTTCTTTTTTTACATCAGCAATTTTCTGTGCAACATATTTTACATTTGCTGATATATTTCTTGTCCCTCTAACAGGTTCAGGAGCTAAATATGGGCTATCTGTTTCTATTAATAATTTATCTTCAGGAACTAACTCAATAATTTCATTAGCATTTTTTGAATTTTTAAAAGTAATTGGCCCAGCAAAAGATATATAAAACCCAAGTTTTAAAGCCTCTTTTATTAGTTCTCTATTCTGTGGGCAACAGTGAAATACTCCTCTATTTCTTACTTCATTATTTTTCAACACATCGATTGTATCCATAACAGCTTCTCTTGTATGAATAACAATTGGCAAATCAAATTCATTTGCTATTTTTATTTGTTCCACAAAAGCTTTTTTCTGCAATTCTTTGTTATCAGTATTCCAATAGTAATCTAAACCAATTTCTCCAATAGCTATAACTTTATCTGTATTTTGACTTACTATTTCTCTAATTTTATCAAGCTGTTTCCACAACTCTTCCTCATTTTGTGGAATATCATTTGGAGAAACGCCACAGGTTGTGTACATAAATTCATATTCTTTAGCGATTTTAAGTGCTTTTATTGAACTTTCTACACTATATCCCGCTGTTATTAAATTAGTCACATTATTTTTTAAATTTTCTTGTATAACTTCTTTTATATCTTTATCAAATTTCTCGTCATTTAAATGACAATGACTATCAAATAATTTATACATAATTTTTATCCTTTCTACTTCTTGTTTATTCATATAAAACAGTCACATTAGCCACTGCATAACTTTTACAATGTGAAATACTTACATCAATATCCTTCAGCCTATTACCAAAGTCATGATTTATATTTATTTTAGGTTTTCCATCTAATTTATTTGTAATCTCAATATCTTTCCAATTAATCTGATATTTATTTTCTAATAAATTTGCAACAGCTTTCAATGTTGCCTCTTTTGCCGCAAATCTCGCTGCATAACTTTGATATTTTTGTATTTTTTTACTTTCACAATATGCTATTTCTTCATCTGTAAAAACTCGATTTAAAAATCGAGTTTTTAACTTTTTTATACAGTTTTCTATTCTATCTATTTCAATAATGTCAATTCCACAACTAATTTTCACTAATATTCTTCTCCTATTATTCTTGATTATAGTAATTCATATTAATATCTGCACCTAAATGCCATCTTCCAATAAAATCAACTAATAAATAATTATCTAAATTATAAGTTGGTTCTTGAATAACTTTACCACTACTATTAATAGAGCCCCATTTTCCGTCTTTTTTTATTCCTGCAAATCCATAGTCATTTTGTTCTGTTGCATCATCATAATTATAGTCAACTATTACTTTTCCATTTTTATCTACAAAACCATATTTTCCATCTTTTTTAGATAAATACAAAGTTTTATTTGGATAGAAATCCGCTTCTGATTTTTCTTCAAATTTAAAGTTATAGTACTTATAATTATCTTCTTGTCTTAACTTAAGATAGCCTTTTTCACTATTAAAATCAACTAATATTCCTGAAAGTTTATTTTCTAAATTATTATTTAAAATATTAGCATTACCTTCACTATCTTCTGCAATATACAAATCAGCTTTTTCTTGATAAGTGATATTTTCATATATAAACGGAATTTTCTCTTCATTAGAAATATTAACAATTCCATATTTTCCATCTTTTTTTGCTATAAAAATTCCTGTTTTAGTTTCTTTTAAGTCATCATATTGCACTGCCATAATAACATTTCCTGTAAAATCCATAATTCCATATTTTCCATCTTTATTAAAAATAACAGCATTTTCTTGACTAGATAACACTTGAGTAATATCAGTAAATCCTGATGTTAACACATCTACATTACCTTTTTTAACCAATTTTTTTATTCCATTTTCCACAACTACATAACAATCATTTCCATAGACTTTTGTGATTTCATCATATTTTATATTTAAAATAATATTTTTAGAATAATCTAAAATTCCATATTTATTATCATTTTTAACTATATATCCAGATTTATTATCTTTTCCTAATATTCTTACATCTGTGTATTCTGGAGATAATACTATTTTTCCATCTCCATCTGCAATTCCTATTTTTCCGTCTTTTTTTATCTTATAGCAATTTTCTATTCCTTCCATTGCAGTAATCTCATCATATTGAATTGGAAGAATTTCTTTTCCTGAAAAATCAATTAATCCATATAAATTACCTTGTTTTACTTTTAAAACATCTTTTTCATACCATAAACTAGAACTTTCGTTTTTATTTTGTACAGCTTCTACTTTATCATAGTTTTTTAATATTTCTTCATTTTTTTCATTTAAAACTTTAGTATTATATTCACCTGTTTCATAATTTACATCATATGTACAAATAAATACACCTGCTTTATTATCTGGAACTACTATCATCTCTCTATAAGAAGGATCTATTACTATATCCCCATTAGAATCAATTACTCCCCACTTATTATCCTTATAAAAACTAAAATAACTTAAACTACTTATCTTTTTAGAATCTTTGTTAGTAAAAATTCTTCTTATCATTAGAACACACATAATTACTACAATTATTGCAATAATAACTGCAAAAACCTTTTTTATATTTAGTTTTGGTTCTTTATCATATCTTCTTCCTCTACCTCTACTCATGGTATCCTCCTTTTACGTATCTAATATAGCACAAAACATTGACTTTTTCAAGTGATATAAAACTACAATGTAATTTCTGGATTATCTTCTAATATTTTATCTACTATATTTTCACCTATTTTAAAAGCTGTAACATATCCTTGTAAATAATTTGCTTTATCTTTTAAACTCTCATTTTGAACATTGACATATATTTTAGATTTTCCCTTTCCATTTTTAGCCTCTTGCACTAAATTTAATACTGGAGAATTACCATCAAGAGCTATAACAATTGAACTTCTTCTTTCAAATATTTCATAGTTAAAACTCTTATATATTCCAAATTCTTCACTTTCAGTTGATATTCGTATTCCATCTACTCCTTCTCGCATTAGCTTCATAGCATTTTCCATTAATATCATTTTTGGAGCAACTGCATATATCTCAAATTTTTTGTCTATTTTCTTTGCAATATCTACTATTGCCTTTTCATATCCTTCCATTTTATGTCCAATTACAAAATACGCTTTGTTATTATCTACTTTATTCATTAATTCTTCTAATACAGAAATTTGATTATCATCTAATAATGTCTTTACACCTTTGGCATTAAAACTTCCTCCAGCAATAATTATAGGAACTTTATCATCTGGCAATTCTCTTATTTTTTTCTTTAATATTTCTTCTGATTCTACCTTATTGTTTAATCTTAGTTTTATTTTACGATTTTTACTTTGAAAATCAATTTCTTCTTCTAAATCTAATAATGACTCTCTTATTGTTCTTCCCGCTAAGAATTCCTCGAACTTTTTACTTTTTTCTTTAAAGTATTTTTCGGAATTTGCTATAATTTCATTTTCAACAGTTCTCATTTTTTGAAAATCTTCATACTGTAATCCCAATAAATTTTGCAATGCTAATTGCTCATCAATAGTATCTATTCCATAAAAACCGCATCCATCTGTACCTTGTACACATTTTATATCATTTTCCAAATATGTTTTTAAAGGATGATTTTCTAATGTAGTTAAATTATTTAATCTTACATTAGATGTTAATTGAAACTCAAGCACTCCTCCTGTATTTTTTATCTCTTTTATTAGTTCTTTACCCTCTCTTGAATTTAAATCAGCTGTGTAAAGTCCATGTCCAATTCTGTATTTTGGCATTTTCTGACCAGGCTTTAAGCTTTCTTTTATACATTGTATTGATTTTGACACATTGCTTCTTAAACTATCATTTTCTCCCGCATGTATTCTAACTGTAAAATCATTATCTTCGGCACATACATACTGCACTATTTCTTCTATAACCGGCTTTAATTCAGAAATATCATTAATTTCTTCTCCTATGAAATCACTTCCTACTACATATGGACTTTTTGCAATTGCTTTAAGTACATTTAAGTTTTCACGCAAATATGTATCACTTGTTTGTATATCTTTTATTATAGTAAGAATAATTCTTCTTATTCCAATTAAAAATCTAAGTTTAACACCTGTTTCTTCTTCTATTTTAGGCATTATTTCGTGTATTTCTTCTAATAATTCAATAGCTGGTAATCCTTTTTTAGCCAAAGTTGTGTCTGTTATTTCAGAATAATAAATACCTTGTTTTTTATATTCTCTCGCAATCCACAATAATTTATCTTGCATTAAGGAATTATCTTTATATATGCTGTCATTTGCTTCATCATCTAACATTTTTAACAATGTTTGTTTAATACTATTATCTGGTATATTTAAATATTTATATATGTCTACATCTATTTTTTCTTTACTTTCAATCCCTTTTGTAAAAACATACCTATATATGTACAGTTTTTCCAAGTTTGTAAAAACCGCTTGACCATCTTTAAGCATTTCTAGGCTTTTACTTATTTTTCTTATATTTTCTTCAGCATTATCTAAATTATTTAAAATTAAATCTGCAAAATTAATAAATGTATTATCATCTATTTTTCTTGTTAAGTATTTTCCTTTTAATTCTGAATTCTTAAATAATTTTGCAACTTCTTCTCTTTGCTTATAAATTTTTTCTTCTTGCTCTTGTGTTAAAACAATATTTAATTTCTTTACATAATACAGTGGATATTGGATTTGATGTTTTAGTCCCAATGCTATTAAACAATCTGATGGTAAGTTTGCATTCATGTGTGTATGTAAATCAGTTCTAAATTTTAGTTTTTTTAATATATATGATTTTACTATTGTTTTGTTAATATCTAGTTTATAGTTTTTAGTTTGAGACATTAGAACCTTACTAATTGTCGGAATTTTTGCTTTTATTTCTATCTTTCCATTTGTATAAATATTTGCAATTTTTATTCCTCCTAGTCTAAATATGTAAACTTCTTCATTGTCTCCATTTATACTTAATGGTATTGTCCCTGATATTATTTTCATACCTTTTTCGTTTTTTATAGTTTTTACATCACAGATTTTAGCTATATTCGTTATTAAATTTCCGGTGTTGTGATTTGGCGTTTCTAATATATACTTTAGTTCATCATCTTTTTCAAATAAGTTTACTACTATGTCTTTTTCTTTGTCTAAGTAAAATTTTCCCTGTATTTTGCTTTCTTTCATATGACATTCCCCTTTTTATAATTTTATAAATTGTTAATTCAATATTTTATCATATTTTATTAAGTTTTTCAATTATTTATGTTGACTTTTAAAATTAATTTAGAACCATTTGTGTTGTTATATGTTCAAATAATAATAAAAAAGAATCAAGTTATATAATAATTTCTATTATATAATTGACTCTTTTTTATTGTTTTATTTTTACCAATATGTCTGCACTTCACTTAGGTCATCATCAGAACACCAAAGTTCATATATATTAAATGTTCCTGTACCTCTGCTTCCATAACTAGACATACTAAATTTACATTTTACAGCTCCTTCTGGAACTATATGGCTAACAGTTGTTAATTGATCTAGCTTTGTATATGCTGCATTTCCCCAACCGCCACCAGATAGTACCTTTCCATTTTTATCTTGAAAATACATAAATCCATATAGACCTCCTTTCCATAATCCTGATGCTTTAATCGTCATGTATTTCCCCCAACATGAGGGGTCTATATTTAGATAGTAAATTTGTTTTGATGAATTTAAGTAAAAGTCTGTTGTTTCATTTTTATCATAAGCAAACTTACCTAGTGCATCTATAGCTAACTCTTCTGGTTCAACGACTCCGTCAGATGTTAATTTTGCATATTCTCCCGTTAGTGTCGTTACATTAATCGTTTTTGATTGTGTTTTATTTCCAGCTTTATCATATGCTATAACATATATGTTATAATTAGTATTTCTTGATAGTTCCTTAAACGAATAATTTGTTTCATGTGATTCATATTTTCTATAATTAGATACTGTAGCTTCTTTTATATAATATTCATACTTATCCATTCCACTTTTTGCATATTCTGCAGTCTCTTCTGTATCTTCTGTATTAATACTAATGTTAATATATTTACTTCCAGTTTCAGAGACATTGACTGTAACGTCTTTTGGGGCTAATTTATCTATTTTGTTTACCTCCACATTTTTAGTTAATGTTGCCCCTGTAGTATCTGTTATTGTAAATTCATAACTTCCATTTTTATTTATTGTATATGTTCCATCACCATTACTAGTTAGTCCTTCCGGTGCTTGTATTTTTGTTATTTCTCCATTTGAAGACGATACATCTATTGTTAGTTTTACATTTTCACTTGTAAACACTTTCGGTTCTAATTTGTAACTAAATCTTATTCCTTTTATTTTACCTTCTATTGTTACATTTAGATTTTCGTCTATACTATAATTATAGTCCTTATATTCTCCTATTATCTCATTATTGGATAATTCTGCTGTTATTCCATCTAATTTTTCTTGTAATTGTCCTCCTACCAAACTTTCTAATGTCACTTCATTTCCTTTTGGCACTTGATCAATTTGAATATCCATTATTGCCATATCAATTTCTTCTTTTAATTGTCCTTTTATTGTTTTTTCTTCTGCTTCCTTTGCTCTTGCAAACAAACCATTTTCTCCTGTTAATGTCGCTATTGTTATTCCTGCTAAAATAAGCAAAATTATTATTGTTATTACTAGAGCAATTAGTGTTATTCCTTTTTCTTTATAAAATTTAGTATATTCTTTGTCCGTACTTCTACTTAAACTTTTTCCTATGTTTATCAATTTTCAACTCTCCTTTTTATCCTATTCTATTAATATTCCCATGAATATTCTCCACCATATACTCCTAAGTTTGATTGACTTCCATCTGGATTTACTCCTGTTCCAACATTTTTCCATTTACTTTCATCATCTGTTATTCTATATGTTGATGTATCTACTTTTGGTGTTGATGTAATATAATTTGTTTTGTAGTTCCACTTATCATCTGTTGTATCTCCATATACTGAAGAAGTAAATCCACCATAACAATTTGTTAGTTTTATTGAACCTCTATCTGTTCTAATCATTGAAGATACATTATTTAAAAGAGTACAATTATTCAATTTATAAGATGATTCCCATGGTATAAAATATGATGCACCTGCATTATTTGGCATATTTCTTAATATAACAGCATTTAAAGCAATATCATTCTTAGTAAATATTGCATTTCCTGTAGTAAAATCTTTTGCATCCCATATTAATCTATAAATATTTACAGAATAATCTCTACTTCCTCCTCCTTTGTTTGCATATAATCCATTTACTTTTAATATCGTTTTTTCTTTTTGTCCGTATATATTAATACTTTGATTACAATTAAGTTCAAATAATCTAGTATTTAAATTGTATTCTCCTTCATTTAGCTTTATATCATATTTTATACCTCGTTCTACAATTCCATTTTGTGCTATTTTATCTAAAGTTGAATATGGTTTTTCTTTTGTTCCATCACCATTCTCATCACTACCATTAATAGCATCTATATATATTTCTTTAAAACCTACCTCTGTATCACAAAATACAATCTCAGAATTTTTACTATTATTTGCCCTATCATAAACAACAACATATATACTATATCTAGTACCTGGTTTTAAATTTGTTATACTATATTTTGCTTCATTAGTTTCGTATTTAGTATAGTCCTTCTCTGTCTCCTCTTTTATATAATATTCATATTTTTCTATTCCACTTTTAACATTTTCACTATCTGCTTCCGAATCCTTTGCATTTGCAGTTATTGTTACACTATAACCATTTATATGTGCTTCTGGGGTAAAATCTACTGGTTCTAATTTATCTATCTTATTTATATTTAATATTTTTGTCAGACTTTCTCCTATACTGTCTGTTATTGTAAATTCATAACTTCCATTTTTAGCTATTGTATATGTTCCATCATCATTTGCAATTAATCCTTTAGGTACTTCTATATTCGTTATTTTTCCATTTGACGATGACACCTCTATCGTTAGTTTTATATTTGCATTTGTATATCCTTGTGGTTCTAATTTATATCTAAATCTTATTCCTTTTATTTTATCTCCTATTGTTACATTTAGTTTTTCATCTATGCTATAATTATAATCCTTATATTCTCCTATTATATCATTATTGGATAATTCTGCTGTTATTCCATCTAATTTTTCTTGCAACTGTCCTCCTGCCAAACTTTCTAATGTCACTTCATTTCCTTTTGGCACTTGATTAATTTGAATATCCATTATTGCCATATCAATTTCTTCTTTTAATTGTCCTTTTATTGTTTTTTCTTCTGCTTCCTTTGCTCTTGCGAATAATCCATTTTCTCCTGTTAATGTCGCTATCGTTATTCCTGCCAATATTAATAAAACTATTATTGTTATAACTAGAGCAATCAGTGTTATTCCATTTTTATTAAAAATATTTTCTCTCATATCTACCCCTCTTTTCTTTTGAATATCTAAAATAATTCTATCACACCAATTTTTCCTTTGCAAGCATTTTGCAATTGTTTTTAAGTGCATATTAAAATACTTTTTTATTATAAAATACGTGCAGGAGGTAAATTTATGAACAAATTAAAAATTCCAGAAAACCATAGTGGTATAAGTAAAACTCTTCGCCTACCTGAAAATATTGTTGATGACGTACAACGTTTAGCTGATTTAAAAAATTTGTCTTTTAATAAAACTATTATTTCATTAATAGAATTTAGTCTTGACAATTTAGATGAAAATGACAAGATAAAAATACATAATTAAACAAGCACTCTATAGTTTTTTATTTATAATACAATATTATGCTTCTTTATTTTTATATTTCTATAATTTTAGAGGCTACATATAACATTTCTTAGCTCAATTTTATTTCATGAAATTTGTGTACAATTTTACACAAAAAGAGCATGAAAGTATTTATATAAAACTTCCGTGCTCTTTCTTTTTCCAACATTCAAAAACGACATTCTTAGATTTTTTATATTTTTAATTTTCAACCATTTAAACAACGTCCACATTGGTTTTTTATCTTGTTTTTTTATTTTAATTTTATTGCTTTATTTTTTTAGGAATTTGCATGTAATTATGCTCATGTCGTCTTTGGCTGTTCCATAGTTGTTATCTATTGCTTCTCCCAATATTAGGTCTGATATTTTTTTTGTGTTTGTTGTTTCTATGTCTTCTAACATGTATTTTACCCAAAGTTCTTTGTTTTTGTATTCTATGTTTGAGTCTAATATTCCGTCCGAACATAAAAGCATAATGTCTCCTTCTTCTATGTCTTTGTCAAATGATTGTATTTGTACTTCTTTTACTATTCCTGCTGGTAAAGAATTTGATTTTATAATTTGAATTTTCTTTCCATTTTTAATGTAAGTTGGGCAAGCTCCATTTTTTATTAGTTCTATGTTCCCCTGATATAGGTCTATTATTGCAACATCTAATGTTGCAAATATTTCTTCATTTTGATTTATTAGACTTGTATTTATTAATTCTAATGATGTTTTTTTGTCAAACCCTGATAATAATAAATTTTCTAACATTTTTAAAGCTTTTATGCTACTTTGTTTTGCTTCTTCTCCTGAACCCATTCCATCACTTAAAGCTACCAAATATTTTCCATCTTTTAAACGAATATTTAAAATACTATCTCCTGACATTTCTGATTTGTCTTTAGTTTTTTCTGCAATTCCAATTGCCATTACATATTTATCATCAGATAAAAATCTTAGTCTTGTCCCGATACTTGCTTCTTCATAAAATACTATTGGCTCTTTTAAAATAGTAGAAAGAATTTTTTCAATTGCCTCTATATCTGTATTGTTTGATTTCTGCATATATATTTCAATTAAAAATCTTTCTTCTTTTTGGATTGATACTTCTTGTATTTCAATTTCTTTTTGCTTTAATAGTTCTACTATTTGCTTTTTCTCTTGTAAAAATTGTTCTTCGTTTTCTATATTTTTTTCTATATTTTCTGCAATATCAGATATTGCCTTTGAAACACCTTGTAACTGTGTTTCCATATTTTTTTTGTTTTCTTCAAATTTCTTTTGCCATACAAAATTAGACTTACTTATTTTATATGACATATTTATAACTCTTACCATTTGCATAATATTTTCTTCTAAATATTGGCTTATGTTTTTATCATCAAAACCAACTATGTAACTATTACAATCAGCAAAAATTTTTAATAAATCTTCTCTTGTTATCTGTTGTTTATCTAATAATAGACTAAATATTTCATCAACAATTTTTCCTTCTGTATTAGATAAATCTTCGTATAACATATTATTTTCATATCCGTTCAAATTATCAAGTAATTCATTTATAAAAATATCTTTATTATTAATTATTGTTTGACTATTTTCTATTTCTGCATTTTCTATTTTATAAATACTTGCCATTTCTTGTATTGTTTCTGAAACATTATTTAGTCTCTCTGCTGTTTCTTTGCTTTTGTTTAAAGCTCTTTCTGGAAATACTGGTAAAAATTTTGAATTTCCCATAAATTCTTCTATATCAATTTTCATTGATTTAGGAACTGCCAATAATCCAACTGAAGCAATTAATATTTCTTTGAAGTGAATTAATTCTACTGTATATCCATTAGAAACATATGCTAACACTACATTTCCTAAGCAAAATCCTACAATTACTCCTATTTTTCCAAATTTATTTAATATTCCGGCTATCATTCCTGATATTGCATATGCTGCAACCATAATTGGGTCAGATGATGTTATAACTCCTAGCGTTACTCCAATTGTAACACCTGCTGTTGTTCCAACTAATACCCCATTTTTCCATCCTAACACAAGAACAATTAATATACTCAAAATATTTCTAATAGAAAATCCAAAAGCTTGTATATCTCCAAAAGCTGTAACTGCAATTGATAACATCAAACTTGCCCCTAATATTTCTTCAATAGAAAAAGCTTTTTGTTCTCCAAACTCATTTACTACAGATATAGAATTTACAAATATTTTATAAAACACTACTATAATAATTGAAAAAGAAATTAATGATAATATATCATATAGCGTAAACATTGACATTCCTATTTTCGCTAATCCTATTACTATTGTTGAAATAAATAAATTTTTTGCCAATTTTATTTTTTCATTTTTTTCTTCATCTGTATATCTTGGTTTTATAAAAAACATTGTAACAACAACTAATAAAGTTGTTAATAAATATGTTAAAGCACCACTTACACCAAATTTTATTGCATTGCCTAAAACACCAAAAAATACAATTCCTAAAACAGGAACTGAATTTGCTAAACATGCTCCAAATATACTAATACTAAACGGAGATAAATCTCCTGTTATTCCTACCATTGATAACATAAATGTCATAATATAAATTGGTATATTTTTTAAATCAAATACATCTGCAAATATATTTGTTTTTTTATTTCGATTTTCTTTTATATTTATTGTTGATTCATCTATGTTTTGAAACATCCTTACCACCTCTTAAACTTTTTATAGCATTATTCTACTACTTGTCCTTAGCAATTTTTGTCTTTTTTAGCACATAAATTTAAAAAAGTTTTTTACAATTTGTGATATTTAATATGAAAAAATCCAAATCTATTCCATATTATGCTCTTTATTCTATTATAATTTGATGAAAAAAGCAATATTCTAAGCCAAATTTAATATTTCTTGTAATCTGTGCAACAAAAAATAAGGTTCGAGTTAAAATTATAACTCAAACCTTATTTTTTCTTATCGATTTTTACAGTCCTTTATTATTTATTATCAATTACTTTTTTCTTGATAATTATAATTCCTACTCCTAAGATTACAAAAGCCGTTATTCCAATTATAATTGGTGTCACATAATTTCTGTTTTCTCCAGTGCTTGGTATAATTGTAACCTCTTCTGCTTCATCTCCAGGGAAGTATTTTACAATACTACCTGTAGGTTTGCTTGAATCTTCTGGCTTATCTATCTTAACAGTTTCTGCCTCATTATCAAATGTCAAATCATCTGTTGTTGTCAATAATTTAGATATATTCAAATCAACAGTTTTTGTTTCTGTTGGTTTTAATGGTACTGCTGTTTCCTCTGTATATAAAATTGTCTTAGAATTTATATAATCTGGATTTCCTAGTTCAAATCTTACAGGATTTAATTCTTTTAGTTCTTCTAATGTAATTTGTTTCCAATAAGAATTTTTACTTTGCTCAAATACTAAGTTAGCATTCAAGTAATCAACTACTGCTGATGGTGTTAAAGTTACAGGATCTCCTGTTATAATTCCATATTTGTAATAGTCTTCTGACATATATTCAACTTCACTATTATTAATTGCTTTAATTTTATATACTAACTCTAATGTTGCACCTTCTAATAGTTCATTATCTATCTCAGCTTTTATATATCCATTATCTTTAATTCCATTATTTACACTAGGTTTCATATAAGTAACATGATTATGAGAACCTTGTAAATTTCCATTTTCATCAATTGTTGCATCTGCTAATATTTGACCATTTGCCAATGTTATTTTAAATTTGCTTACTCTTTTTGTCATATCTAATTGTTGTCTTGCTCTTTCCACAATTCCAAAATCAACATTTGGTATTGTAAATTTAATTTCATCTTTTGTTCCAACAGTTTCTGTTGTTTCATATTCTACACTAAATTCCATTGTTGGTGTAACAGAATTCATAGATGTTATAATTCCATGTGGATTTTCTCCATTATATGCTTTTTCTACAACATCATAAACAGTACTGTCTGTATATTCTTTAGCTATTTGCTTATCAATTTCTAGTCTTTCATTGTAATTATCAATTGCATCTGTATATCTTGGTTCATAAGAAAATTCATTATCTTTATACCAATACATATTTGATTGATTTCTATTAGGTTGATAAATTGTTCCTTTATAATTTTGAACTTTATATGTTTTATCTCCCCATGTATATGTTACAGTATATTGACCAGGAATATATCCTGTAAATACAAAGTTTCCATCTTCTCCTGTAACAAAAGTCATATCAGGTATTGAATTATTTAATTCATGTAATGTAACTTTTACTCCTGGAATTGTTTTCTCTCCATTTTCAAATATTCCGCTTCCCTGTCTTATTTCTCCTGTAAGTAAATTATCATTAGTAGTATCTAAAAATACTGTTCCTTTTATTTCTCTTGCATCTACTAATTCTAATTGGATTGATGGTGCTGCATCAATATCATCTTCATAAGTATTAACTGTTCCTATAACTGAGTTTCCTGGAACTGAATCCTTATCTATTGCAGCTACTGTCTTTCCATCTTTGTATACTGTATAAGAATTAACTTCTGAAACATTATGCAAAGTTTCTTTGTTATTAACTATATTTAATACAGCTTCTCTGTTTAACTTAAATTGTACAAAAATGTAATTTGTACTATTTGCCTGAATTGTTGAATTATTGTATATTTTAATTTTTTGATAATCATTATTGTACATTTCTGGAGCATCATTGTTAAATCTACCTGTTATTTCATTTCTATCATTTACTCCTGTACCTGCTGCTACAAATTCATATCTATTATCAAAATAATCTACAATATTATTAACTCTTGTTACATATGATGATTCATTTTTTAAACCTATTTTATAAGTCAAATACACTTGCATTTCTTTGCTTGTATCATTTGGATTTTGGTATTCATAATCGGCTTGATATACAGCTCTTTTATATGTTTCTGAATATCTATCTTTAAATTTTACACCAACATTCCAAGAAGCAGAATTATCTGTAAATACCCCATTTTTATTTTGCTCATTAAATCTCTTTCCATAATTATAAATATGCCAATATCCATTAACTCCAATATTTACATTTGCTAAATCTTGTGCTAATGCTATATCTGCTTGTGGTTTTTCATATAATCCTAAGTTGATATATTTTATTTCTTCCATAGTTGGTTTAAAACTATTGTGAAGATTGTAATTTGCATCTCTTGTATTTGCATGTACAATACAATCACTTTCATCTCTAACAAAATTTACACTATTTTGTGTTTTTGTTGTTTTTTCTACTATAGATGTTGCATGATTTACTGTATTATTATAATAAATATTATAAGTTCCATTATTTACATTAACTTGATTTTTTCCTGTAGAATCAACACTTGTAAAGTTTCTATCTAGTACTTCTCTTTCTACTCTATCTGTTGCTTTAGATGCGTTATTTTTTAATAAATCAATTACTGCTACACTTTGGTAAACCAATCCATCATATTCAAATTCTACATAGTAGTTTGGAAGTTGATCAATTGTAACATATTCAAAAATATATTCTCCACCATTGATTTCTCCATACAATCCTCTTTCTCCAGATTTTATCTCTTGATAATTTCCATTTAGCTCTGTACTATGTTTACTTCCTGCTCTTACTATATTTCCATCTTTATCTTTTAATCTAACAGTAATGTTATTAAAAGGTATATCCTTATTATCAAAATTATCATTTTTATAATATTCATTTCTTACATTCATTTTTTCAGACTGTATATCATCCCATATATATCCTGATAATTTTACATATCTTTGATAATTAGTAATTTTAGTTATTCCATCATATTGATACGGTATTGTTATAATTTTCTGTTCTTCTACAACATACCCATAATGTGGGTTTATTACTTCAATTGCTTCATAATTTGCAATTAAAACTCCATCTACTTTTATTTTACCTTTACTATCTGTAAAGAAAACTGTTGCACTATCTCTATCAGGTACATATGATATTCTGCCTCCCGTTTTCTTTACATATCTGTTCATTTCCTTATTTCTTAGAATAAATCCTACACCATCTAAAGGAATATTTTCATCTCTTGAGTCTGTTTTTTGGATTTCAATTTCTTTTGTCAAATCAATATTATAGTTAAATTCATTCCAATATATATCTGGAAAATAACCTTTAACTGGTTTTACTAATAATATATTTTGTCCAGTAGGACTTACTAAAAACCACACATGTGCCTCATACTTAATTTTTATTGGAATTTTAACCCCTACCCTTACTTTTCCAAGGCTAGTATAATTTTCATCCATTTTTAAATTAATATAAAAATTTTCTTGTGTTTTTATATCATTTTTTCCAAAGAAGATTTCTGTTGTTCCTTCATATTTGCTAAACACTATATTAGACTCTGGAATTCTAGCACCATCTACTGTATAAATTTCTAAGTCCATAATATCTCCACTAAATTTCCAGTTAAATGGTCCAATTCTTTGGTATCCTTCTCCATTGTATACATGTGGTACAACTGATAAATTAGAAGTATTTGTGTTATCTGAAATAGTAATACCATTTACAGTTACATCATATAATACATCTCCATACTCTTTTGCTTGATCATATAATTGTTGTCCATCTGGTCCTAATTGTACACTTTCATTAGCTGCAAAAGCCTCTGTAACTGGACCTTGTTGATTATACAAATACAGATTTGGAACTACTATATTTCTATACCATTGATTATATGTGTGATATAAAGCTTGTTGCCCTGGTCCATATTGTCCAATTCCTGTTCCATATCCATTTCCATAATTAGTACCTGCATATAAAATATATGATAACATAGCACCTAAAGCTGATGGTGATTTATCAAATGTTGCTGTATCATAACATCCATTAAAGTGCATATATTTTGCAACTCTATATTCTGCAACATTAAATGATACTCCATGCTGAATACAATATAAGTCATTTCTTGATACAAGTTCTGATTCAGCTATATTAACATATTTTCCAACACTATTATCTGTACCCAAGTTAAAAAGAATTTGATCAAGTGATAAATAAACTTTGTCATCCGCATGAACCTTTGTTGCAAAGAGTATAATTGATAATAACATTGTACTTATTAATATTAAAACTCTCTTCATTGTTTTTTGCATTTCTTTTCCTCCTTTCCTATAACATTCTCTTTCTTAAAATAATTTTTACTATAGCAAATATTCCTACAGCAGCTAGCGCAACAATTAAAAATGTTATTCCTATTGTTGCAACAATCTCACCTGTTTTTATACTTAAAATAAGTTCTGCTGTGCTCATATCATCTTCATCTTTTGCATGATTATTTACTGTTGAGTCTATATCTTTTAATCCTAGTTCATTGTAGCTATCTACTATTTCTGCTACATTTGGTATTAGTCCTGTGCTATTTTCATTCATTTTTTTAGTAAGTATTAACTTAACTTCTTTGCTCTCTCCTGGTTGTATTTTTTCATTTGATAGACTTGTTGTATAAATATCATTTTTTAAACGATACCAATCTGTATTCAAATCAGAGCTAAACTCAAATTCTGATGGCAAGTAATCTACAATTTTTCTTGCATATCCTGGCACATCACCTTCATTTGTTACTTTAATAACATACTCTACAACAACTGTTGTTCCATTTATTAATTTTGCATCAATTTCCTTTTTAGCTAATTTTGAATTTGTATATTCAGTTACATCTGTTCCTTTAGAATTTTGAACTGTTACTTTATTAACAAATTTATCAAGTTTTAAATCAAATGTTTTAGCTTCTTGTAAACCTAAGTCTATATTTCCTACATTGCTATTAGTTATTTTTATTAAGTCTGTTGAACCTATAGTTATTTCTTTTCCATCAATAGTTAATGTTCTTAAAATAGCATTTGAATTATACTGTTCAGATACTCCTTCTTTTTGGTAAGTTGTTAAAATATATTTTTCCATATCATATTCAAATATAACAACATATTCTCCTTCTGTAATACCACTTAAGCTATAGAACCCTTCTTTATCTGTTACTGATGTAATTTCTTTTCCATCACTATTTTGTGCTAATTTATTATTTTTTGCATCAAATAGTTTTACTGTAACACCACTTAATTTTGTTTCATCTGGGTCTCTTTTTCCATCTTCGTTTGCATCTAGCCAAGCAACACCAGTAATTATTTTGCTATTCTTATCATCATCTGGGTCAGTTTGTCCTCCGTTATCCCCATTATTGTCTCCATTGTTGTTACCATTGTCTCCACCACCATTGTCAGGTTTTTCTGCTTCTGGTTCCATAATGTGTTCTATTATTTCTTTTTTTACTTCATTACCAGATATTCTAAATGATGTTAAATTTGTAATTTTAATTGCTTCATCATTATTTGGAATAACATTTACAATAACATTTATAACATATTCTTGACTTTCGCCTGGATTTAATGATGTATTAATTTCTATTTTTCTTTGTTTTAAAGAATAATCTCCTTCTGATAATTTTTTACCATCTTTTTCTATACTCTCTAATGTAGTATAAGATGATATTTCATTCAATATAGATAAGTTATTTATTATTGTACTTCCACTGTTCTTAACATTTATTTTATATTTTATTGTATCTCCTGCTTTTACATAATCTCCACTATTATCAGAAGTAACATTTAATTCTATATTATATCCTTCTATTGTTCTTATAACTTCATTTGAAAATGTAACATCTTCTCCTATAGTTGCTTTCCCTAAAAGAATAGTGTCTTTTTTATCTTGAGTAAAGAACTCTTTTGGTGTAATACTTAGTACTATTGTCTTTTCTTCTCCTGGCTCCATACTTTTTATTGTTGCCACATTATTTTCTACTTCAACTCCTACATCAGGAATAATATTTGTAGTAACATCTAAATTTTTATTTAGTTCAACTTTTACATCACTTAATTTTTCTTCTGAAATGTTTTTTACAAGTAATATATATCTATAAGCATATCCTGCCTTAATAACTCCTGTATCATCAACTGGAGATAAAGTCATTTTTAAGTTTGAAGGTATAACTGTAGTAGTAACTTCATTTGACTTTTTACTTACTTCTCCATATTCTGTTACAACACTATTTACCAATTTTTTTCCTTCTGTATTTTCATTAACTTTAACTTGATAATGTCCAGTAAATGTCTCTCCTTTTTTTAGTAAAGGTATTTCTACTTCAACTTGTTTTTTATCTTTATCTTCTATAACTGCATTATAGTTATTAGAACCATAATCAACTTTACCTATTTTTACATAAGTAGCTCCATCTGGCACTTGTCCTATTACTTTAACATTTGTTGCATCTTCTGTTCCTGTGTTAGTTATTTTCATTTCATATCTAATAAATGATGCTTCTTTTACAGTTTCATTTTCTTCTCCTGCAACATATGCTTTTAATGTTGTTTCTACACTAGCTCCAATACCTGTTGTTAACTCTATATTATCCAATTTTACTTGTTTGTCTGCTAAACGGTTATTATCTTTATAATAAACTGTGTATCCCTCTTCTGCTGTCTCATTATATTCCAAATTTGAAGGAATTGTAATAGAATACTTAACACCAATTTCTTCTAATGCTTGTAACTCATCAATTACTATAAGATATTTTTTAACTAGCTTATTATTTTCTATTGTTTCTTTCCAGCCATTATTTACATCTTGTAAATTATCTGTTGCATTTGCATTTTCAGAATAATATATTTTTACTCTATTTTTATCTATTCCAGAAATAGATAATTCTCCTACTTCTACATCAATATTATTGTTTTCAACTGATTGATGTGTTGGAAATAATCCTAAAATTCTTACATCTGTAATTTTATTTTCACTGTTGTTTATAATATTTTTATTAATATCTACTTTTTTAGAATTTGAAGAAACTGCTAACTTAGCACCTTTGTTTCCTTCATTATTAACAACTTCTATTCCATAATCTGCAATTTGATTTGTTGCAACAACTCCAACATGAGAAACAATGTTAATATCTTGAATTATTTCTCCATTTTTATTGCCATTTGCATATCTAGTAGCATTTTCATTTGTATAAGTTAATTTAACTTGTTCTGTACAGCTTGCAATCTTTTTGTTTGCTATTAAATTTGCATTTATAATTAATGTAGCACCTTCAATTGCTTCATCTTTATATTTTGTTTGTTCTCCCTCAAAAACAATTTCAATAATATTTCCATTTAAAGTTGCTTTTTTTATTTTTAACTCTTCTTCATCTATCAAATTAACAGAATTAACTTGTATTTCTTGTATTTTTTCAGGTAATTCAATTCTTACTACTGGATTTTTATATAACTCATTTTTTTCATCCCTTGAGTGTAATACAATTCTAAATTCAACATTATTATTTGATGTCATTGCTGACAATTCAGTTCTATTCATTTCTAAGCTTGCATATGTTTCTGTATCTTTAAGCTCAATAGTTGATAAAACATCCTCATATTTATTTTGAATATCATTTAAAGTATAAGAACTTTTAAACACCATATCAATTTTATTGTTTTCTTTAATCACATTTTTTAAGTTCTTATTTATTGTTCTTGTTGTTTCCACTTGTATATTTCCCACTTTTTGTGGAGAAGTTATTTCAATTTTAATAGAATATACGTTTTCTGGATAAGTTATTATAATATTTCCATATTCATCAGCTTCAGAATCTTTAGTGATACTTGCAATAACACTATCTGTATCTGCATTTTTAATTGTTAGTATTCCTTCATCTCCCAAAATGTTTTGAATATTTTCTTTTCTCAATTTTGTTGTTTTATAAACAGATGAAATATTTCTATTATCTATAGTTAATTGTTTTTCTAATATAGAAATTTTTTCTGTAGTCCCAACTAAATTAAGTTCAATTGTATTTGTATATGTTATATCTCTTCCATATTCAGTATTTAATTTTCCTTTATAAATACTTGCTTCGTTCTGCATAATATCAAGTCTTATAATAGAGTCTTTTTCTTCGCTATCTAAAATAATTTTATTTTCTGCTTCTATTTGTGTATTTTTTGTATCATAAAGTTCTATATTAGAAAAAGCTTCAAAAACTTGATTATCTATTTGAACATCTTTATCAAAAATATATGTAATTATAAACTCGTCTTGTCCATTTTTTAACCAAGATATTGTGTTATTATCTTGTTTATTTTCAATTTCAATATTTACCAGTCCAGTAGTCTCATCATAATTCCAATTATCTTTAGCCAACTTATTTCCATTTGTAACTAAATTCATATTAGAATTAACAAAAACCTCTTCTGGATATTTATCTGAAATTTTAGGAGTTTGAAGTTTAATATTAGCTTTTTTTAATGGAAATGTATTATCTTTTAATCCTGATTTTACTTCTATTTGTATAATTCTTTTTTCTTGACCATTATAAGAAAGAATTTTATTTGTTATAACTTCTTGTGTTAATATTGAAGCATTTTCTGGATTTACAAAGTTTAAAGTTACATTTCTATTTGAATTAATATCAATATCTTTTTCTTGTTGATTCCTATAAGTACCTTCTATACTTATACTACTTTCAGCATTTATACTGCTTATATCAATTTTCTCTTCTTTCTTTAGTTCAACATTTACTTGTATTTCTTTTTCTTCGCCAGCATTAATTTGGTTTAAATAAATAATGTTATCTTCAATTTTATTAACAGCATCACTTAAAATATCTGTCTTTAATTTAAAGTTTGCATCATTTAAAATAATTTTACCATTAAAATACCCTTCTTGTTTTACAGCCACTTTAAAGTACAATGGTAAAGAATCTACATTTGTGTTTGCATCTATTTCTGTAACATTCTTCCCCTCTCCATCTTTAAAATAAGCCATAAACTCTACATTTTTATGGTTTGTAGCTTTATTAACATTAACAGCTTCTGCTGCATAAGAAATTGCATTAACACCTAGCAATAAAAAATTTGCAAATGTTAATGTTGTTATTAATGAAATTGCTATAACCACTTTAAGAATTTTCTGTCTCATAACACTACCTCCTAAAACAAAAAACTTTTTCTTCTTATATATAATATTATTTATAGGAATACCTGTCAATAACCATAATAATATATATTTTTACTATATTACGGAAGCTTTTAAAAGAATATTATTACATTTATATTAATTTTATATTTCATTATTATTTCAATATTCTAATAATTTCTTTTACATAATATCCCTATAATAGATTATACATTATATTGTCCTATTTTTCAATGGTTTTTAGCGTTTTTTATGTTTTTTTCTATTTTTTTACAGTTTTTTTGTTTACAGTTTTATTTGTTATATTATTTGCTGTTTTATCAAATAATTTTTAGTAACAATTTTTAATTTAAAACATATACTAAATATATATTACATATATAAAATTAAATTTAATATATTATATTAGGGGTGATGAAATTGAATTCTATGAACATAGACGAAAACGCTATGAATAACATAAAAAATATGGTTGATAGTGGAAATATATCTGATGCCATTTCTCAAATTTCTCCAGAAATGATTCAAAATTTTTCTAAGATGTTTGCCGAGCAAAGTCAAAACAATACTGTCTCTCAGCCTTCTGCTAATAATGAAAGTTCAAACCAAACTAGCAATGATAATACAAATTCAAAAAGTAATGAATCTTTTAACTTAAACGGAATTGATATGAATACTATTATGAAAATGTCTTCTGCTTTTGGTAAAATGAACACAAAAAATGACCCTAGAGCAAATCTTCTAAATTCTTTAAAGCCATACTTAAGAGATAATAAAAAAAATAAATTGGATAATTATATGAATCTATTAAATGTAAGCAAAATTGCTGAATTAATGAAAAAGAATGAGAACAAGGAGAATAATAATAATGTTTAGGTTTCCATATTTCGGATATCCATATTATTATAACTATTATCCTAGATATCCTAAAAATACAAGTTCAAGTACATCTCAAAATGTAAACATCAATAATGCTACTGATAATAGTATTGATATTCGAAATAAGTCCTTAAAAAATACTCAATATTCCAATATGCAAACAAACAAAAATGCTAGCATTACTACTAAAGAAAATTTTAGTAGTAATACTAGTAATTCTCGTTTTTCTAATTCCAAAGAAGATGTTCCTATATTTGAAATATTAGGAATAAAACTATTTTTAGATGATATAATTATTCTTTGTATATTATTTTTTTTATATCAAGAAAAAGTTCATGATGAAATGTTATATATTATTTTATTCTTGTTATTATTTTCGTAATAAAATATTATTTTTAGATAAATATCTTAATTTAATATTTTATTATTCTATAACTATTTTTTCATCTACAATACTAACATATGCTTGTTTATGCAGAATTTCTTCATCACGGTTAATTTCTTTTACTATATTTGAAATTCTGACTTGTACAGCATCTAAAATTCCAGCTGCAATAATTGCTTTTTTATTTCCTTTTGCACCAGCATGTGCCAAACCTCTTAAAGTTCCTAATACAACGATATTATCAGAAGCAATTACTTCTGCTCCAGAATTAACATCTCCTAAAATAACTATACTACCTTCT
Organism: uncultured Clostridia bacterium; assembly: GCA_963559065.1. Lineage (GTDB taxonomy): Bacteria > Bacillota > Clostridia > TANB77 > CAG-508 > CAG-269. The sequence goes on from CAUWIY010000006.1 coordinate 60,566, forward strand.
GTTTCCAACTTTTGACCAGACCTTAGTGATCCTCTATGGAATTTTGTTTCTGAAATAGCAACTTCTTGATTAAATGTTCTCATTATGCTAGATAATCCTAATGTTTTTGGCATATCAAAATTAATTTCTACATCTATATTTTTTTGTATTAATTCCTGAATTTCATCAATTTCTTTATTTTTTAATACTTTTCCTACAACATTTATTGGTGTTTTTTCATCTTGATACATCTTTTTTAAATCTGGTAATTTTTTCTTTAAAGATTGAATTATATCTTTTTGTTCTGCATCTTCTACAATTTTAACTACAATCTTATCTTTTCTTAAATTTATACTAACACAATTTTTCATTTAAACATCCTTACCTTTCTATATTAGCGCATACTTTCCACATAAGCTTGAGCACTCATATCCTCATTAACATTTTGTGTATTCATACCAAAATATTCTGCCATAATCTCTCTAACAGCTTCTGCCGTATAGTTACCATGTCCACCATTTTCTACCATAACAACAACTGCAATTTCCGGATTTTCATATGGCGCAAAAGCAGAAAACCACGCATTTACTAATTGATTTCCATTTTCATCATATCCAGCCTCCGCAGAGCCTGTTTTTCCGCCTACCGAAATATTAAAATCTTTAAATCTTACATATGCAGTTCCAGATTCACCACTAGTTACTGATTTCATTCCCTCTTTAACCGCATGTAAATATTGCTGATTTAATGTAATTTCTTCTTCAGTATTATCTTCTGTTAATCCTAATTTTTGATTTACAAAATTATTAATTTCTTCTCTTGGCACTTCACTTCCATCAGGATTTTGAACTGTTTTTATAATGCTTACATCTAACTTATTTCCACCATTTGCAACCATACTAACATATTTAGCCATTTGTAATGGTGTAAATTTATTATACCCTTGACCTATAGCAGCATTAATTACATCCCCTGGTCTCCATGGTTGTCCTATTGATTCTGCATATTCTTTACTTGCTAAAACCCCTGCTGTTTCTCCTGGTAACTCTATTCCTGTTTTAGTTCCAAGTCCAAAATATCTTGCATATTTATCCAAAGTATCTATTCCCATCCTATCTGCTGTTTCATAAAAGAAATAGTTACAAGATTTTTCTATTGCTCCAATTACATCTAATAACCCATGTCCTCTATGATAATCCGTATAATACCAGCACTTCCATGTTGCACCATATTTAGTATATTGACCAGTGTCATAAATTCTTTCTTTTAATGTAATATTTCCTGACTCCAATCCAGCTATAGCCGTTACCATTTTAAAAATTGATCCTGGTTCATACGCACTTTGAATTGTTTTATTTAACAAAGGATGAGATTTATTATTAGAATAGCTATTCCATTCTTCATTACTAATACCATTTACAAAAGATTGTGGATTATAATTAGGATAGCTTGCCATTGCTAATACTTCTCCTGTTTTTACATTCATCACAACACAAGAGCCTCCAGTAGCATTATATACTGGTCCAAATCCTCCCCTTTTAATTTTTTCTATATTTGCAGCAAGTGCATCTTCTGCAATTTTCTGTAATTTAGAATCAATTGTTAAAACAACATTAGCTCCCGATACCGCTTCTTCTTCTGTTACTTCAGCAGTTATTGTTCCATCAACAGACATATCAATTTGTTTAGTTCCATCTTTTCCTTTTAAATACTCTTCAAAAACTGATTCAATACCTGTTTTTCCAATAATATCATTTTGATCATACTTATCTTTTCTAGTTTTATATTCTGTATCACTTATTTTAGAAGCATAACCCAAAATATGAGAAGCTAATGTCCCCTGGTCATACCTTCTAATAGGTTCTACTGAAATACTAACTCCCGGAAATTCATCTCCACTTTCACTAAATTCAGCCACAGCTTCTCTCGGAATATCTTTAGCAATTGTAAGAGATTTTGTACTGCTATATCCTTCTTGTGAAATAGCATATCTTATTGCCATAATTTTTCTAGCTTCCTGTATATTTTCATTACTAATTTTATATTTTTCTTTAAATATGTAAAAAGCTTGTTCTGCATTTGCATTTGCATTTTCATCTATATCAAATTTTGTCTTCCAAGATTTTAAGCTTTCATCTGATAATTTATATTCAAAAGGTTCTACTGTAATAGGAAAATTATCAACATAACTAATATTGTATTTTTCCAAAACACTAATGATTTTTAGAATAGAATCATTTAATGTTTGAGTATCAATTTTACTTTTATATAATTCTAAATTAAATTTTTGACTTGAACTTACTAAACTATTTCCATAGCGATCCAAGATTTTACCTCTATCTGCTTTTAAAGTACTTTCACGAGTCAATCTTGTATTTGATTGTTCTCTATATTCTGCCCCATGAATAATTTGAAGGTTAAATAATTGAACTATTAAAACAATACCTATAACATAAGTAAATATAGTCATTAAATTATATCTAAAATTAATGCTTTTTTTATCAAACTTACTCGCCAACTTTTCACCTTCTTTTTAAAAATATCTAGTTAAAATTTTATTTCCTTTGTATTCATTTTCAATTACATATCCAAACCTTTGTAAAATTGGATATATGATGATTGTTATCATTATATTATAAATAACTTCTACAATTAAAATTCGAATAAATTGCCAAACCTCTACATTAGTTCCATACATAATATAATTCATTATAAGAATAACTACTTCAAAAATAATTGTAGCTCCAAATACCATAGACATTATAGTCATTCTACTATCTTTAGAAAAATTTCTATCAAAAAGAATGGCTAAAAAACCAATCAATGTTAATCCTAATAAATTAGCACCTATTTTTTCACAAAATATTACATCTAAAAACAAACCAATAGATAATCCATACGCAATCCCCATTATTCTATTTCCAAACAATCCTATCCATAGAATATAAATAACAAAAAGATTCGGCTTTATTCCAGCTATAGAAAACCAGCTAAAAAAATTAGATTGCAAAAAATAAATTACAAAAGCTATAAAAATAAGTGTAATATTAATAAGAACTTTTTTCACCATTTCACCTCTTCTTGATATGTTTATAATATAATTCTACAGTCATTTATTTATTTGTAATAACTAAGACTGTATTTAATTTATCAAAATCTACAGCAGTTTCAACAACAGCATATCTATCCGTAATATTCTGAGTAGATACAATTGTTTTAATATTTCCAACATGAATTCCTTTTGGATATACCCCACCTAAACCAGATGTCTCTATGCTATCTCCTTGCACTACATTAGCATCTGTAGGAATATACATAGCCTTTAATTCCGAATCATTGTCTAATGTCCCTCTACAAATAATACTATCTTTGTTAGAACTCATTATACAGCTAACAGAACTAGCAGTATCTATAATTGTTCTTACTTTTGCAGTACTGTCTGTTACAGATAACACATATCCAACCAAACCTTCATCTGCTATAACTGTCATACCTTCGTCTACTCCGTCTTTTTTACCAATATTAATAATAATTGTTTTTGAATAGTTGCTAATATCTTTATTTATAACATATCCTGGTACTGTTTTATACTCGCCATATTTATCTGTTAAATTTAAATATTCCTTTAATGTTTCATTTTCTGATCTAATATTCTCAAGTTCTCTTAAGGATTGTTCTAACTCACTATTTTTTTTCTTCAGTTCTTCATTTTCTGTTTTTAAATTACTAACATCTGTAAAAAAAGTAGTATTTCCACTAATTTTATTTTTTAAATATGTCAAACCGTTTTGTATTGGCATGACTAATGTAGTAGCAACATTCTCAAAAAAAGTAGTATTTACATCACGATTTGAAAATACAACAATTAATATCAAAACTATAATTGTAATAACAATTCCTAATACTCCTGATTTCTTATTTTTATACATATAATCCCTCTTCCTCTAAATACTACGAGCTTCTTTATTTAAAAATTAATATGATAATTTCACTTTTTTATTTTCTTTTTCTTGAATTAATTAAAACTGTTTTTAGTCTTTCTAAATCTTCTAAAGTTTTTCCTGTCCCTCTAACTACACAATCTAATGGATTTTCTGCAATATATACAGGCATTCCAGTTTCAATACTTAACAATTTATCCAAATTTTTAATTAAAGCTCCTCCACCTGCAAGAACAATTCCCTTTTCCATAATATCAGAAGATAACTCAGGAGGTGTCTTTTCTAGTGTTCCTTTTACTATATCTACAATTTTATAAATTGACTCTTCAATTGCCTCTTGAACTTGAGCTGATGTTATCTTTTCATTTCTAGGTAGTCCATCTACCAAATCTCTTCCTCTTATCTCCATTGACATTTCAGTCATAAGAGGCATTGCACAACCTATTTGCATTTTTATTTGTTCAGCTGTAGTTTCTCCAATTGCTAAATTCATTTCTCTTTTTATATAATTAGCAATATCTTCATCAAGTTCATCCCCTGCTATTCTTAAAGAATGACTAACTACAATACCACCTAAAGAAATAACTGCAACTTCTGTTGTTCCTCCACCAATGTCTACTATTATATTTCCACTTGGTTCTGCAACATCTAAAGATGCACCTATTGCAGCAGCCATTGGTTCTTCAATAAGATATACTTCTTTTGCTCCTGCTTGTAAAACTGCTTCTTCTACAGCTCTTTCTTCTACCTCCGTTATTCCAGAAGGAACTCCTACCACCACTCTTGGTCTTCCTATACTATATCTCTTTTCTACTTTTTGTATTATATTTTTAAGCATTAATTGTGTTGCTGTAAAATCAGCAATTACCCCATCTTTTAAAGGTCTTACCGCTTTAATTTGCTCTGGTGTTCTTCCTAACATCTCTTTTGCTTCATTTCCAGTAGCCATAATATTTCCGCTTTTTCTATCTATTGCTACAACAGAAGGCTCTTTTAAAACAATTCCCTTTCCTCTTAAAGTAACTAAAATATTGGCAGTTCCCAAATCAATACCAATATCTTTTGAACCAAAACTGAACAGTTTCATAATCTTCAACCCTTTCTAATATAACCTACTATTATATTCTTGTATAAAATTTCTTATTTATTCTAAATTTTTATAATTATAAAATTATGAGTCTTCTGTTTCTTTTATTTTTTTCTTAATTTTGTATATTTTTCCATTTTATCTTTAATTATTGTATAAATTTAATTTAAATATAATTTAATTCTTACTCATTTTTATCATTAGATTTTTCAATTTTATTTTTTAAATCTTCTGCTCTTTTTCTTACCTCCATAAATACACTTTTAAAGCACATATTGCCTATTACAACATGGTCTAACAGTGTAATTCCAAACATTTCTGCTGCATTATACAGCTTATCTGTTGTTCGTATATCAGCCTCACTTGGAGTTGGGTCTCCTGTTGGATGGTTATGTACCAATATCATTTTTGGAGCTTCTATTTTTATCGCTTCTGCTATAATATCTCTAATACTTATATTGGCAAAACCAACCGTCCCCAAAGAAATATTCATATTTTTTAAAATTTCATTTCTGTTATTAAGCAAAAATAATTTTACTATTTCTCTTTTTTCAAAGCTTAATTCTTGCATAACTAATTTTGCAAGTTCTTCCGTACAATGTATTTGTATTTTTTTATAATTTGATATTCTTGCCATTCTTATAGATAGTTCACAAACAGCTTTTATCTGTATTGCTTTTACTCTTCCTATACCCTTAACTTGTTTTAATTGTTCTAAACTTATATTTCTTAAAAAATTAAGTTCACCCATCTGTGGGTCTTGATTTAATTTCATAATCTTTTGTGCTATTTGTACTGATGTTTCTTTTTTTGTTCCTGATTTAATAATTATTGCTAATAATTCCGCATTGGATAATGCTTTTTCTCCATATAATTCTAATTTTTCATATGGTCTTTCCGTTTCTGGTAATTCTTTTATTTTTAATGACAAATTAAAAACTTCCTTTCTTTCTTAATTTGTCCCACTTTTTAACTTTTTAATAAATTATATTTTTTTATAAATAAATATAGCTAATATCATTCCTATAATACTTGCAATATTAATTTTAACTGCAAATCCAAATGTAATTCTTAATACATTTAAATCTAGCATTATTGGATTTTCTAATCCAAATTCTTGCTCATACCCAAGCCACCAAAGCCACGGTACATTACCAGCTAATTTTCCTAATAGCCCCCCTATAACTAAACCTGATAATATAAATACTAATAATATCCAAAAACTCTTATCTTTTGTTGCCATTCTTTTACCTCCAATTTACAATTTCTTACGGCTACCCATTTTTGATATTGATATTATACCTTGATTTTGTCCTTTTTTCAAGTAAATTATAAAATTTTATAACAATAAACAATATTGTTCATATATGAAATATATTTAACTTATACTTCTTTAAAAAATTGTCAAAATTTACAGCTTTTCATATAATATAAAAAGTAGTATAATAAATTTATAGTACAGGAGGTATCTAAATGAAAATTGAAAAACTTACAGAAAACAAAATTAGGATTATCTTACATCAGGAAGACTTTATAGATAAATCTACAAATATACATAATTTATTATTACAAATTCCAGATTCTAGTTCTTTATTATTAGAAATCTTAAACAAAGCACAAAAAGAAGTCGGATTTGACACAGATGGATATAAATTGTTAATTGAAACATCTTATACAGGAGATGATACTTGTGTTTTTACAATAACAAAATATAATAGCATAAACTCTAATTCATTTAGTAAAGCGTCAAAAAAGTATTTAACTATAAAAAGAAAAAATACTCACTTACAGAATACAAATATATACTCATTTAATACATTCGAAGATTTTTGTAATTTTTGTAATTCAATAAATAGAACAAAACTTCTTTCTTTAAAAGGTTTATTTAAAAATTGTATTTTATACTCATATCTTGATACATATTACTTATTTATTGATAATTTAAATAATTCTAGCACAGAATTAAAAATATTTACTAATATTATAACCGAGTTTTCTACTAAGGTAAATTATAGCAAAAATTTTGAAGCAAAATTAAAAGAATACGGAAACCTTATTATAAAAAACAATGCTATTAAAACAGGAATAAAATATTTTTGCAAATAAGTTTTATATTATTATTAAATTTATAAAATAAACAATCCACATTTTCTTAAAAACTGTGGATTGTTTCTTTTAATATATATAATTTTGTGGATTATATGCAACACCATTTACTCTAATTTCAAAATGTAAATGTGGTCCTGTTGAATTACCTGTAGAACCAACTGAGGCAATTGCTTGTCCTTGTGATACTTTAGTTCCAGCTGGATAATATAATTTATCACAATGTCCATAATATGTTTGTACACCATTACTGTGTGTAATTACCATTAAATATCCATATGAACCTTTCCATCCAGAAAATGTAACAGTTCCAGAAGATGCTGCCACAACTGGTGTTCCCCTTGATGCTGCTATATCCAACCCAGTGTGTGAAGACCTTCTTATACTACTACTTGCTCCAAACCTAGAAGTAATAATCCCTGAAACAGGTCTCGTCAAAGAAATTCCTAATGGTACTTTTCCACCTGACATATTAGAAGCTATATTAACACTTCCAGTTGAACCTCTGTTATATGTTTTACTTCTATTAGATTTTTTATTTGAAGCAACAGTTACTTGTTTAGGTTCTACATACAAACTAGATACTGCATCAGCAACTGTAGTAAATTCTTTAATTTCTGTTTCATACTTTTCGCTAATCGCAATCTGTTCCATATTTGAACTTTTCTTTTCTTTTAATTGGTTTACTATTTCTTCAGCCTCTGAAAAGTCAGATACATATAACTTTTCTTCATCATTAACTAAAATAGCATAATATCTATAATATGTAACACCATCATCTTTAATAAGATTAAAAATTTCCTCATCATTAGTCTCTACATTTCTTTTTAGTAAACACATTTTATATTTTGGTAAACTATCAACTTGCACAAAAGCAGTATTCTCGTTTTCACCATTTTCCGTATAATCATTAATCTTAGTTTGTAATTTGCTCTTATTATCTGTATAACCAACTAATTCACCATCAATTGTTACACTATAACTAACTTTATAAAAACAAGCCACACATCCAGCAATCAATAAAAGTGCAACAGAAATCAATATTATCAGCTTCATTGACCTTCTAGTATGTACGCATAATTTTTTTAACATGATAATCTCCTTTATCATAACTTATTTATAACATAACATATTGTACAACTTTTTTATATTTTTTGCAATACATCAATTTCCATTTTCCGTAACAATTTTTTACTATTTCTCTCATTTTTTATTTTTTATTTTATTTTTCTCACTATATCTAACACTATCAAAAATGGTCAAAAGGGACGTAGCAAATTGACCATTTGCTTCATCCCTTTTAAATTTATTGTAATTCATTTTTAACTGTACTTATTTCTGTTACTGTAGCCTTTTGTGCAGGTTGATAATAACCTTTACTTTGTGCTATCTTAAACATTTCATATTGAAAACTTTCGTCATTATTTCTAATTTGTTGTAAAGTTTGTCTTAAATTCATATTTTCAGCTTCTGTAATAGCAGTTTGATATGCTGTTAAATCTGATTTTACCCCAGCTAAAATATCATTTACCATTGTTTTTTCATCCATTATATTTTCCTCCTATTAATTATTTAAAAAAGACATTAATTTTTGTTTTGTATTTAAAGAATCTTGCGCTGCCTTTGTAAATATTTGTTTTATTTGTGGATCTACTGCTTGTCCTGAAAAAGTATTTAATTTTTGGTAAGCTGTTTCATGTGCTCCTATTAAATGTCTTAAGTGTTGTAATTCTAATTGATTTAAATCTGCCATTTTTATCATTCCTTTCCATTTTTCTCTTTAATTATTATTCCTATTTTTTTATAATTTATACATTTAAAATTTCAAGCAGTCATTTTATAAAAAATCAAAAAACAGGTTAACTACATTATCTATTAGCATAACCTGTTTTTAATTTTTATTTCATTTATACTATTTTCCTAATACATAAGGATTATCTTCTGTTCCATCTCCACTTACAACATAAACACCATCATTCATTTTTATTATTGGGCGAATTCCATAACAATATTGCATTCCTGAACTATATGTTGTATATCCACTTTGTCAAACATACCACATTGCATATTGTTTCACTCCTGTAGCTATCCAATAATATGAATTTATAAAATTTTTCGATTCCCTGGTGTTAAACTACCATTAAATATATTACCTTCATCACATGTCATTATTTTACTACAAGTTTATTTGTTTCATCTTCAGTTATAAGTTCAGAATTTAGATAAACTACTGGGAACAAAGAATGGCTAACCCCATCACTGACACCTGAAAGCGCATCTCCAGAATGAGATAAGTGACTCGAAAACGGCATACCTTGATACACATTTCTCATATAAAAACTACAATCTTCAGGATGAGCATATATACAACGTGAAGACAACCAATATTCTGTACTTGCTCCATTTGGCATTATTAAATCATAATACTTTGTTCCATTAATTGCTGTTTGAAATCCCGCCTGCATAAATGCGTTATCTTTATTCCAATATGTTTGATATGGTTGAATACTTGTTTCGTATGCTATTATTCCATCTGTTGCACTACTTTCTGTTTTTTCTATGAATTTTGTCTGTTCACTCAATCCTATTCCATTTACTTTTTTTACTCCATTAATTACACTTAAATCTTCCCTTGCATATATTGTTGGATGGTTTTTCTCTTTTGTATATGGTAACGATATTTGCTTATTATATGATACATATCCATTGTTATACTGATGTGCTTCTTCTAAAGCTTTTGGTTTCATGTATTTTTCTATATCTCCTATATTCATATTTCTTGCTGTTATTCCTTTACTTGAATTTCCATACAAGTTATTACATGCATCATTTAATAATTTTACACCATTGTTATATCCTTGTGCTTGTCCTAAATATACTTTACCTATTGTTGGAGTTGTTGGTACTAATGTTACTTTTCCATTTACTATATCTAATATTCTCCATTCACTTATTTTAAAACTTGTTTCCGCACTATTTAATAAATTATCTTGCGTTTGTTTTGTTGAGCAATATTTTGCTTGCCAATTATATGTTCCACTTGGTACATACTTTACAGTCATACCTATCTCTAATTTCTTTGTTTCTGTCTTTTGGCTTTCACTTATATTTCCCGCTTGGTCTTTTACCCATACATAATATGCTGTTCCTTGTGTTTTATTTTGTACTGTTACATTTAGTGTTTTTGTATTTGCACATGTTGTGAAGTTTGATAATTCTGGTGTCACTGTGCTTGTTGTTACTGCATATCCTATTATTCCACTTGCTTCATCTGTTGCTGTTATTTTTATACTATTTGTTGTTGTGTTTACTCCTGTTACTATTGGTTTTGTTTTGTCTATATTTGTTACACTACCAGATGCTGCTCCTCCATAATTTGTTCCATCCCATAGCCTTGCATATACTGTTCCATTTGCTGTAACTGTTTGTATTGCTGTGTCTGTCCAGCTCCTTCCATCTTTACTCGTTTGTACTGTGTATCCTGTTACTGTTGGTTTGGCCGTTACTGTTACATTTCCATTTGTCCACTCTTTTGTGCTATATTCAAATGTTGTATTTCCTGTTGTTAAATCTGCTACTTTTCCTGTTGTTGCATTTGCAAGTACTTCTGCTGTTCTTCCATTTTTTGATGTTGCAACTATTTTTATATTGTATTTTTTATTTTGTTCTAAATTTAAATATATATATGTCTCATTTGTTCCTGTTTCTTTTAATGTGTATTTTTCCTCATCTTCTCCCTTTATGTAATACTCTATTTTTCCGCCTTCATTTTGTTCTACTTTCACATTTACTGTTATTGTGTTTGTGGTGTTTGCTATATTTTTTAAACTTATCTTTGGTCCTATTTCATTTAGACTTCCTATTAATTTGGCACCACTCATTTCTACTTTATATATATCTCCATCAACTATCACTTCAAAATACGTGTTTACTCTCTTAGAATCTTCATTTATTGTTTCATTTAATACTTCTCCTATTGATACATCTTTTCCAATTTGTTTTAGTTCATTTTGATTTTTTATCACATTTTCTCTTGTTGCTATTATTATCTCTTCTGATGTTCTATTTATATCTGCTGATTGTTCTTCTATTAATTTTAGGTTAAGCCACTCTATTATTTGTGATCTTTTTGTTTCTAATTTTGCTTCTTTTGCTCTTGCAAATAATCCATTTTCTCCTGTTAGTGTTGCTATTGTTATTCCCGCCAATATCAATAAAATTATTATTGTTATTACTAAAGCAATAAGTGTGATTCCACTTTCTTTTTTTACATTTAATTTCTTCACTTAAACTCTCTCCTTTTCTTTTGCTACAAACCCATTTTAAAACATTTTGTTTTAAAATTCAATATAATATTTTATTTTATTCTATAATTTTTTTAATTATCCATACTTATACATAACATCAAAATTTTGAAGACTATAATTTCCAAATATTATACATTATAGCAATTCTTCTTAATTATTATTTACAATATAAATATTTTTATAAGGAAGGAAACAAAAGATATGAAAACTCGAATAAAAAATCTAAGAGAAGACAATGACTTAACACAAAAACAATTAAGTAGTTTTTTAAATATTTCACAAGTTGCATATTCTTACTATGAAATTAATAAAAGAAATATACCATTAGAATTATTGTCACAATTAGCAGATTACTACAATACAAGTATTGATTATTTATTATACAGAACGGATGAAATTATGCCTTATCCCAAAATCCAAACTACTAAACAAATTTCAAAAGAGCACCTTACAATATAGTAAAATGCTCTTTCTCTTTTACTCAATTATTTCTAATTTAGCAAATTTTGCCATCAATCTTTTATGTCCCACTTTATCAAATTGAATATCTACTTTTAAGTCATCTCCTTCAGGATCAACATTACTAATCGTTCCTTCTCCAAATTTTTTATGGAAAATTCTAACTCCTTTTTGATATTGAGACAAATCTACATTTGAATCTCCAGACTTTTTGCTAAGTGAATTTAAGAAACTTTCTGCACTTCTAAAAGCAAAACCTGTATTAGCATTCGAAGCAGCCACTGATGGTTCTTTTGTATCTATTTTATAAGTCTTTATATTACCATTATTTTGACTACCATATGTCCAGCTATATTTAGAATCTCCAAATATAGAACTATTAGTTTGGTTATTTTCTCCAAACATTTCATCATATCCATCTAATAATTCATTTGGAATTTCTTTTAAAAATCTCGAAACTGGATTACAACTTGTTGAACCAAAAATTGTTCTTTGCTTGCTACAAGTTAAATATAAGTTTTCTTTAGCTCTAGTAATTCCCACATAGCAAAGTCTTCTCTCCTCTTCTAATTCCTGAGGTTCTGAAATAGATTTATATCCAGGAAAAATTCCCTCTTCCATTCCAACTAAGAAAACAACAGGGAATTCCAAACCTTTAGCACTATGTAATGTCATTAAAGTAACAGATTCATCTGCTTCTTCCATATTATCAATATCACTTGATAAAGTAATTCCCTCTAAAAAGTCACTTAGCTGGTTTTCTGCTGACTCTTCTTCAAACTCAATAGCAACAGTTAAAAACTCGTCTAAGTTTTCTATTCTATTTTCTGCTTCTATTGTATTCTCGTTTTCTAATGCTTTTGTATAACCTGTTTTTTTCAAAGTTTCTTTAATCAATTCAGACAATTTTAATTCATCTTTTTTTGCTCTTAGTTCTTCAATACAATTAATAAATTCTCTCGAATTTAAAAACACTCTATTTAATCCATATTGATCAGCATTCTTGATAATTTCATACATTGCTATTCCATTTTCATCTGACATCTGTTCAATTTTATCTAAACTTGTTTTTCCAATTCCTCTTTTAGGCTCATTTATAATTCTTTTTAAACTTAAATTATCTGCTGGGTTTTGAATCAACCTTAGATAAGAAATAATATCTTTAATTTCTTTTCTTTCATAGAATTTTAATCCGCCTATAATTTTATATGGAATTTGTTCTCTTCTTAAAATTTCCTCTATAGCTCTTGATTGTGAGTTCATTCTATATAGTATAGCAAAATCCGAATACTTATAATATTCCTCTCTTCTTAGATGTTCAATTTCATTTGCAATATATGTTCCTTCATCATATTCATTTTTTGCAGAATAAACTTTAGGTAAATTTCCTGTTTCGTTTTCTGTCCATAATTGCTTTTTATATTTTACTTCATTATTTTTTATTACACTATTTGCAGCTTTTAAAATATTTCCTGTACAACGATAATTTTGTTCAAGTTTTATAATTTTTGTTCCTGGGAAATCTCTTTCAAAGTTCAAAATATTAGATATATCGGCTCCACGGAAACTATAAATTCCTTGATCATTATCACCAACAACTGTAATATTCCCATTTTTAGAAGCTAACATTGTTACCAATGTAAATTGTGCCTTGTTTGTATCTTGATATTCATCTACTAAAACATATTGAAACTTATTTGAATAATATTCTAATATGTCTGGATTTTCCATTAAAATTTTAATAGTATAATTTATAATATCATCAAAATCAATCGCATTGTTTTCCTTTAATCTTTTTTGATACATTTCATATACTAATGCAATTTTTTCCTTTCTAAAATCTCCATTTGCTCTAACTGTATATTGTTCTGGTTCTAGCATCTCATTTTTAGCATTACTTATTTCAGATAAAACAGAGCGATCTGTAAACATTTTATCATCTAATCCAATATTTTTTATACATGTTTTAATTAATGTTTTTTGGTCACTTGTATCAAAAATAATAAATGATGAGTCAAAACCTAATCTATCTATGAATTTTCTTAATATTCTAACACAAATAGAGTGAAATGTTCCCATCCAAATATCTTGAGCAACATCTCCAACTAAATTTGTAATTCTTTCTTTCATCTCATTTGCAGCTTTGTTAGTAAATGTGATTGCTAATATATTCCATGGTAAAACATTTTTTTCTCCAATTAAATATGCAATTTTATGAGTTAGCACCTTTGTCTTTCCACTACCAGCTCCAGCAATTACTAAACATGGTCCTTCTGTATTTACTACTGCTTCATATTGTTTATCATTTAAATTTTTCAATATATCTTGCATTTTTATCTCCATTTCTGTATATTCTTAATATATTTTATTTCTTGTTATTCTCCCAAATTATATAATTATAAAGTCATAAAGTCAATAGAATTTTAAATTTATTTCAAACATTTTTTCGTATATTAAAATACAATTAAACCTCTTTCTTTTGTATATACATATCTTTAAAAATTCGATTTGTTCATCATTCTTTTTACTTATTTTACAATTGTGTTGCAAAAATTCCAATAATAAAACCTATCATATTCCCAATAGCAGACATTCTTCCTTTATACAATTTGTTTGATTCAGGTATTAACTCTCCAGATACAATATACAGCATTGCACCAGCTGCAAAACTTAGGCAAACAGCAATTACAGCTTCTGATATTGAACCAATAATGGCTCCAAAAAATGCTCCTATCCCTGTAGTTATTCCGGATAACACCACATAATAAATCACTTTTAATGAACTCATTCCTCCATTTTTCATGGGAATTGACATTGATATTCCTTCTGGTATATCATGCAGGCATATTGCTATTGCAAGCCCTAAGCCTAATTTTATTGAAGCTTCAAATCCTGAACCAATTGCCAACCCCTCAGGAAAATTATGTATTGCCAATCCTATTGAAACAATAATCCCTGTTTTCAACAATTCATTATTATTAATGTATTTATCCTTTTTCTTAGAAAACCCTTTCTGTACTATTATGTCACAAAAAATCATTGATATTATACCAATTAAAACTCCAAACACCACACCATATATAGTGCTAATCCCTAAGGCTTCTGGTATCAAATCAAAACATATAACAGACATCATTAACCCTGATGCAAATGATAATATAAAACTTAAAAATTTGTTTGAATTTTTCTTGATAACTATTCCTAATATTCCTCCCAATGTAGTTCCAAATGTTCCAAAAAATAATCCTAATAATGTCGTTTTCAAAATTTCGCTCATAAAAAAACTCCTTATAACATTTTGTACTATTCTATTTGAATAGCACAAAATTATTACAACGAGTTACTCATTTATTCTTCATCACCTTTTAATTTTTCAGCTCTATCCGCAGCAATCAAATTATCAACCATTTCATCAATATCCCCATTTAAGAAATTTTCCATTTGATAAATGCTCATACCTATTCTATGGTCTGTAATTCTACCTTGTGGATAATTATATGTTCTTATTTTTTCACTTCTATCTCCTGATCCAACTTGAGATTTTCTAGCATTAGCAACTTCGCTATCTTGTTTTTGTTTTTCTATTTCATATAACTTAGTTCTAAGCATTTTCATCGCATTATCTCTATTTTGGAACTGAGACCTTTCTGTTTGACATTCAACAACTATTCCTGATGGCTCATGTATAAGTCTTACGGCTGATGATGTTTTATTAATATGTTGTCCCCCAGCACCAGAAGAACGGAAAACTTCCATTTTAACATCTGCTGGATTTATTTCTATTTCAACATCTTCTACAACTGGAAGTACTGCAACCGTAGCTGTTGATGTATGAATTCTACCACTACTTTCAGTATCTGGAACTCTTTGAACTCTATGGACACCACTTTCAAACTTAAGTCTACTATATACACCTTTTCCAGTTACCATGAAAGTTATTTCTTTATAACCTCCAAGCCCTGTTTCATTTTCATTTAAAACTTCCATTTTCCAATGTTTTCTTTCTGAATACATTGTGTACATTCTAAATAGTGTACCAGCAAACAATGCTGCTTCTTCTCCACCTGCTCCAGCTCTAATTTCACAAATAATGTTTTTGTCATCATCTGGATCTTTAGGAATTAATAATATCTTTAATTCTTCTTCTATTTTAGGCAATTTTTCTTTATTATCATAATATTCCATTTCAGCCAATTCTTTAAGTTCTTTATCTTCCATCATCTCTTTGGCTTCTTCCATTGCTTCTTTTGCCTTCTTATATTCTCTAAATTTAAAAACTATATCTTCTATACTAGCATGTTCCTTTATAGCTTTTTGCCATTCAGATTGATTTGATATTACTTCTGGGTCACTTATCATTTTTGTCAATTCTTCATATCTCTTTTCTACTGCTTCTAATTTTTCAAACATAAATATTCTCCTTTATAAAATACTTTTAATATTATACTATATTTTTATTCTATTTACAAGTATAAATTATGTTTCTATCACAAAGCAATACCATTACATTCCTATTTTTTGTATTAATTCACTTACACTATTTATTTCTTCTATAGCAACATCTTTCAATTCTTTAACAGACTCTTTCATTGCAAATCCATTATAATCTGTTACCATATCTATATCACTATATCCATCTCCAACAGTATAAATGTCTTTTTCATTTATATTTATCTTTTCTGATAATAGTTGTATTGCTTTAGATTTATTTATATCTTTTGATATTATTTCTAATGAATTTCCACTTACATAATAAATATTCAAAATGTCACTATATTTTTCTTTTAATGCTTTTTCCATTTTATTAGAATACTCTAAATTATCATATTTAACCTGAACTTTTGTTAAATTTTTATGTTCAAAGTCCACCCTACTTTCAAGTCCACTACAACAAAAGTTCTGAGATGACCTTTCTAATCTTAAATCTTTTTTTAGATTTTCTAAAATTTCATTTGGCATTGTATATGTAAATATAATGTTATTATCATTATCTAAAATAGTAGCTCCATGATTTATAATAACAAAATCATATTTAATGTTGTACTGCTTCTTCTTTCTCATAAAATCATCATAGCTTCTACCTGTTGCAATAACGAATAAATTACCTGAATTCCTAAATTTTTCTACCATTATTTTATTTTTTTCTATATCTTCATCATTTATATAAAATGTTTGATCATAGTCACTTGCTAATAATTTTTTCATTTTAATTCTCCTTATCAATTATAAATTTTATATAATATTTTACCAAGTTTCATGCAACATGAACTTTTACATTTCTATATAATTATATTTAATATCTGCACTTTCTAAAATATTCTTTTCTCTATTAGTACAAGTAAAAATTATAATTTGCCTATCTTTAAATTGATTGTTTAAGTATAATAAAATATTTTTTAATCTATCATCATCATAAAATGCAAAAGCTTCATCTAATAAAATTAAAACATTTTCATCTGATAATTCATCAATCATAGAAAGTCTTAATGATAAATATAGTTGTTCTATTGTACCAACACTAAATCTATTTACAGGAATATAGTCTCCATTTTCTAATTCAACAATTAGACCTTCCATTTCATTAAACATTACTTTTTTATATTTATCGTTTGTTATATTAGAAATATTTTTAGATAAGTTCTCTGTAAACTTAGGGGTTACTGAATTCTTCATTTGCTCATAGGCTGAATTCAAAGTTTCTTTTGCTACATTTATACTAGCATTTAATTTTTGCAAGGTTAACATTTTTTCATTATTGTCAACTAATTTCTCCTCAATTTTTGATAAATTTTCTAACTTTGGTTCTATATTTTTTTTATCCAAATCTAATGAATGTAATTTTAATTTTTTATTGTTTATATCTTTTTGTAAATTTTCTATTTCAAAATTTATCTGTTCTAAATTATCTGTTTCCAAAAAATTATTTATTTTATTTTTTTCTATTTTATTTAAATAATTATTTTTAATTTTTTCTTTTTCTAAATTTATTTTTAAAATTAAATTATTTTTTAATTTATTTATTTCATCATTTAAATTATTTAAATTCTTTTCTAATATTTTTTTCTCATTTTCTAAATTAATTAATTCCAAATTTATTTTCTCAAAATTATTTTTTTCTATTTTTTCTTTATTTTTTATTTTTTCCTTTTCTTTATTTATTAAAAAAATATAAAAAATTAAAAACGTTGGTACTGTAAGAAGAAAAATATATTTAAAATAATTATTTTTAATGAAAATAAATTGAATAATATTTATAATAATTAATAAAACTAAAATAATATTTAATTTTTTTATTAATTTATTTTTATTTAATTTATTATTTTTTTTATTAATATTTTTTTCTGAATTATTATTTAAATATTTTTCTAAAATATTTTTATTATTTAATTTAAATTCATTTATTTTATTTTTTAATAAATTTATTTTTTCTAAAC
The DNA here is from genome assembly GCA_963559065.1 of uncultured Clostridia bacterium. GTDB lineage: Bacteria > Bacillota > Clostridia > TANB77 > CAG-508 > CAG-269. Next base: position 78,879 of record CAUWIY010000006.1, read on the forward strand.
TTTCTATTTTTATATTTTCTTTTATTTTTATTTTTTCTTTTTCTATTTTTCCTTTTTCATTTAAAAACTTTAAATCTTTTAAAAAAACTTCTTCACTTTCTAATTCTAAAATTTCTTCTCTCAGATTATTTTCTTCTTCCTCAAATTCATATCGAAAATTTTTATATTTTTCTAATTCCTGTTTTTCTTCTTCTAAACTTTGAATATTTTTATTAATTATATTAATTGGCTTTTCCCTAGATCTATCTGACCCAACTTCATCTAATTGTCTTCTATTTAATCTGTCAATTACTCTTTTAAATGATGTATTATCATCTCCTGTTTGTGCCAAATTTGCTATCTTTTGTATTAAAAAGTTTTGTGCCTGTCCTTCTAATTTAACTTCATTTTGATTAATTGCAAGTGTTGACAAAAATAAGTCTTCATCTATTTTTGTTTGTTCATAAAAAAATTCATTTCCTCTATTTTTATCTATATTAAATTCTTTAGAAATATCCTCCATATTTTCATTAAATATTTTCGGATTTTTTTTATTAAAATCTCTATATATTTCGTATTTATTTTTATTATCTAATTCATATTCTAATTTTCCTGAAAACTCTTCACCTTGCCAGGGTTTATATTTATCATAATCTGATAATTCTTTACCTTTTTTATTTTTAGATATTCCATAAAATGAATTAACAATAAATTTAATTAATGTTGATTTCCCTGCTTCATTTTGCCCATATATTAAATTAATTCCATTATCTAAATTAATTTCTTTATTCTGTAATTTTCCATAGGAATTTATTTTTAAATTATTTATTTTCAAAATTATTCCTCCTAATTTTTATATTATTAAAATAAATATTTTATTATTTTTAAAATTAATATTATGTTTTATTTTATTTTTATTTTATTTTATTTATAATTTTATTTTATTTATAATTTAATTTTATTTTTTAATTAATTTTATTTATCTTATTATTTTTAATTATTTAATATTAATTTATTTTAATTATTTTTATTTATTTAATAATTAATTTATTTAAATTGTTTTTATTTATTTAATAATTAATTTATTTTAATTATTTTTATTTATTTAATATTAGTTTATTTAAATTATTTTTATTTATTTTATATTTAATAATTAATTTATTTTAATTGTTTTTATTTATTTAATAATTAATTTATTTTAATTATTTTTATTTATTTAATATTAATTTATTTAAATTATTTTTATTTATTTTATATTTAATAATTAATTTATTTTAATATTTAAATTTATTTTATTTTAATTAGTTATTTTTTTATTTATTTTATATTTAATTTTTAGTCTAGTGCTTCCATTCCAATTTCAACAGCTTTTTCTAATATTTCTTTTTCTTCTTCTGTTATATTTTCGTCCTCTAATTTTTCCAACATTTCTTTAGCAAATAATCCTTTTAAAGTTGTATCATTAGCTAATTTTTTTAAATCATAATTTATTTTTGTTTTATTTTTAATTTTTATTATTTTTTCATTAGAAATTAATTTATATAATTCATATTTATCTATTTCAAAGTTTCTTTTTCCAATTAAAATAATTTCAATTAATTCTCTTTCATCAAATTCTAATTCATTTATTTTTTCAATTAAATCTTCTTTTGAATGTAATTCTGTGACATCTATTTCTTTTAATTTAAATTCCCATTCATCCAATGGAATAAAATTTAGCTCAAGTTCTTTTTCTTCTAGCTCTCCCACAATCATGCCATGTTTTCCAAGTTCGTCAAATCCTAATGATATTGTTGACCCTGGATATACAATATTTTGGTTATTTTCTTGATTATAATCTAGTTTATGAATATGTCCTAATGCGACATAATTAAATCCTTTTTCTTTAAGCATTTTTTTTGGCATTGAGTTATATTCTTTATCATCTAAATTAGCACCATCTAACGTCCCATGAATTATTAAAAAATTAAATTTATCTTTATTATCTAAATTTATAGAATCAATATCAACATTTCTGCAATAAAAATCATCAAATCCGTAACCATAAATATTAGCATTTTCCAGTTCTACTTTTTCTATTTTTGATGTGAATATTTTTACATTTTTACTCCAAGAGAATTTATTATAATAAGAATTTTTTAAATATGGGTCATGATTTCCTGGTGATATAAATATTCTTGTTTCTGGTATTTCTTGAAATAATTGATTTATATATTCTATGGTTGACTTTTTTATATATTGTTGTTCATATAAATCTCCAGCAATAAATAATAATTCTATATTATTTTGTTTTATATAATCTATTACTTTTTTAAATACTTTTCTTTGCTCTAATCTTCTTATATCTCCAAGTCCATCTTTATCTGATAAGTTAATAAATGGACAATCAAAGTGCATGTCTGCGATATGTACAAATTTCATAATTTCCTCCTAAAATTTATATGTTTAAATATATATTATCTAATAAAAAAAAACAAGCGAACAAAACAAAGTTTTGAAAAAAGAAGTAACTATTCAAAGTTAAAAAAGTTATTCAAAAAAAATAAAAGGAATCAATCAGTCCTCATAACTTAAAAAGTTCATAACAGTATCAAAATAAGTTATTATAGACAACATAGAAGAAAATATTAAAAAGTTTAAGAAATCAAGTAAAAATACAAAGTTTAACCAATTTATTAAAAGCTGTTGAAATTTTTAAAATATACTTATTTTATCCAATTTATTAGAATAAAATAAGTATATATACGTAAATTAATCTTTTTGAAACTCTAAAAAATAGTTCTTGTAAAATTATACTAAAATTAAATACTAGAGGATTTCTAAAGTAAAAACCCTCTAATAACAAAATTTAGTAAATTTAATCCAAATATATCTCTAATAATATACCAGCACCATCTGAAGAATCAATATCATTATAACCATATGTATAAATATCATTTTTATAATAACTTTTTGTTAGATACCTAAATGACTTTGTATATATGTTTTTATTTTCTGAAGTAAAACCATTAGCAATAAATATTCCATTCTTAAATTCCAAGTCTATAATTCTAACATAATTATTAAATTTTGAATATATTCTTACACATGATTCTACTCCCTTCTTTGAATTTTCGATTAATTCATCTATTGCATATTTATCTTTTGAAAGTACCCTATTGTTTTCTTCCACAAAACATCCATCTTTTAAAGCCTCTTCTATACTATAATCATTTGGCAAACTTTCCAAATTCACAAAATTAGGATTTTGTAAATTACTCTTTTCGATACTTATTTCAATCTTTTCTCTCAATAATGATTTATGGCATTCCGCATATATAATCATAGAAGTTTTATCATAGTTTGGTTTTTCTTTTTGTCTAAGAGTTACATAAGTTGTCCTCTCATCTGCTTTTATCTCTGATATTGTCAAGTCAGATTCATCTGGTTGACGAGTCCCCCAATTTGCAAGTATAATTAAAAAGTTCTCTTTAAAATCTTCTTCTGTCATTTCAGGTAATTCCTGAAGTTTTATCTTATAACTACTATAATCCATCATATTGGTTATTATTTTATAGTATAATCCTGTCTCTTTTACAAAAATCATATCATTAGAAAAATCAGTTGAAAATCTTCCTGTTTCCGTAATAAAAAATTCTTCTGTATCAGTTTCACCTTTTTTCTTAATATACTCATCATAAACATTAACTCCGGCAACAACAATACTTGTCATTCCTATAAATGTAATTATTATAGCAGCTACCATCTTAAAAATTGATTTTTGGTACATTTTTTCATCTTTTATAATTTCAGATAAAATTGCTTTATAATTAGAATCTTTATTATAGTATTGATTTTTAAAATATCTCTGTATTTCCATTTTATTTTTCAATAATATCACCCCCCAAAAGATGTTTCCTTGTATCTTTTAATCCTCTATATAATCTAGTTTTTATTGTAGCTTCATTTAATCCTAACTCTCTAGAAATTTGATTAAATGTCATATTTAAAATAAAATGTAAATAAAAAATTTTAGCAGTATCTGTATGTACAGAATTTATATATTCCCAAGTTTTATCCATATTATCTTTCGTTATGAATTCTGCCTCCAAATCAATGCCGCGAATCTAAATCAATTACAATATTTTCATCACCTTTTTCTTGAAATATTGAAATACTTTTTGTCTTTTCATTTAATTTAAAATATTTAATCATTTTATTTTTAGCAATGGTAATAATATAGGCTTCTTTATTTAAAATATGTTTTCCTCTTTGTAATACTCTATAAAACTCTAAATATGTTTCTTGTATAATATCATCTACATCACTTAAATTTCTACATTTACATATTACATATTTAAGAACATTATCATATGTTTCATTATATATTTGTTCAAATTTTTTCAAATTTTTTTGAGAACTCATTTTAACACTCCCCTCTAATAGTAAAGATACTAAAAAAATCAAAAAAGTTTCAACTTTTTATTAATGTATAATATTAATTAAATTTTTTAACCATTATAAAATTATAATTATATTTATTATTGTAAATTTTCTTTCATTTTTTGTAATATGTTAATTACCAGTTCTTTTGTTTTTGGTTTCTCTATAATATTATATCCAAAATAATCATATAATTCTTTTTCATCTATTTCACAATACATTCTAGAAATAGTTAGAAAAATATTTGCTTTTATTGAACTTATTGTCTTATGGTATTTTTTTGATATGGTCGGATAAATTTCTTTATACAAATTAATATTATATAAGTTCTTTTTTAAATAACATTGATAAACACATTCATATAAATATTGTGTTCCAATATATGAAAAATTAAAATGTAGCAATTCTAATTCTGTTTTTATCTGTTCTTGTATCAAATCTTTGCTATTTTCTTTTTCTTTTACACAAATCAATTCTTTAAGTTGTTTTATTATAACATCTAAGCTATTTGTTTTAGAAATATAATTAAAAATATATTTATTTCCAATTATTTCTTTTAATAATCCCATTTCACCAGTAAAAATTATGATTGATGAATTATACCTAGATATATTATATTTTGAAATAAAATTTAATATATCCATCCCACTCATATCAGGTAATTTTAAATCCAATATTATTATATCCACTTTTTCATCTCTAATAATATTCATTGCTTCAGCACCCGTAGAAGCTATATTGTATAATCTAATATTTGGAATTTTTTTACATATATAGTTAACTAAAAAATAAGATTCAATTAAATTATCTTCAATAATTAATAAATTTACCATACACTTCCCCCTTATTAAATAAGAGCACAAAAAAAGTAATAAAGTTTCATATTTAAAACTTTTTTACTTTTTTCTAATCTTTCTTACCTTTTTATCTTTTTTAATAAATTTATGTTAATATATAAATAGCTTTTAGTTAAAGCACTCTGTAATTAGGTAGGGATATCAAAAGGAGGATTTTATTATGACAAAAAACATTAAAAATCGGATTTTATATTTTGCTTTAGCAATTATTTCAGCTTTAGCTATCATTCAGCCATCATCAATATTGGCCGTTGACTATTCTAAAGGTGGCTGGAATCAAGTAAGAGTAACTTCAACTATCACTAACGCAAGTGGAGGTGCAATAGGTTCCGTAAATGCTGGCGAAGGTGTAACCCAACTATATTCCGATGGAAATAGAGTTTACATCGAATACAGTGCAGGAAGCTCTTTTAAACGGGGGTTCATCAGTAAAGATAACTTATATTATTCAGGTGGATACCCACAAACAGCAGTTGGGCTAGTTAAAACTTCTAGCAATACATATTACGCTCCAAACACATCTTTTTATGCTGGTTCTGTTAATGCTGGCGAATATGTTGCTGTTTTATGCAGACCCTTAAATAGTAGCTGGGCTTATGTAGAGTACAATGTTCCTAATGGTCAAAGAAAAAGAGCTTATATAAATGCTTCTAACATTGAATATTATTCAAGTAACATCGCACGCTTTTATCAAGACAACAATTATAAAATTCCCCATCCAGTATCTTCCTATATAAGTGTATACGCTGGCCCTGATGGTAACAGTTATCCTGTAATTGGGCAAATATACCCTAGTGACAACGGAAGAGTTTACAAGTACGTACGATTTCACGATGGAAATGGCAAATACATGCAATATGTAGAATATCCATCTGGCAATGGAATAAAATATGGGTACATTTATGAATAACTCTCAACTGTAAATAAAAAAATATCTCCTACCTAAAAAAGTGTCCTATTTTAGGGCACTTTTTTATTATTAAATAATACCAAATATTCTTATACTTCATTACCTCATATTATGATAACCAAAACATTTTATAAACATTATATTCTCATTCATCTTCATCAAAAGGACCAAATAATTCATCAAATTTAGCTTCCAATTCTTTTTGTAAATCATATGTCTCTTCTTCATCTTCAAGTGGCAAAATTGGAGGAACATCTTTAAGTTTATCTTCTTTTTCAAACATGTCATCCATAAGCAAATTCTGCTTTGTTTCCTCTGGAGTTGAAACAATATCTTTTTCTTTTGGCTTATCTATATCTTCAAATAAGTCATCTAAAGATTCTATATTTAAATTTTGTACTGTCTTTTCATCATTTTCTTCTACATACGGATTATATGGATTGTATTTTCTCCAAGTTCCTCTATCTATTTCTCCAATGTCATTATGACTAATTTCCAATTTTGCTAACTCTTTTACCATTGGATGTTTAAAATAATAGAATTTCTTAGCTTTTACTGGTTTTATTCCTTTTTCAAAAATTATACAATCATCATTATCCATTCTTCTTAGTTCGTCTGGCGTCATTAATGCTCTTGCCATAACTTGATCTGATATACTTTTTCCAGTTTTATGATTTCTTTTATCTTTATTAATAGATAAACTATCTCTTTCTATTGTTTTCTCTCCTAATGCTTTTGAAAAATATTCAACTGTTTTATATGAGTTACTTCCTAAAAATACATGTGTATCACAGTTACCCATAATTGTTTCATATGATTTTTCATAAATTGCTTCCAATTGGTCTAAGTTTTGTAAGATAACACTAAATGAAATTCCTCTACTTCTTGATGTAGAAATCTTTTTATCAAAGTCTGGTATTTTACCAATATTTGCAAACTCATCTAATATAAAATATGTTTTCTCTTTTAAAGCCCCTCCATTTTGATCCGCAAAATCATATAATTGTTGTATCATTTGAGAGAAGAAAATTGTAAGTAAAAAGTCATACGCTGTATGTGTATCAGATGAAATAACATATACTGCTGTCTTTTTGCTACCTATCTCTTCAAAATCTATTGTATCTGTTGATGTAAGTTCTGCAATATCTTTTGAGTCAAATTTACCAAGTTTTGATTGCAAAGAACTTAGAATAGAAGAATATGTTTTTTCTGGTGCAATTTCAATAGATTTATAATACATTCTTGCCGGATAATCATATGGCAATTGATTAATTAGGTCTGTAAGTAAATTGCTTCCTCCATTTTTATTTGCCGCTCTTACTAATTCAGCACAACTTGCTAAGTTTTGTTCTTCTTCTGGTCTTGTAGCAATTAAATAATAAATTAAAGCCTTTAATAACATTTCCGCCATATCATCCCAATATGGGTCTGAACCACTTTCTGTTTTTTGACCTTTTACAACTGTATTTGCTATAACATCTACATCTAGTTCTGACGAAATGTGCATAAGAGGGTTATATCCATCACTAAATTGTGGTCTTACTAAGTTCAAAACTTTTATTTGATATCCATGTGCCTTTAAATATCCAGCTGTTTTATCATATAATTCTCCTTTTGGATCTGTAAAAATATATGAACCTAGCATTTGATAAGCATTTGGTATTGAATAAGAGGCAGATTTACCAGAACCAGAACCGTCCAACTACCAATACATTCACATTTCCTCTTTTATCTAAAGGTAAATAATTGTCCTCAGCTAATATAATTCCTTTATTTTTACTTAAAATTCTATATTGTTCTCCTCTTTGACTCCAGTCACTAGAACCATGTTCAATATCTGAATATTCATTTTTTGGTGCTGATTTAAAAAATCCTATAAAAAAGAATATTAAATAAAATATTGTAAAGCCTAATAATAAAGAAATAAAACTATTTGTTGCTCCTTGTGTAAAAATATTTGAAAATGTAGCAAATGGATTTGTTACACTATTCACAAATGTTTCCATCACCGTTTCTAGTGATGCGCCTTTTTGCCCAGCTTGAAAAAAGCTATATGCTAATGGCGCAACAAGTACTATGACAAGTATAAGCCATAGTACTCCACAAATAATAAACTTACTTCTATTTCTTCTTATCGCTCCCTCTATTTTGTAATTCATCCAAAATCACCTACTATTCTTTAGTAATTAAATAACATCTCTGTCATCTTGTTCTTTTTCTGCCTTTCTATCTACAGAGTTAACTATATTATCTTCTGCCTTTATTATCATGTTTTCTGTTAATTCTGTACTTAACGCTTCCATTTTAACACCTTTTTGAGATGTTTTCATAACATATCTTTCTCTTTCGACAATATTATTAATATCTGTACCTACGATAGTAAAAGTATCATCTTTTCCAGCAGGTCTAAATTTTACAATATCATTTTGTTTTTTCGCCATTTGGCTTCTCCTCCTTAATCATTTTCTCTTATTTCAAATGCAAAATAAGATTTATATGGTTTCAACTTGCATTTTCCTTTTACTTCATTTGTACTTTCATCAAAATATAAAGTTGGTTTAATTTCTTCTGTAGTTTCTGGGTCAATAATAGATATAGACCTTTTTAAATTTGGAGTATATGAAAATTCTTTATATTCTTTTTCATCTTCTGAATATAATGTAGTAAATTTAAAAGGTGTTGGTTTTTTTGTTATTTTAACTTCATCACCTAATAATAAACCTGTATTAATTACAACTTTATCCTGTCCAAAAGATAAGATTACCAATCTATTTCCATCTCTAGATGGATTTTCTACATAAAAAGTTTTTTTGTTAAAATCTCCTCGTAGTTCTTCAGTATGATCTAATCTCTCTACAGTATATTTAGGATATTCTTTCAAAAATTCTTTCTCTGTTTTATTTACTTGATATATTACTGTATTTACACCTTTTGGATCTGTTATACTAAAGTGTTTTCCTTGTATATTATCCATTATTACACCTCATTTCTATGATTCAATCCATAGTTTCTCTTTTGTTACACTACTAGCTTTAATTATATACAATTTTACTGTTTTTGTCAATAATAATTATGTAAATTTGTTTTAGAACTTACATAACACTAGTTTTTTATGTTCTCGGATTAAATCTTGACATTTCTTTTAATTTTTCAAACATTTCTTTTTCGTCTAATTCTAATCTTTTTGGAACCATAATTTTAATTTCAGCAACTAAATCTCCTCTTGTTCCATTTGAATTTTTATATCCCTTATTAGGAATCTTCACTTTTTCTCCACTTTGTATTCCTTGTGGTATATATACTTTTGTTTCTCCATCAATTGTTTTAATATCAACCCTTGTTCCTAAAGCCGCTTCCCAAGGAGAAAGTAATAAATCTGTATGTAGGTCACTTCCAAAAACTTTAAAAGATTTATTTTCTTCAATATTTATTTTTATAAATAAATCTCCATTTTTTCCTCCATTTTTCCCTTGTTTTCCTTGACCTATTAAACGAATCTTTTCTCCATTTCTAATTCCCTCTGGAATTGTAACAGAAAATGTCTTCATTTTTCCATCTACTGTTCTTAAAGAAATTTTCTTGTCTGAGCCAAAAAACGCCTCTTCAAGTTTAACACTTATTTCTGTTTCTATGTCTTCTCCTCTTGTAGGTCTCTTCTTATCTATATCTTGATTTTCTACATTCTCTACATTACCCAAAAACATTTGAAAGATATTTTTTCCTTTTATATTTTTATATTGCTTGCTATTATTTTTTGAATTCCAAACTCTATCAAACTTTCTTTTTTGAGCTGGTGTAGACAAAACTCTATATGCTTCATTTATATCTTTTATTCTTTCTTCTGCTAAATTATCTCCAACGTTTAAATCTGGATGATATTTTTTAGCAGCTGTTCTATATGCGTTTTTTATTTCATCTATTGTTACTCTACTAGTCTCTAATCCTAATATTTTATAATAATCCTTGTATATCATTTAACATCCTCCCACAATTAGGTAGACTTATTATATCACAAATTGAAAAAAAATCCATATATTTTATGGATTTTTTTGCTTATTATTTTAGTATTTTTTCACGAATAGACAAATAAATCTAATTATTACTTTTTAATTATAAACTTGCCAAATCTATTAGTTTATCTAATAATTCAAAGTATTCAATGCCTTCATGTTCAAAAAGTTTTGGATACATGCTAATACTCGTAAAACCTGGCATTGTATTAATTTCATTAATATAAACTTTTTCTGTTCCATTCTCTACAAAGAAATCTACTCTTGATAATCCTTTTCCATCAATTGCTTTAAATGCTTTTACAGCTAACTTTCTTATTTCTTCTATTTTTTCATTAGATATATTAGCTGGTATTAATGTTTTGGATTCTTGATTATTATATTTTGCATCATAACTATAAAATTCATCAGCAGCTACAATTTCTCCAACACTAGAACTTACTACATCTTCATTTCCTAAAACAGCACATTCAACTTCTTTTCCAACAATTCCCTCTTCAATTAAAATTTTTGTATCATACAAAGCAGCCTCTTGTATTGCACTTATTAATTCTTCATTATTATTAGCTTTTGTAATTCCAACACTTGAACCAGAATTTGATGGCTTTACAAACATTGGGAATTTAAGTTTTTGATTAGAAATGTTTACAACATCTTCTATAGTCATTATTTTTTCATTAAAGCTATCATCTACATATATAAATTTATCTTCATATGTCCTAACATAAACATAATTTGCTTGATTAATTCCCGCTTTTTCAAAAATTAATTTTGTATATACTTTATCCATTCCGACACTAGAAGCTAAAACTTTACAACCCACATATGGAATTTTTAATAGTTCAAATAATCCCTGTATAGTTCCATCTTCACCATATAATCCATGCAATACAGGAAAAATAACATCTAATTCTTTTAGATAATCAATTATATTATCAATAGCTTCTTTATCATTTATAATAGTTCCAAAATCTTCTTTTTTTGATATACCAGAAGTCCTATACCAATCTCCATTTTTATCAATATAAATTGGATAAACTTCATATTTATTAATATTTAAATTTTTAATAACAGACATCGCAGAAACACAAGAAACTTCATTTTCTGTAGACATCCCACCAAAGATAACTCCTAATTTTATTTTTTCCATTTTATACACTCCTATCTATAAATGAATATTTACCCATTGATATTTTCATTTATATTTAATTTCTATAACTATTTATTTTTTGTAAATAATTAAACTTTAAAGTTTAGTAATAAATTCTAGCATTATATATTGTCTTTAGTAATTTGCATTTTTTATTAATGCTTCTGCTATTTCAAAAAATCTCATACCATTTGAAGCTTTTAGTAAAATAGCCTCATTTTTGTTAAAATTTTTTAGTATAAACTCTACTATTTCATCTTTTTTATCAAAATAAAAAACATTTTTTGAATCCATACCTGCTTTTTGAGCAGCTTCTGCTATAGCTTTTGAATTCTCTCCAGAACAAATTAACAAGTCAATTTTATTTTTAACAACTTCTTTTCCCACATTTTCATGCAATTCTTTTGAAAATTCTCCTAATTCAAACATATCCCCTAAAATGGCAACTTTTCTTCTATTTTTAAATTCTCCTAAATATTTTAATGATGCTTGCATTGATTCAAAACTTGCATTGTAACTATCATTTATAATTGTCATTCCATTTTTTAATTCTGTAATATCCATCCTCTTTTTTGTTAGTTCAAATGTTTCTATTCCCTTTACTATCTGATTAGTACTTAAATTTAATAAATTCCCAACAGCAATAGCACATAAAGCATTATAGACAAAATGTATTCCTCCAACAGGAACTGTAACCTCAAATTTATCTCCTTTAAAATTACAAACAAATCGACTTTTATTTTCACTTAAGACAATATCTTCTGCCATAAAATCAGAATTGTTTTCTATACCATATGTATATATTTGTACATCTTTTGGTTTTTCCATGTAATAATTATGCAACATATCATTATCATTATTTATGACTAAAACTTTTTTGTCCATTCCTTCCAATATTTCTAATTTTGCTTTTAATATTCCCTCTCTTGAGCCTAAGTTACCAATATGTGAAGTTCCAACATTAGTAATAACAGAAATAGTTGGTTTTGCAATTTTAGTCAAATTATCTATTTCTCCAAAATGATTCATTCCCATTTCTATAACAGCAGCCTCGTGATCTTCTAAGTTAAAAATAGTAAATGGTAATCCTATACTATTGTTACTATTTCCTTGCGTTTTTAGAGTTCTATACTTTTGAGAAACTACATTACTAATAATATCTTTAGTACTTGTTTTTCCAACACTCCCAGTTACTCCAACCACAGGAAAATCTTTACCATATAACTCTCTTTTATATCTTGCTATATCTGAAATTGCTTTTACTGTATTACTTACTTTGATTATGTTTTTTTCATTATAATCTGACAAATTTTCTTTTGAAAAATCTATCCCTTCAACAATTACAGTATCAGCACCATTTTCAAGTGCTTGTTTCCATAGCGAATTACCGTCAAAATTTTCTCCTTTAATTCCTATATATGTATCTCCAGGTTTTATTATTCTTGTATCTTTGCAAAAGTTTAGACACTCTTTGTCTAAATTTCCTGTAATTAGTTCTCCTTTTGTTGATTCGATAATCTCTTTTATTGTTATTTTTTTCATTTCAATCTTCCTTTCTGACTTTTCATCAGCTTATCTTTTTGACTTTATAAATTATATGTCTTTTTTTTTATTTTTGCAATTATAATATAACAAAAAAAATAAAAATCCAATAACAAATTTCTCTGTTATTGAATTTTTATTTTTATTATTTTACTTACCTTCATCAATAATTACTGCAGTCATTTTGCTTAATATATACTTATAAAATTTTCCTTCCATTTACAGTAACTGAATATAAATATATACGTCCCCAATAATTTGTGCTAGCAGTATCTGTCCTATATAAATATATAAAATAATCTGCTACTGACTTTTGGGCAGTTACAACTAAAGGTGGATTCATATGATTTATATTATTTTCAAAAATTGCTATTGAACCATTGTTTCCGTCAGTATTTCTTGCATTATCATATACATGTAAGTACCCTGTATTATTTGATCTTTCTCCATAAAACTTAATTTCAATTTTGTCTCCAGCCTTTATATTTGCACCCAATATCTTTATACCAGCTAACTTCCAATAATCAGTACCATTTACATAAAGCACATTTGGATTTCCCATTTGAACTGAACATCCTGTACTAAAATCAGGAACTAGTTTTATTGGTATATTTATTCTAGTTGCTTCGATAAATCCTCCGTTCCCCGCATAATCATCAACATATAATTGTGTTTCATATACTTGTCCATAATGTCCCCATGTATTTGGATAAATGTCTGCTCTGTACGCATTTGCACTACTGTCCCATACAGCTTCAACCCAAACTTTATTTGTAAATCCTCCTGTTTCTGTTCCTGTAGGGCATTGTACTCTTCTTATTCCAGAACCGTTTCCATCTGTTACTTGAACATATAGTCTTGCAATTTCTGAATTTATTTCTCCCCACCACCAATTTGTTTTTTTAGGTTTTACTTTATCTATATTTGTTACACTTCCAGTTGCTGCTCCTCCATAGTTTGTTCCATCCCATAGTCTTGCATATACTGTTCCGTTTGCTGTAAATGTTTGTGTTGCTGTGTTTGTCCAATTTCTTCCGTCTTTACTTGTTTGTAGTGTAAATCCTGTTACTGTTGTTTTTGCTGTTACTGTTACATTTCCATTTGTCCATGCTTTTGTACTATATTGAAATGTTGTATTACCTGTTGTTAAATCTGCAACTTTTCCTGTTGATGTACTTTTACTTGCACTTATGTTTCCTGCTTGGTCTTTTACCCATACATAATATGTTGTTCCTTGTGTTTTTCCTCCTACCGTTACATTTAATGTTTTTGTGCTTGCACAACTTGTAAAACTTGTAAAACTTGTTGGTGTTGTTGTACTTGTTGTTACTGCATATCCTATTATTCCACTTGCTTCGTCTGTTGCTGTTATTTTTATGCTATTTGTTGTTGGGTTTGCTCCTGTTACTATTGGTTTTGTTTTGTCTATGTTTGTTACACTTCCTGAGGCTGCTCCTCCATAGTTTGTTCCATCCCATAGTCTTGCATATACTGTTCCGTTTTCTGTAAGCGTTTGTGTTGCTGTGTTATTCCATGTTCTTCCATCTTTACTTGTTTGTAGTGTAAATCCTGTTACTGTTGTTTTTGCTGTTACTGTTA
>CAUWIY010000007.1:0-89172 GCA_963559065.1 uncultured Clostridia bacterium
TTACTGTAACGTTACTTTTTTCTTTTTCACTTTTCATTTTTTCACGATATTTTTGCTGTCTTAAACAATTTTGTAATCTGATTTCTTCAAGTTTATCAGCACTTTGATACTTAGACCAATTTTTAATTTTATAAAAATTATCTTCTATAATAATCATTTTTAATTCTTCAAATTTTTCCAAATATTTTATAATTTTTTTCTCAGACTTTCCCATAATCTTTGAAATATCATCAGCCGTCATTGGCTTATCTTCTGTTATAGATAATCTACCTTGATAATTGCATTTCATTGCTGTTATTAAAAGTTGTATCCATACTCTAATTATTGTATCTCCATCCTTTTCACTTTCTAGCAATTTTATTTTATTATTATCAAAAAAATTTGTAGATAATTTTAGCCATTGTAAATCTGCCATATCCTCCTTTCCTCACTTTCTCTAGAAGCTAATCTATCGATTCTTGTTCCATTTTTGTTAAATATTCATCTAAAGCTTGTACTCTAAATAAATATTTTCCACCAACTTTAGAACATGGTATTTGTTTTCTTCTTACTAATTGATTTATCAACCAGTATGATATTCCTAAATACTCAGATGCTTCTTTCATTGTTAATGTTGTCCTTTGTACTTTTTGTAGTTCCATAATATCACCTCCTATTTTTTTGTAATTTAATATTGACTTTTGTTAACAAATGTATTATATTGATTATAGTTAACTTTGTAAATACTTTTTAGGTTATTTTGATAGCAGGTTAACTTTAGTATTTTTAAGTTTCTGTTAACGGAGGAATTATGAAAGAAAATAAAATAAATAGTGATATACATATTTGTATTACTACTAGAGAAGAAATCAAACATATAACTTTATTGTATGGTGATTCAGATCGTAAATTACCTGAAGGTGTTTCAATTTTGGATATTATAAAAGGTTGCTTAACTGAAGATGAATATAAAGAATATGAAGAATTATTTACTAAACATATAAAAACCAAACCTTTTACAAATGAAATAAAAAGAAAAATAGATCGTTTAGATATCCCAAAAAAGCTACATTACTACGAATTAGGCGAACTCTCAAATTGTCATTTCTTTATAAAAGACCATTTATCAATTGTTCACGGGGGAACAAATTTAATTGATTTTTTAAATACAAATTTCTCTAACTTTGATGAATATTTTGTTTGGTTTACTAAATTTTTTACTTCTTATATCAAATATTTTGAAAAAAGTGATATAGAGAATTTAAAGGTTAATAAGTCTTATAGTTATAGCGAGATTGAAAATTTAGGAAAAAAATATTTCAAATCAATAAAAAAAGATGCTATAAAAGTTCAAAAGATTTACTCTGAATTTGTTGATTTCATATTCACCAAACATCCTCTTGAAAATTCAAGGACAATGACTAATAAGATACGTTTTTATATTTATTACACTTCACATTTTAAGGGTTTAAAACAATATGTTACTGATTATCAAATTAATGATGCTTTTAATTTTAGAATAATTCCAAAATATCTTGAAACTAGTGAAGAAAAATTATTAGAGTTTTTCACAACTGGACAACATTTTGCTGATGTATATGCCGAGACTGATGCAACAAGTTCTAGTGTCTATACCATACTTTATATTACATTATTTAAATTTGTAGAAGAAAATAAATATATAATAAAAAAATGTAAGAACTGTGGTAAATACTTTATAACTGATAATCCAAGAGTTAGTTATTGCGATAATTTATTTAAGGGTACTCAAACCTGTAAAGATATTGGAAATCAGATTGCTCAAAGAATTAAACAAGAAAATGAAATTGTTTATGGTAAATATCGTAAGATTTATGCAAAAAAAGCGATGTTAGTAAATCGTAATCCAGATATAGAGGTTTATAAAAAAGATTATGAAAATTGGAAAAAGGAAGCAAAAGAATTTATGGATGCTATTAGAGCTGAGGAGAAAACTTATAAAGAATTTGATGAGTGGCTAGATACAAACGCATAATACAAAATGATGAGTGTATGGAGAGTACACTCATCATTTTGTATTACATTTTAATCATTTATTCTAGTAAATGGCTTATTTGTAACTTTATTGTCATTAATAATTTTTTCTATTTCGTTCAAATAACTTTCTATAGATAATTTTCCCTTATCACATTTTTCTAACACTCTTTTATATATATTATTTGTTCTTGTATAATCTTCTATTTTTTTATAATCATCTATGAATTCATAATCTCTAAAAAATATAAATAAAGAGAATAAAATGTTTGTTTCAAAAATATTTTCTTTGTCCTCTTCATTTATCTGATTTATAAAGTTCAAATACATTAAAACATTTGCCCTATTAATATATAATGGAACATTTAGTATTAATGATATCGTTTTTAATTCAAATGCTTGTCCAAATAACCCTGTTAATGTAATTATAATTTTAACAATATCAGATAATCCCTCTACATTCATACCAGAATAATGAAAATTTTTATAAATTTTATCTTTTAAAGTATCTCCTGGTTCCGCATCAACGGTTTGTACTAATTCATTTAGTCTAGGAAATCTTTGCATTAATTTATCATAATCATATAAATTGCATTCTTTTATTAAATTATCTAAATTATTAAAATTGCTATTTAAATTATTATTTAGATATTGCAATGTTAAATCTTCTGCTGTTTTACGTATTCCATCCTTTAAATCATTCAAAAACTCATCTGGATTTATGTATATAATATAACATTCTTTTAATTCTTGCTCGATATCTATGCTATTTTCTATTGCTCTATCTATTATTTCTTCTATTCTTTCTTTATTAATAAATTGTGGTTTTCTAATAAAAAGTGATAACTTTAAAATTGGATCAGCAACAACTAATATTTTATTTGCCATTAATATTGGATATATCTCTTGTCGCTTTTGGTTAAAATATGTAGCACCTCCATAAAAGGCAAAATTTTTATTATTTTCTATATAATTAAAAATTGTTTTTTTATTTCTTTTGTATAATAATTCAACTTTATCAAAAATCAAATAATAATCATCTATAGTCTTTTCTTTTTGATTTTTAAATTCTTTCAATAGTTCAATATATTGTTTTTGATATTCTTTAATTATTTTTAACATTTAATTAATCTCTAACTCCTTCTTTACAACATCTATTATTTTATTTAAAATAAAAACATAATCACTTGATATATCTATTAGTTTCTGATCTCCATTAGTATCTGGTACAGAATGATAATTATGCAATGGATTATCACAAATTAACAAAGCACTTTCTCTTATGGCACTCCAATATCCATGTGTAAAGCATGTATCATAGTCATAGAAAACATCATATAAATCTTTTTCATCTACATCTAAAAACTTTTGTCTAATACTCTTATTGGCAAAATTTTTAAAGTCTATTTTAATAAATTCTTCATCTTTAAGTTCATTTGCTAGTATTTTTATTAAATTCTTTTCTAGGTGACTATTTTCTGGACATATTGCTTTTTCTTCTTCTATTTTTTTATATATATTTTTATATTTTCCACTACCATAATCTTTATATGATTCCCATATATCCTTTTTTTCAGACTCTTGTAATGATATAAACTTTAAATTTATATATATTTCAACTAATGTTCTCATTACTAATCTTGATACAATAGAGTTTTCTAAATTAGATGTATAAATTTCATTTATCATCTTATATATATAAGTTAAGTTCCCAATTATAACATCTTTTTTATGATTATACTTTATTTCTTCTGATTTTATCAATAAATTTCTTATTTCTATTAGCTTATCTTCTAATAATTCTCTACTTGTATCTTTATCAAAATTAATTATTAAAGGATTACAATCACTCATCAAATATAACTCCTCATAAAAATATTTTGAATATTCCCAATCATTCTGAAATGACATACCTTCTAATGAAGATATTTCTAGCTTATACATTTCCATTATTGAATCATTAAATTTCGTTGTTGGATATTTAGTTAATGCTTCTATTACAATTTGTCCCTGCATGAAACGTAATTTGTTTAATTTAAAAATTATAGCCATATATCTGACATCTACAGCCATTTCATCATATCTGTAGTATATTTTTTTAGCGACTTCTTCTATTTTTTTTATTCGATCATTATTAGAATTATCTTTATCATAAAATTCTCTTCTTAAATCCTTGTCAAAATATGATACTACAATTAGTGGGTCCAATATATGTTCTCCAAAAAGTTCTTTAATATATTTAAATAATTCGATTTTTTGTTCAGACGGAAGTTTTAATATTGTAGAAAATTTGCCAATATCTTCTTCAAAATTCTTTAAAATATATTCTTTTAAAAACCACATTTTATTAAAGAAACTTTCCCTGCTTACTGAATCTCTTAATATGCCTATCCATAAATATTCTGGCATTCGCTCTTGTGACCATGAATGTAATTCAACCATTTTTCCCATATCTCCCATAAGAAAAGGCGGTACAAGCTCCTTATTTTCATTTGCATGTTGATCTAAACTTGAATGTTTCATATTATCCTCCTATTATCTTCCAAAATTATATCGTATTTTCTTAAAATAATCCAGTAATTTCCAGATATTGATTTCTTTTACAATATATATTTTGTCTAATTATAAAAATTTTTAAGTTTCTTTTTGAAAACTATTGTAATTTGTTAACTATTATTGTATAATTTATTTGTTAACAATTAAATTAAATACTCCTCCCACCCATAGGTATGCTCGAAAGGAGGTGAAAAGAGTAATGGCTGGGAGTATAGAAAAAAGAGGAAAAAATAGTTACAGGCTAACAGTATCCGAAGGATTTGACCTAGACGGAAAACCTATGATACACAGAAAAACAGTACATGGAACTAAAAAGGATGCAGAAGTTGAACTAGCGAAATTTGTTACTGAAGTACAAAATGGTTTAGTTATAGATGGTAAATCTCTTAAATTTTCTGAATTCACAGAAATATGGAAAAGAGATTATGGTTCAAAAGAACTTGCACCATCAACATATAAACGATATTGTAGGATGTTAGAAACAAGACTTTTACCATACTTTGGACATTTCTATATTAACAAAATTAAACCAACTGACATTATGAAATTCTATGACTTACTTGAAAAAGATACTCAACTAGTTAGAAAAAAAGGTAACAATGGTTTAAAAACTAAAAAGCCTTTATCTGGTAAAACTATTTTAGAACATCACAGATTATTAAGAGCAATGCTTCATAGAGCAGTTTACTGGCAATTAATTATAAGTAATCCTGCTGAACGTGTTCAACCACCTAGAGCTAAAAAGCCTAAAAGAAAATCTTATGATGATGAGCAAACTAAAATATTATTAGAAAACTTAGAAAAACTTACTGTAGAAGATACTAAATATAAAGTTGCTATCATTCTTACTATCTTTACTGGTGTTCGTTTAGGTGAATTGATGGGCTTAGAATGGCAAGATGTCGATTTTAGAAATGGAATTATTAGTATTAATCGTTCAAGTCAGTATCTATCAGATATGGGAGTATTTACAAAAGTTCCTAAAACAGAAAGCTCTATTAGAGAGATTGCAATACCCGAATTTATCATTTCTTTGCTTGAAGAATATAAGTTATGGTATGAAGATCAAAAATCGCTATATGGCGAATTATGGACGAATTCTGATAGGTTATTTGTACAAGCTGATGGCAAACCAATGCATCCTTCTTCTATTAGCAAATGGTTTGTTAAATATGTAGGTACAATAGGATTACCTGTAATTAATTTTCACGGATTAAGACATACAAATGCAAGTTTACTAGTTGCACAAAATGTTGATATAGCTGTTGTTTCTGCAAGACTAGGTCATGCACAAATAAGTACAACACTTGACTTTTATGTACATCCACTGCTTTCTCATAATAGAAAAGCTGGATATGCACTAGAAAACTTACTATTACCAACAAGGTCTTAATTTTACTTTTTTCTAATTTTCACAAATTACAAATTTTCACGATATAAAAAAGTAAAAAACTTTGAGATTTTATATCTCTTTCCCAAAAGTTTTTTACTTAAAGATTTTTATAAAAATTATAAATTTATTGCAAATTTTTTATTGAATTTTTATTAGAGTTTCGGGAATTTGAGGTGGTTATTTTACCCAATTTTTACCCATTTTTACATAATAATGCCATTTTCAATCATTATTGCAACCTATTTTCAAGTAACAAAAAATCACTAAAACCGTTACAGTTCTAGTGATATAAACTTTGGTTGCGGGAGTAGGACTCGAACCTACGACCTTCGGGTTATGAGCCCGACGAGCTGCCAACTGCTCCACCCCGCGATGTAATACATTTTTAATTATACAACTTAAACACCACATTTGTCAATAGATTTTGAGAATTTAACAAAAATGTATTAAAAATTAATTTTTCTAATATATATTATATGTTAAATTCCCCAAAATATAACTACTAACTATCATTTTTTTCATTCACAAAACAAAACCATAATACTTTATTAATCAATTTGCAAAATCTACAAAACTGATAAAACCACTTTTAAAAATATCATAGTTTCTCTATTTCAACACCCCACTATTTAAAACAGGTACACTATACAAAAACAACACATCCTGATTTTCAAAATCTACAAATTGCTTTAATAATTCTTTATTAATATACCTCAAATCTATTAAAGTTATTTTACTATAATTCTCTATTAACAATGGAGCTACACTACTACCAAACGAATCCCTAAATAATATCAACTCTTTATTTGTTGATGAACTTGGATTATTAATTGTTATTATAGCAGTTGGACCAGATAAATATAAATTATACTTATCTGTTGATGTTTTATATTTTTCCAAATCATAAACCTTTCCGTTCTTGTTTTGTCTCAAAGTTATATGTTATACAATTTTCTATGGTGTCATTTGTTAAATATTTTATTTTATCCGGTTCTACTTTTATTCCTATTTGCCCATAATACACACCATAAAAATTATCCAATTGTTTTTCTTCATATTTTGTTTTCGATGTGTCATTTAGCTTCATTTCTTTTTCTATTTTGCTTACAACTTTTCTAATGTTTTCTTGTTTCCAGTGTATATCTGTTCTATAATAATCTTCACCACTTAATTCATCAAACAAATTTATATATTTCATATCTTGCAAATTTTGTTCCATAATGTTTTCTATTTTTTCATAGTCTATTTTTAAATTATCATTCTCTAGAAAATAGTTTTTGTCTGGAATAATAGAATAATATACATTCATTCCTTTTAAGTACTCATCTTTTATTTGGTTAATTTGTTTTGAAGTTTTTTCTATTAATTCTTCTTTTAATGGATATTCAGTTTTATAAATGCTATCATTTTCTATAAATAGCTTATTGTTGTCTTTTTGTCTGTATATTTCAAAATTGAACAATGCTTTTATACTTCTTAACACATCTCTACCTACAAATTGATCCATTGCGTATTCTTCAAATTCTTTTGATACTGTTCCATTCAATATTCTCTTTGTTGTAATTTCTGGGAATTGTACTAATTTTCTTCTTTCTGCAATTGATATTTCTTTGTCTTTGCTAAAAATATTTGTAATAAAGACTATTATTAAAATTAAGACAAATCCTATTGAAATTAATATATCTTTCTTATTTTTTTGCATTGTTTCACCTCTTAAAATCTGAAATATAAAAATGGATTAAATGAACCATCTACAATATAGCTTGTACATATAACAAGTATTAATAGCAAATAAATTGGTTCTATTGTATTTACAATTTTCTTTAATCTTTCTTTATTTGTTATGTTTTTGCATATTGGTGTTGCTCCTATAATTCCTACTATTATTACGATTGCATAACTTTTTAGGTAATATATACTTTCATTTGTTATTAGTGGTATATTTGCAATTCCAAATAATCCTCCTATATTTTCTAGTATTGTAGATATTCCATCTCCATTGAAGATTATAAAACTAATCATTACAATAAATAGTGTATATATTCTGTTAATAATCTTAGGTGTCTTTTTTAGCCATTTTAGTAAAATTATTTTTTCTATAATTAGTAATACTCCAAAATATAATCCCCATATAACAAAATTCCATTCTGCTCCATGCCATAAACCTGTTAATAACCAAACAATTATTATGTTACGAAGCCACTTCCATTTGTTTACTCGGTTTCCTCCTAATGGAATATATACATAGTCTCTAAACCATGTACTTAAGGAAATATGCCATCTTCTCCAAAAGTCTGTTATGCTTGTTGCTATATATGGATAATTGAAATTTTCTAAAAATTCAAATCCAAACATTTTTCCTAGTCCTATTGCCATATCTGAATATCCTGAGAAGTCAAAATATATTTGTAGCATTACAGATATTGCGTATAGCCAATAGAATAGCACACTTTTTTCTCCACTTGCTGAAAAGATACTAATTAAATTTCCTATTACATTTGCTATCATGACTTTTTTGCCTAGGCCTATTATAAATCTTCTTACACCTATTGCAAAATTTTTTATGTTATATTCTCTGTTTTCTAATTGATTTTCTATTGTTGTGTATCTGACAATTGGTCCCGCAATTAATTGTGGAAATAGCGATACATATGTAGCTAATTTAAAAATATTTTTTTGTACTTTTGCTTCTCCTCTATATACATCGGCTATGTAGCTTATCATTTGAAAAGTATAGAAGGAAATTCCTATTGGTAATATTACATGTATTAAATCTAGTTTGTTTGATAACCATAAATTTATATTTTTAATTATAAAATCTGCATATTTAAAATAAATTAATAAGCCTATACTTATAGAAATTGACAATATTAAAAATATCTTATCATATTTTTTCCCTCTATATTTATCAATTAGTATTCCAAAAATATATGTGAAAATTATAGAAAATATCATTATGTATATATTCTTTGGTTCTCCATAAAAATAAAATGCAAAAGATGAAATTAATAATACTGCGTTTTTATACTTATTTGGTACTAAATAATATATTATTAAAACAATTGGTAAAAAATAGAATAAAAATGTTATGCTTGAAAATACCATAAATCCCCCTTATATCCTAAACAAAAACAGGACATGTTAAATTTATCATGTCCTGTTTCTTTATTATAATTCTTCTGGTAGTTCTGGAAGTTCTTCTGTTTTTGTATATTCTTCTTGAACTGTTCCTGCTAATGATTTAAATCCTTCATAAACAGGTTTTGCCCATTCTTCACTAGACATTACTAAACATACTACATCTCCACTGCTTGTTGCATAAAGTTTTTCTGCTGAAACACATATCCATTTTCTTGTGTCTATTTTTTCTGACATGTCTTTTGCGATATTATCCGCATTAACTCCATCTTTTACTTTTACTAATACAAGTGAATATGCTTGTGAACTCATCATTGGTTCAGATACAGCAATATATTGTAAATCATTTCCGTTTTCTAGCCCAGTTACATTTTTTACACTGTCTGCATCTGTTGGGTCTACAAATTGTGTGTTTAATCTAGGTAATGTTTCTTCTTTTCCCTTATATATTTCGTCAATTAATGTTGCTAAGTCTTCCTGTTTTTCTATTGGATTTAATTTTGTTTTTGGTTTTTGGTTTATAAGTACTACTCCTACAGCTATTACTATAATTAGTAATATAATTGTTATTATAATAATATTTTTCTTTTTCATATGTTATACCTCCCTTTTCAATATAGCATATATGTTATAAATTATCAATATTTAAATTATTTTTTTAATCCACCAAAATCTATTATCATCGGGAATCTTGTTGGGTCTGGACTATGTGGATATGGACTTTCTGAATAAATTCTTTCTTGTATATTATCTAAATCCCATATACTTTCATCGAAATGTAATGTATCTCTATAGAATTCCTTGCTTAGCAATTGTTCTTTTGTTGCTGTTTTAATATTTGTTCCATTGCTATTTGAAATTCCGTCTTCTGCTCCATTTTCATAAGAATTTGTAATATATTCAATATTTGCTGTATTTGGTATCATAGCAAATTTATTTAATAAATATCTATTACTTAATAATTTTCCTATTGATACTGAATTATCAATTGTTGTTTTTCCATCTATTTTTCCTATAAATAGTCCACTCATTTGAGCCGCTTCTGCACTATAACTTCTACCTATAATATTAGCGACTACATTTTCAATTGTAACTCCTACTCTGCTTAGTCCTATAATTGCTCCACTGTCATTTCCTGCTGAATGTAATTCTCCTTGTACATAACAATTTTTGATAATTCCTCCTGTTTTTTCACTAATAAATGTTGATGCCCTGTTTCCACAATCTTTAGTATTTGACGCCGTCATTACAAATGCTTCTGTTACATTTATTTTTTCAAATGTTGAATTTGTATCATTTGATGTCATTACAGCAATGTTGTTATTTCCAAATATAATAATTCTTTCTAATCTCATATTGTAGAATTTTGCACCTGAAGATTTTTTTGCAAAAACTGCTACATTATTTTGAGTTTTATCACTTTCCCCTGTTGAAACAAAATGTTCATATGGTGGTTTATTCCATACAACTCCGTGCTCAAAGTTTTGGATATTTAGGTTCTGTACTTCTCCATTAAATTGTTCAAATATTGTCGCATTGCTTAAGTTCTTTATGGTATGTCCATTTCCTTCAATTCTACCAAAGAATATTCCTGGTATTACAGTGCTTCCCACTTTATATGTTTTATTTGAGAAGTCTAAATCACTCATTATTGTATATTGTCCATCTGGTCTTTTTGATAGTTTTTCTATAAATTCATCTACTGAATTTATGTTTTCTTTTACGATAATAGCTTCTGGTTCATTAGGGTCTAGTTTTCTTAATTTTGGTGTTTTTTCAGCTGTTACCTTTGAAAAATCCCAAATTTCTTCGCTCCATCCTAAAGTATTTTTATAGAAATCTATGTTAATAATATCTGATTTTGTCGCAAGATTTATTTTTCCATTAAAATTAATATTTCTATCTAATGTAGAAGTTCCTATAGTTTCTTCATATTCATAATTTCCTTGATATCCACTTAAATCACTTTCTGTTGTTGCTCCATCAAATTTATACTGTCTGTCTTGATTTCCAAGTGAAATATTATTTTGAACAGTTGAATTATTGGTTGATTTTCCTACAAATCCCGCTACTGCATTTTCTCCACTGACACTTACACTACTAAAGCTTTTTGTAATAGATGAATTTGTAAGCAATCCTACTAGTCCTCCAACATTAGTATTTCCTTGCGTTGTTCCCATAGAGTAACTATTTTCTATTTTTGAAGAATTAGCTACTTCTCCAACTAATCCACCAATTGTATTTCCTGTAGCAGTAATATTTCCATTACTACTAGATTCTGCAATTATTGTATTTTCTGTAGCATAACCTGTAAGTAATCCTACTCTATTAGTTCCAGATACTTTAGAATTTGTAATATGAACATTTTCTATTGTAGAATTTGCTACTGTACCAATTAATCCTCCTACTTCACTATTAGTAGAGTTTACTTTTATGTTATTTACTACTATATTTCTTATTTCTGCACTATTTGCTTTTTGACTAAGTGTTCCTATATTTTTAGTTCCTGAAGATATTGTGCTTCCTTCTATTTTAATTTTTGAAATACGAGCATATTTTAAGTTTTCAAATATTGGTTTAGTATTTCCACTTAAAGTATGATTATTTCCTTCAATCCTTCCCATAAAGTCTCCATTAATAATTGCATTTTTATTAGCTAAGTTTAAGTTTAATGTAGATAAATCTATATCTGCTTCTATACTAAATAAGCTGTCTGGATGTGCTTTTAATAAAGTTTCAAATTCTTCTGCTGTCCTAATTTCATATCTTGATACTGTACTTGAAATGCTATTTGGGTCTGAGTTCTTTAATTTTGGTAATCCTCCTGTTTGTACTTTGCTAAAGTCCCAAATGTTGCTATCCCAGTTTAAAGTTCCCATATAGAAACTTGTGCTTTGTACATCACTTTCTTCTGCAACACTTATTTTATCTGTAAAGTCTATGTTTGGTCTTGTTAATGTAGATGTTCCTATATTTCCTT
The DNA here is from genome assembly GCA_963559065.1 of uncultured Clostridia bacterium. Classification (GTDB taxonomy): domain Bacteria; phylum Bacillota; class Clostridia; order TANB77; family CAG-508; genus CAG-269. Next base: position 12,060 of record CAUWIY010000007.1, read on the forward strand.
TATTTTCATAGTTATTACTAAAGTTTGTAAATTTGTCATTAGCTGTTCTACCATCAAATTTGTAACCTGATAATTGATTTACTAATGTAATATTATTTTTAATAATACTATTATTTATTGTTTGTCCTACAAAACTAGCTGTTCCTGCATTTCCTGTTGCTTTTGTGCTACTAAAACTGTTTATGATAGAAGAATTATTTACATATCCAGAAAATCCTCCAATATCTTGATTTCCTTTTACTTCTCCCACTGAATAGCAGTTTAAAATTGTAGTTTTATTGTAAATTTCTCCTATAAATCCTCCTGTTGCATTTCCTTTTGATGTTGCTTTTCCATTTGCTGTGCATTCTTCTACTTGACTTTGTCCTACATAACCTGCAAGTACACCAACTCTTGAATCTCCAGATACTGTGCTTTCTGTTATATGAACATTTTTTACAAAAGAACTTGTCATACTTCCAATTAATCCACCAATTTGTTTATTTGTTGATGTTACTGTTATTTTCTTCCCTATTACATTTTCAATTTCACTATATTCTGCCTTTCTTGCAAGTGCTCCTACATCTGTTATTGTATTAGAAATTTTACTGTTTTCTATATTTAAGTTCGAAATATGTGCAAATTTTAAACAATCAAAAATTGGTAATGTATTTCCTGTTAGCTTATGTCCTTTTCCGTCTATTTTTCCCATAAAGTATCCATCTATTATTGCATTTGTTCCTGTTAAAGACGATACATCAATGTCATTATCTAATACATAATATCCTGATGGATTCTCTGTTAGTTTTTGTTTGAATTCTTCTGCTGTTTTTATATGTACTTCATTAATTCCACTATCACCATTTAATACTTCTTGTCTAAAATCATCTGTTACACGTTTTACGTGATGATAGTTTCTTCTTCTAACATTAGTACTATTAGTAACATTTCTATCTTCATTTTGTGCATCTGTTTTTAAAGCTTTTACATATGTTTCTACTAGTTCATCTGCGTTTAAGTATGGCATTGTATTCCAGCTATGTTCCATTAATTCATAACGTTGCTGTTTAAATTTTTCCCATGTCATTGTGTCATCTTTTGTTACTTTTCTAATGGCATCTAAGTCATCTCTACTTTTTCCACTATAATATGTAACATAACCACCGTCATAACCTCCTATTCCAAGCATTTGCCAAGCTGTATATTTGAAGCCAAATGTGTGAGTTCTTCCATTTTCGTTATATGGTTGATACCATCTTCTTATATACATACTTTCTGAACCATATTGTCCTATTCCAGTTTGTGTTGTATCTCCTGTTACTCCCGGTTTTATTGTAATTTGATTTTTCCATAAGTCATCTACTGTTTGTAAGTTCATTTTTTCAAATTCTTCTTTTGATAATGTTTTCCAACCTACTGTTGAGTAATCATTTGGTGCACTTGGATAATATACTTGTACTGCTACTTTTGATTGTTCTTCTGGTGTTAATTCTAAAAATGCTTTTGCTTCTACATAATCTAAAAAGTCAATTGTTTCAAACATTCTCTTGTAATAACTTTCGATTTTTTCTTTTGAGTCAATTCTTTCAGGTGTTAAGTTTGTTGTAATTAATTTGTCTTCACTATAATTATAACTCAAATTAAAGTTTACAGCTCCATCTCCAAAATCTTGCGAAGAATTTCCATCTGTATAATCTTCTGAACCAGTTATTCCATCTGCTGATGCTCCTCCACCAATTGGTCTGAAACCATTATTTTTAAAGAATAGTCTAGCTGTTTGGTTATGCCCTGTTTCATGTGTCCAAGTTGAATAACTATCTAATGTATGACTTACAACAAAGTACATTTTTTGACTTCCTGCATAAGCTGCTACTCCACCTATCATAGACCATTCATTTAGTATTTCATTAAAGTTTTTATGAAATACGTCATTTGTTTTTCCGTTTGATTGTTCTCCTAGTCCTGGTAAAAATCTTGTGTCTATTACTATATCGCATATAGCGTTAAAATATCCACTTTCGATAAATCCTGCTGATGTTCCATAAAATGTTGATGTTTGATTTGCAAAGTTTTGCATTTTATTTAATAGAGTTTGTTGTTGTGCTGAATTTGTAGGGTCTGTTATATATACTCTTTGTGATCCTACATAAAATGCTGCTGGTGTTGATATCATGTATCCAGCGTTTTCTGGTAATGTTAAAAGTGCTAACATATAATCCGGTCTTTTCTTTAATTGTGTCCAAGCTCTATAATCAATACTATCTTCATAGCCTTTTGCTGGCGCTTCTACTAATGGTCCTTTAAAATTATCTGTAAACCAGTCGTTTGGATTTTCATATTCTGTTAAAATTTTTATATTATAATCTATAAAGTCTCCAAGCTTTGCTATTCCAAATCTAGGTGCTAATGTATCTCTGTAGAATTGGTAATTTACATGGCTATTTTTCCATTTACTATTCCAAAATTCTGATACCAAATTATTAATATTTGTATTTTCTCTATATAAATCGCCTTTAAATAGCATTACATCTGATACGTTTGTTCCATTCATATTTATTCCATAAAAACGAGAATAATAATTATATGCAAACAGAATTCTTTTTATTTGATTATTATTAATTAATTTATCTTTTATAACAGTATTTAGTATACTATTGTCTTCTGTTACACTATATCCAGAAGAATTTGATAAATACTTATAAACAAAATTGTCAGCGTTTTCCTTAGTTCTTACAACTTCATTAAAATGTACTTTATATGCAGGATGTCCCCTATCTAATGTTACCATTCCTTGTAAGTCTTTTTCATATTCTAGGTTTTGAATATATGTACTTAATTCTCTTACAATTCCTGCATTTTGATTTATAATATATGTATTAAAGTTGTATCCCACTTGTAATTCATTAATTTGGTAATTTGCAATGTTTCCATATGTATCTTTGAATTTCAAAGTATATTTTTGTGTTGAATCATTATTAAATACAACTTTTATATTATTAATTTTTTTGTAATTTTCTTTTGTAATAGCAACTACTAAATTACCTTTATTATCATATGGTAAAACTGTCTTAATTAATTCTTTATTTAAAATATCATCTTTACCAATTTTTGTTCCATCTAAGACTAAATATTTTGCATCATAAAATGGCATTAATTTATATAAATTACTGTATAATATTTCTTTATTTTTATTATATTCCGGCATTTTTTCTAGTCTTTCTTGTTCTGGAATATAAGCTTCTGTATCTTGTATTTCTTCTTTCACATTGTTTGGATCTGCATTATTTAATGTTGGTAATTTGTCATAGTTACAGTCTTTTAAGTTCCATATGTTTTCATCAAATCCAACTTCTTTTTTGAAGAATTCTTCATTAATATCATTTTTTGATATCTTCTTAACTTGTGAGTCATTATTATCTGTTAATGTTGATTCTTCCATTACATAGTTTTTGGTAAACATATCTAATGTAGCATTTGTACCATACAATTTATGAGAATTATTTCCTGTTGCAAAGCTAATATTTTGTTTTAAATTAATTTGACTAGCATTTCTTGCAAATCCTACTATACCACCTATTCCATTTGGTCCATCTGTTGAATTTATATTTACTTTTGCTATACAATTTTTTATATAGCTTGTGTCTGGTACATATTTTTCTACAAGTCCTACTATTCCACCCATTTCTTTTCTTCCTGAAATTGAACCTGTTACATAACAATTCTCTATTGTAGATGTATTAATGTATCCCGTAATTCCTCCAATTGCACTTACAAGCGAATTTTCTGGTCCTGTTATAGTAAGTCCTGTTACACTACATTCTTTAATTTTACTTTCTGTAAGTTTTCCAGTGATTCCACCATAGTATGAATATTTTACAGATGTCGTAATTGTCATATTTTTTACATGAACATTACTTATAGTAGTATTACTTCCTGTTTCATTTGAAAGGCCTCCTCTTCCTGTAACATTATCTGTATTTGATAAATAAACATTTTCTAATACTAAATTTTTAATATTAGCTCTTGATACATAATCAAAGATTGGTTTAGATAAGTTATATATTTTGTGTCCATTTCCATTTAATGTTCCTGTAAATGTTATATCTGCTCCAACTAAAGATCTATGGTCTCCTGTGATTGTTGATGCGTCATAATCTCTTGTTAGTTCAAAAGTTCCATTTGGATTTTCCTTCATACGTTTTATTAAACTTGATAGTGAATTATTAGCAGCTTTATAATTTTCTACAGTTCCATAGTCTACTTCTAAAGTATCTTTCTTCATACCATTTTCATATTGCACCACATTTTCATATTCTAATTCAAGTTTTAATATTTTATTTTCTTCCCTATATCCTTTTAGTGGTGCATAAAATGCTGGCATGTCTTTCATTTCAACTTTTACTAAAAATTGTTCTGTATTTGCTAATTCATATGTATATATGCTTGATACTTCTTCTACTTTATCTCCATTCTTTCTGTATAAATATACATCTAAAATATCTTTCATTTCTATTTTTCGAATTATAAATTCCATTTCTTCTTCTAGTAAAATTTGAGATTTATATAAGTTATTTTCGTCTGTTCCTAGCTTGTAGTCTGCAATTACTTTAATATAGTAATATTCACTATTTGTTTTATCAAAAATTATTTCATTATTATTTGCTTGTAAATCTTGTGTTTTTATTTCGTTTTTATTTTGGTCTGTAATAATAATTTTTCCACTTACTAGTGTTTGTTCATTATCATTTAATGTAAAATTTGCTTTTATTTTATTTTGACTTTCTGTATCTTCATTATAAGAAAAGTCTGTAATTGTAGGTCTATCTTTTAAAATGTCTACTTCAGTTTTTTGCTCATTTGCAAGTTCTAATTCTACTCCATTTGATAAGATTACTTTTTCTATTTTTATTTCTTGCTTTCCACTTGCACTATAACCAGGCAATATGACTGAATAATTATTTGTTCCAGTTTTTCTTGTTACTTTATATGATTTTCCATTTATAATTACATTTTCAGGTATAAAGCCAGATGCGTTTGTGCTTGTAAAACTTAAAATAATTTCTTCGTTTTTAGTAAAATATATTGTTTCCTTTTCTTTATTGGATGTTTTTAAATTGCTTACTTGTAATTTGTAATCATGTATTAATATAACTGGTATTTCTTCTAGTAGTTGGTCTTTTTGGATATGTTCTTCTGTATCTGTAAATCTATTGTATGTAGCTAAAATCTTCGCTGTATATGAAATACCTTCTTCTACATAATCAAAAGTAACTGTTCCATTTCCATTTTCTTCTTTGACAATTTCTTTTTCTTCTACTACATTACCATTATTTATTAATTGTACTTTTCCACTAATATAACTGCTATCCACATCATTTATTGCAAAATGTAATGTTACTTCATGATTTCCTACACTATCTTCTTGTTTTATTTCACCAATTGTTGGTATATCTTTTAAGATATTTACTTGTAATGTATTTGTACTATCTGCCTCTGTCCCATCTTTGAAGATAATTTTTGTAGTTTCAAGTTCTAGTAATTGTGGTACATTTCCAGTTTTAACTGTAATTTTATATTTTCCATTAGGTAATTTTGTTGCTATATAATTTACACTATTTACACGAATTTTTTCTATAGTTTGCTCACTATTTGTTTCGATTGTATATGTAATATTTACAGTTTCATTTTTTTCTACTTCTGTTTTATCTATTTCTGCTTGTTTTATATTTGCATATATAATTGCTGGTACTTCTTGTTCTAATAGCACTTTATTTTCCGCTGTTTCTACATCTGTTATTTTGTAGTTTGCCATTACTTGTACTACATATTTTGTTGTATTTTTTGTTTTTAAAGTTGTTTCTATTTTTCCGCTTCTAATTTCTTCTAAGCTTAAATCTTTGCTTTCGATTGAATTCTTTTTGCTATCATAAATTACAACTTTTGCACTTTCTATTGCTTTTCCCTCATCTATAATACTAAATTTAATTTTAATATTTCTTTCTGATAAGTTTTCTTCTGCTTTAAAATCAGTTATTTCTGGTTTCTTTTCTTCTATTCTAACTTGAACACTATTGTTTTTATCTAAAATAAATTCTTTTCCATTTCCAAGTTTTACTTTTTCTATTGTTATTGCTTGATTTCCTAAATTTTCTATTCCATCTATTGTTGCAACATAATGATTATTTTTTTCTGTTACTTGATATTCTTTTCCATTAATTGTTACAATAGTTGGTTTAAATGTATTGTTTTTAGTAGCCTCAAATGCTGCATTTGTACTATCAAAAGAAACTTGTATTTGTTCTCCTCTTGTAAACGTTGTATTTGATATATCATTTTTTAATGTTTGTATATTAGATATTTTAAATTTATAATCTAAATTTACTGTAAATTCTTTTGTGTAGAAAATGCTTTCTCCTTGATGTTCATTTCCCTGTAATTGTTCTGGTGCTAGATTATAATCTACTTCTATTTCTACTACATAAGTTTTTCCATCTTGTACTGGTATTTCTTGTTTATTGTTTCCTGCTTTTATAGGAGTTTGAACTACTGGTTTTCTTTCTCCTTCTATTTCTGTTTTCTCATATACTGTAAATTGTGCAGAAATAATACTGTTTTCTGTATCTATTAATTCAAAGCTAACATTCGCTTTTCCTTCAAAAGTTTCTTCTAGTTTATATGTTTTTTCATCTATAAATGGTTTTTCTTTTAATACTACTACTGAAAAATTATAATCTATTTTTACTTCGTCATCTGTAGAAAGTATTGCTTTTGAAAATTTAAAATCTTTTTTCTCTGCTTTATCTCCTACATTTAGTTTTACTTTGTACTCATTTCCACCTACACTTGTTTCAGTTACTTCATATTCTTTATCATTTATTACTACTTTTTTAATTGATACATCATCATAGTTTATTTTAGTTATAAATGATAATTCTACTTCTTCGTTTTTATTTGGATAGTAATTGTCTGTGCTGATATTTTCTAGTTCTACTACATATTTTCTTTTATGCTCTATCTTTTTTATTAAAAGAGTTAAATCTGTTACACTTATTTTCTTATCATCATTTAAATCTGCACTTTCTAATTTATCTGTTTGTAATTTTTCAAGACCTATTAAATGTTTTTCGACTAATTCTACATCTGTATAGTCAATTAATCCATCTCCATTTAATTCTCCTTTTTGTACAATATTCATAACTACTGCATATGTACTTCCCGCTATTTGTGCAGTTAAAATAATTGCTAATATCATTCCTATTATTTTTTTATTTTTAGCTTTTATTTTTTTATCTACTTTTTTATATTTTATAAATGTATAGATGGCAATTACTGTCAATACCTCTATAGCTATAAAAATAGCAGTCTCTGTATTTCCTAATCCTGTGTGAGGTATCTCTGTTGAAGGCTTTCCTAATTCTTGATTATTGTTTTGGTTGTTATTGTTTCCTTCATTAGAGTTGTTTCCTTCGCTATTTCCTTGATTATTATTCCCAGAGTTGTTGTTGTTTTCATTATCTCCTGTTCCTGGATTATTATTTTCTGAATTGTTATTGTTATCATTGCCATCTGTTCCAGAATTATTGTCACTATCTGTATTATTATCTTCTTGAATAACTTTGATATCTATTTTTGAATCTTGTATTTCTATGTCTTTTTTACCTTCTGAAGTTGTTTGATTCTTAATTGTTATACTAGTATTTCCTGCTGTTGCATCACTTTTTACTTTTAACTTTATTTGTAAAAATTCTTCTGGGTTAGTTGTTCCTGATTTTTTTATTAGTACAAATTCATCATTTTGTTTATTATACTTAAAATTTGTCCACATATTTTTTGTTTCAAAACTATTTGTTTCTATTTCATAAAAAACATTTTTATCATATTGAATTTGTCCTTTATATGCGTATAATCCATCTTCAATTTCTTGAAAATCTTTCATCTCTAAGTTGAGAATAACTTCCTCTTCTTTACTTGCTTGAATTTCTTTTTTGTTTGTTGTTAATTCTGTGTTTAAATTTTCTGCAAAAACTGTTGTTGTGCTAAATAAAATTACTGTTGTTATTATAACGATACTTAATTTTTTTAAGTTCATTTTTTGTTCCATCCCTTCTTTCTTTTTATTTTTTATTTTAGTGATTAAATTATAACATTTTTCTTTCACTTTTTCTACAAATATTGATATTTTTTTTATTTTTTTATACTTATTTTTAATGTTTTAAATATTGATTATAGCAATTCTAAAAGCATAATAAAATCTGGAAAACTGGCAATTAGTAACTCTAATTTAATTTCTTTTGATTGCTTTCAATAGGAAATGTAGCTAGTTATTTTTATAAAATCTTTTGACAAACAAATTTAAATATGTTATTTTTTATTCAAAGGAGGTTCATATTTTTATGAAACAAGGAATCATTATAGCAGGATTTACAGCATTAGGAAAAACAACCTTAGCACAAAAATATGACAATATAATAGATTTAGAGTCAAGTTTATATCAATGGAAGCATAAAAAGAAAATGACTCTTGAAGAAATAGAGACTAACAAAGGTAAAAAAGAAAGAATACCAAATGATAAATTTCCTGAAAACTATATTAAAGCAATTTTAGATGCTAGAAAAAAATATGATATAGTTTTAACATCTATGCATTGGAAGTTATTAGAATATTTTAATAAAAATAATATTAGTTTTTATTTAGCTTATCCTAAATTAGATTCTGGAGATGTTTTAAAGCAAAGATGTATAGATAGAGGAAATACCGAAGAATGGGCTCAATCAATAAAAGATAAAGTTAATTTATGGTATCCTAGAATAAAAGAATACAATATAAAAAATGTTATATTTATTGATAAAAATGAATGTTTAGAAGATGCATTAATTAAGATGAATTTGATAAAGGAATAGTATGAATGAAAAAAGATACGAAAAGTTTAATAAAATTATTTAAATATTATAAAAAATACAAATTTCTATGTATTATAGTTATTATATTAAGTTTAAGCTATGCCGGAATATCATTACTTTCGCCTATTTACGAAGGAAAGATGTTAGGATATTTTGAAAATTTTGATAAATCTCATATATTAAAAATTGCACTTTTCCTTATGATATTGCGAATTGTAATAGAAATAGTTACTAATCTATGGTCAAGAGCAGTTTTAAAACTCAACGGAAAAGTAAATTTTGATTTAAAACATGATATGATACAAAGCTTAACTAATTTTGAGTTAAAAAATTATGATAATACTAATTCAGGTATATTTATCTCAAGATTAAATAAAGATACATCTGAACTATCTGAATTATTTGATTATATAACAGATGACTTATCAGGAATCATTCTAAATTTAAGTTTTATTATATATGTATTATATCTTAATAAATATCTCGGATTGTTTTTAATATTAAATATTATATTGGTATATATATTGACTTCTAAAAAACTATTTTACTATAAAAGTGTAAAAACCAAATATAAACAAAAAGATGAAGAAGTAGTTGGAATATATACAGATGTAATAAGAGGAATTAGAGAAGTTCAAAATTTAAATTTAAAGGATACTCTGCTAGACAGAATAAATATTAAACAGAAAGATGTAATAGATTATGATATAAAAAAGACTCATACAAAAAGAACTTGGAATAGATATATTAAAGTTTTTCAGCATATATTAGATTTTATATTTATAGTTCTTTCTATTTATTTTATAACAAATAATACTCTACAAGTCAGCTCTTTCTTGATAATATTTTTATATAAGAATAAAGTATTAACTTTAATAGATTATATATCAGAAATAAGAGAAAAATTTGCTGATGGAAAAGTTTCTGCAATAAGAGTTTTTGATATTATCGATTACAATACATTTACCAAAGATTCATATGGAAATACCCAGTTAACAGATATAATAGGTAATATAAAATTTCAAGATGCAAATTTTCAATATAATAATAACGAATTATTTAAAAATTTGAGTTTTGAAATCAAACCTAATACTATGGTAGCATTTGTTGGAAAAAGCGGAGAGGGTAAATCAACAATACTAAAACTAATAGGAGGAAATTATAAGTTAAATAGTGGTAAAATTTTAATAGATGACACTGACATTAATGAATTATCTGAAAATACAATTAGAAATAATATCTCTATTGTTTCTCAATCTCCATATATTTTTAATTTGTCAATTAAAGAAAATATAAAATTAGCAAGACCAGAAGCAACTGATGAAGAAATAATTGAAGTATGCAAAAAATCCCAAATACACGATGATATAATTTCAATGAAAGATGGTTATAATACTTTAGTTGGAGAAAATGGTGTTATATTAAGTGGTGGTCAAAAACAAAGAATGGCTATTGCTAGAGCTCTGACTAGAAACTCAAAAATTATATTATTAGATGAAGCAACCAGTTCTTTAGATAACAACAACCAAGAAAAAATTAAAAATGTTATAAAGGAATTATCTAAAGATCATACTGTTATTATAGTAGCTCATAGATTAAGTACAATTGTTGATTCAGATAATATATTTGTATTACATAATCATAAAATTATTGCTAATGGTACTCATAAAGAATTAATTAGTACAAGTTTTGAATATAAAATGTTATATGAAAATGAAGTATTTTCGATAAGTATATAATTGTTAATAAATTTCAAAATGTATTAGAGAGAGCATTTAATCTGCTCTCTCTAATTTTCTATCTTCCGAAATTCCCTTGAAAAATTGATAAATATGGTCGAGGTGACAGGGATCGAACCTGCGACCTCATGGTCCCAAACCACGCGCGCTACCAACTGCGCTACACCTCGAAATCAATTGCTTATATACTATATCACATATTTTAAAAATTTGCAACGCTTTTTGAAAAAATTTTAAAATTTATTTAGTCAAATTATATTTTACATACTTCTTTATATCTTAAATGTGTTTTATTCCTTCAATTTTCAACCCCTGTATATATTATATTTTTATACAACTAGTTCTTAGTACACCTCTGTACTATTTCAATATTTAAATATAAAATGAACCTAAATCTTTTAGTTCTTTCTTTTCTAAAAACTCAGGTTCATTTCATATAAATATTTGTTTATAACTATATAAGTTATTTTTTATTTGCCCTATTTATTCAATTCTTTATATCGCTTAATTTTCATTGTTGATGTTTTTTCGAATTCGCCCTCTTTAAGTTCCAAAGATTTTATTGCTTTATATGATGTAAGTTGTTTATTTATATCTTTAATGTTTTTCCAAATTAAATCATAAATTTCTTTTTCAGATATATCTCCATGCAACTCTTTTATTTTATCATAATCTGGAATTACTCTTGCTGTTATAATTAATTCTTTTTCTTCTTTTTTACTATTTCCTTCTGGTTTTTTTCCATATACCATACATTCTTTTATTTCATCTATTTTGTCTAACATCATTTCTATTTCTTCTGGATAAATATTTTTTCCATTTTGTGTTACTATTACATTTTTGCTTCTTCCTGTAATAAATATATATCCATCTTTATCTATATATCCTAAATCTCCTGAATGGAAATATCCTTGTTCGTCAATTACTTTTTTCGTTTCTTCTTCATCTTCATAGTATCCCATCATTAGTGTTGGTGTTTTTATTAAAATTTCCCCTTCTCCATTTTCATTTGGATTGTCTACTTTTATGTCAGCTTGAACAATTGCTTTTCCTGCTGAACCAACACTTGTTTTATATTCTGGTGTTAATGCTGATATTGGTGCTGTTTCTGTTAATCCATATCCTTGTAAAAATGTTATTCCAATTCCTTCTAACCATTCTCCAACCTTTTTATCAATTGGTGCAGCTGCTGATACTATAATTCTGATGTTTCCACCTAAGTTTTCATATATTTCTTTAAACGCTTTTTTCTTTATGTCTATTCCTGCTGATTTTAAAGCATTTGTTATTCCAATCATAGAATTTACTATTTTGTCTTTTTTGCTTTTTACTATTTTTTCATTTATCTTTTTATATAAACTCTCTACTAACAATGGTACTGTTAATATTGCTGTTGGTTTTGATTCTTGTAAATTTGGTACAATATATCTTAGCCCTTCACATATTGCTACAGAACATCCTACCGCCATTGGTAATAAAAATCCTATTGTTGATTCATAGCAATGGTGTAATGGTAGAACTGAAAATAATCTATCATTTGGATATAATTTTACATATGCTGTAACTGCATTTACATTTTCTGCCAAGTTTCTGTTATTAAGCATAACACCTTTCGCATTTGATGTAGTTCCTGATGTAAAGAATAATATTTTGAATTCCTCTGGGTCTATTTCTATTTGGCTAAAGCTTTTATCTCCTTTTTCTATTATTTCTTTACCTTTTTTTATTAAGTTTTCAAGTCCTACTTCTCCATCTTTTAGTTCTTTGTCTGATTTCATTTCAATAAAGTATTCTACTTCTGGAATGTTTTCTTTTATTTTCTTTATACTTTCTTCTTTTTTAGGCGAATAGATTATTGCACTTGCTCTTGACCTTTTTACTATATTTTCTAATTCATTATCTGGTAATTCTCTGTCTGTTGGTACAGCTATTCCTACTCCACATAGCATTGCCATATAAGATACATACCAACCATATTGTGTTTCTCCTATAATTATAACTCTTTTATCCTTTAATTTTAATAATTGTGTTAATGCTGTTCCTAAAGCCATAACATCATTTCCAAATTCTTCATAAGTATATGTTCTATATGGCTCTTTATGATTTGGCTTTTCCAAAATACATGAATTTTGTGGATATTTTTCTATGCTTTTTGTGAAGAATTCTTTTACTGTTTTATAATGCGTTCTATCTTCATATGGTTCTTCTCTTTTTTTCTTTGAATTCTTTTTTTCTAATTTTTCATAGTCAATTGTATCTAGTTCATCAATTACATCCATCTTCATTTTATTAAATTTCATTTTTGGTATTTTAAAATCTCTTAAACTCATTTTTCTTCCCTCTTATCTTTTATATTGTTTTGTTTATATACTATATTTCTTAACGAGTTTATTATACATAAAAATAGTATTTTTTTCAAGTATCTAATAGTTCCTTTTTTATTTTTGACCAACTCGTATAAAAAACAATCCAATAGAATTACTCTCTATTGGACTATTTTGTACATTTATACTGTAATATTCAATATATTATATATCTACTTATAAATCTTATTTTTGCTTTGTTTTAATGTTTTCTATTATTTCTTTTCCTATTCTTTGAATATTTTCATATTCGTCATTTTTGGCTGACGATTTTATTGCATATTTATTTTCTAATATTGTCATATCTTTCATCTGATTTATAATTTCTTCTATCTTCTTTGTTACAACTCCTGGCACCCATGTTGAATTTTCTATAATTGATATTGTCCTCTTTTGTAAGTTTAATGATTTTATATCTGATAGATAACTTTCTATTTTAGGAAACATTCCTAAGTTGTATGTTGTTGCCGCAATTACAATGTTACTATATTTAAAACTTTCTGATACTAGATATGATACATCTGTAACAGAAGCATCATATATTGCTATGTTTTTTATTCCATTTTCACCTAGATAATTTGCAAGTACATTTACAACATTTTCTGTGTTTCCATAAACAGATGAATAAACTATTAACACACTGTTTTCTTCTGATTCATATTTGCTCCATTGGTCATATTTTTGTATAATATATTCTAAGTTATTTCTCCACACTACTCCATGTAATGGACATATCTTTTCTACTTCTAATTGTGATACTTTTTTTAATAAATTTTGAACTTGAGCCCCATATTTTCCTACTATATTTGTAAAATATCTTCTTGCTTCTGGTAGCCATTCTTCTTCAAAATTTACATCATCATTAAATAAGTTACCATTTAATGCTCCAAATGAGCCAAATGCGTCTGCTGAAAATAATACTTTTTCTTTTTCTTCATATGTTACCATTACTTCTGGCCAATGTACCATTGGTGCCATTATAAATTTAAAATTATGTTTTCCTGTGCATATTGTAGTAGTTTCATCTACTATTACCACTTTGCTGTCTATATTAAATTCATAAAATTGTTTTAAAATTCTTATTGTCTGTGCATTTCCTATGATTTTCATATTTGGATAATCTTTTATTAATTCTTCTATTAAAGAGCAATGGTCTGGTTCCATATGATTTACTACTAGATAGTCTAATTGTTTACCATTTAATACATATTTTATATTTTCTATAAATTGTCTTCCTACAGAATAGTCAACACTGTCTAATAAAATATTTTTTTCGTCTGTAATTAAATATGAATTATATGCAATGCCCTTTGGTATTGGAAATAAATTTTCAAAAAGACCTAATCTATTATCTTGTGCGCCTACCCAATAAAAATCTTTTGCTATTTCTCTAACACAGTGCATTTTTGACTCCTTTTATTATTCTTCTACTTTTTGGAACATATCTTTTCCTACTCCACATAATGGGCATGTCCAATCATCTGGTAAATCCTCAAATTTTACCTTTTCTACCTCTTCATCATAAATGTATCCACATGCTATACATACATATTTCATAATAATTCCTCCTTGTTTATTTTTTGATTATTTTATCAAAATTATTCATTTTATTCAATACCTCATAAAAAATTTATTATTTAAAATTTAACGATAAATTTTGATATATATTTTTTTATTGAACAAAGCTTTGTGGATACTTCATATATCTTTCTTTAGATATGTATGTTTTTTATACTGAACATATTAAAGAGACTATATATATTATATAGATTCCTGTAAATACAATTCCATTGCCCCTTGTCATTTGTTTTTTTCTTCCTGTTATTGGGAAGATTCCTAACAAAATTGAGCCTGCTGTTAAAAGAATTAGATTACTGTTGTAGCTTGTTGAGTATCTAATTGGATTTAAAATAGCAGATGTTCCTATGATTAATACTATATTAAATATTTGTGAACCTAGTACATTTCCTATCGCCATATCTGTATCCCCTTTTATTGTTGCTGTAATTGACGTTATTAGTTCTGGTAAACTAGTACTAAAAGCTATTATTGTCAAACTTATTAATTTTTCTGTTATTCCTAGCATTGTGGCAATTTCTACTGAATTTGTTACAACTATGTCTCCTCCTAGTTTTAATCCTATAATTCCTATAATTATTTTTCCTATAGATTTTACAACAGATATTTCTTTTGTTTTTGTGTGTATTTCTATAATTGTTTTTTCTTTATTAAATATATCAGATTTTTTTGTTATTATTAAATTGTACATTATAAATAAAAAGCAAAATACTATTAGTATAGTCCCTTCTGATTTTAATATAATATTTTGATTTTCTTGCATTCCATTTATACATAAAACAAATAATAATACTGTTGAAAATATGGTAAATGGTATTTCAAACATTATAGTTTCTTTTTTAAATTTTAGTGGTTTTATAATTGAGCAAATTCCTAAAATCAAAAATAGATTTGCAATATTACTTCCTATAACGTTTCCAATTGCGAGGTCAGAGTATCCTTCTATTGCAGATGTTGCACTTACTACTAATTCTGGCATTGATGTTCCGATTGCTACTATAGTTAAGCCTATTACAATTTCTGGTATGTTAAGTTTTTTGGCAATTTCACTTGCTCCATTTACTAAAAAATCTGCTCCTTTTATTAACATTATAAATCCAATCAAAATTAATATAAAATAAAAAAACATGTATTTTCCTCTTTTCTCCTTTTTAATTTTTATTTTGAATTTTAAGAATTATACATGTTTTATTTATCTTTATTTTATTATTTTTTTATCTTTCTATATAACATATTTTGATATATTTTTTATTTATAAGTCTTAAACACAAATTTGTTCTTTTATTTTTTTATACTTGCTTTCTCCTATTCCATCTACATTCATAATATCTTCAATCTTATTAAATTTTCCTTTTTCCTTTCTATAATTTATTATTTTTTGTGCTGTAGATGTTCCAATTCCTGGCAGGCTTTCTAGTTCAGTTTGTGTTGCTTTATTAATGTTTATCTTTTCGTTTTTTATAATTTTATCTGATTTATCCTCTGTTTCTTGTTTTGTTATTATTTCTTGTGTTTTACTTTCTATTTGATTTGACATTTCTTTTGTTGGTATATTTATTTTCATTCCATCTTCTAGCTTATATGCTAAATTTATTTTGTTTAAATCTGCATTTTCTTTTACTCCTCCTGCTATTTCTATGGCATCTGCAATTCTACTATTTTCTTCTAACTCGTAGACACCTTCTTTTTTTATTGCACCTGTTATATATATTATTATAGAATTTTTTTCCACTTCATTTTTTCTTTGTTGATTTTCATTAAAGTTATTGATTTCATTTTCTAATATTTTATTTTCTTCTGTGCCAATCAATAACTCGGCTTCTGAATTATTTTTTAAGTTATATATTATTATAATTATAGTTATTATTATTGCTATAATTATTATTTGTTTTGTTTTTTTATTTTTTATATTCATTGTATCATCTCCTATTTATTATATTTTGTAATAATTTTCAAACAATTATTTACACGTTTCTTAATATTTATAATTTATGATTTTAATTTTAAAATTAATTGAATTTTATTTAAAAATAAGGTATATTATTTATATCTATTTTTAATATAATAATTTTTAATGTAATTAGATTTTATACATCTTCTAATTATATTTTAATTTGTGTTTTTAGAAAGGAATAACTATGAAAAAAATGATTAGGTTTGTTTCAGTATTTTTTTTAATGCTGATATTAATATTTAACTTCTCAATTTGTTTTGCAAGTTCAGAAGTGCCAGAAATAACTGCTGGTTCAGCTATTTTGATAGACAGTTCTACTGGTAAAATTTTATATGGTAAAAATGAACACGAAAAAATGTATCCAGCTAGTACAACAAAAATTTTGACAGCAATTTTGGCTATTGAAAATTGTAACTTAGATGATATTGTTTCTGTACCATATGAAGCTATTGCTACAGTTCCTTCTGGATATGCAGTTGTTCCTCTATATGCTGGTGAGCAATTGACTGTTTTTCAGTTATTACAAGTTATGATGGTTCACTCTGCAAATGATGCTGCTAATGTTTTAGCTTATCATATTGCTGGTTCTATAGATAGTTTCTCTACAACGATGAATAATAAAGTTGCAGAACTTGGATTAAAAGATACTCACTTTTGTAATCCTAGTGGAAAACAAGATACAAACCACTATTCTACTGCATATGATTTGGCTATTTTAATGCAATATTGTATGAAAAATTCTACTTTTCGTAGCTTAGCCGGTTTAAAATCTTGTACTCTTCCAGAAACAAACAAATCTAAAGAACGTTCATTTAGCACTACAAATGACCTTCTTAAATATGATAATCGAGATGTTCCTAGCAACTATTATTATCCTTATGCAGTAGCTGGAAAAACAGGATATACTACAGATGCTAAAAATTGTTTGGTTTCTGTTGCTAACAAAGATGGATTTGAATTAATTTGTGTAGTTCTGTCTGTTGATACTTATCCAAACAATTTAAGTGGAAAGTTTATTGAAACAAAGAATTTATTTGAATATGGTTATAATAATTATATGATAAAAAAATTTCGTGAAAAAGGTTCTGTTGGCACATCTGTTGCCGTAGAAAATGCAACTGAAGAAACTAAAAATTTGGATTTATTACTTTCAGAAGATATTACAGCAATAATTCCTAATAATGCTTATAATTTAGAATATTCCCCTGAAATACATCTAGATTCTAATATTTTGGCTCCTATATCTCAAGGACAGGTTGTAGGAAAAATAACTTATAATATTGATGGGATTTCTTATTCTTCTGATTTAAAGGCTTCTCACAATGTAGAAGTTTCTAATTCATTTAAGCTAATTGTACAAATGGTTCTTATTTTTTTAATTTTGTATTTTCTATATATGCTACTATTTGATGATAATAAGAAAAAAAAGAAAAGAAAAAAATTTAAAAAGAAAGCATATAAATTGTAATGCTATATCAATACATAAATAAGTTTTTATGATAAAAAGTCTATATAATCTATTATTTGATATATTTATTTTAAAAAAATTGGTTATCCTTTTATAAGGGTAATACCAATTTTTTTATTATTTATTAACTTATTTTGATTTGTTTATTTTTCATATATCAATTTATTAAAAGTCTTTTCCAATTACAATTGTTAAATCTACTTGACTTGTACTTGATTTATTTGTTGATATACTTCCAACTCCTAATACCTTTTTTATTTCATTTAGTTTTTCATTTGAAGTGTCTTTTTTGTTTGTAATAATTGTTTTAGAAATTGTAGATGTTTTTCCTGTCTTTGTAACATTGAATCCAGCATTTGTTAATAGTTCTTTCGCTTCTTGTAATTTTGCTGTATTTCCACTACCATTTAGTAGTTCTATTTTTATTTCACTATTTGTTTTTTCCACTGATGGTGAATTTGTAGTTGATGTATTGTTTTTATTATTATTTGTGTTTGATACTGTATTAGAAGTTGTGTTATTTCCATTTTCTGTAGATGTTTCTACATCGCTATAAAACATTGATTGTATTAGTTTTTGTGTTTCAACTTTATCATGAACAAATACACTAACATTGTTTGTTTCTTTTAAGCTTGGTGTTGTTCCTGGAAGTACTGCTGTTTGTAAATTATCTGTATTAAATTCAACCGCATATGGTATGTAATCTTTTGCTAAAGAAAGTTCTATATTTGTTGTTAAATTTTTGTTAGCAATTTCTAAAATTTGTCCTATCTTAAATATATTACTTGGTTTTAATGTTTGCTTTAATGTCGCAGCAATAAAATCTCTTTGTGTTCTCATTCTACCAAGGTCATTGTCACCATATTCATATGAGTAAGATGCACCATTGTTGTCATGTCTATATCTTAATAATTGTTCTGCTTTCTCTCCATCTATCATTTGAAGACCTTCTTGTAGGTGTATGTGTAAATCTTGAGTTGGATCATCATAGTTCATATTTCTTGGGACATTAAATTCTACTCCACCAATTGCATCTACTAATTCTATTAAAGCTTCTGTTTCTATTAATGCGTAATACTTAATATCTAGCCCTGTTATTTCATTTACAGCATCCAATGTTTTTTGTGGGTCTCTATATACATTATATATTGCATTTATCTTTTGAGAATGTGTTGCTTTTTTTGGATTTTTTCCTGTAAATGTATCTCTTGGTATTGATAATAAGTTTGCTTTTTGTGTATTTGGATTATATGAAGCAACCATAATTGTATCTGTTAGTTTAGAGTCTAAGTCTGTACTTACTCCTAGTAGAAGTACTTGAATTTCTGGTAGATTCTTCTTTGTGTTTTCATCATGTCCAACTGCTGTAGCTAGCATTCCACTTAATCCGCCTCCATTTTTATGTGTTTTATATGCAAACCATCCAGCTCCTGCTATCAATAAAATTAATATTATTAATACTATTTTTTTCCATAATTTCATTTTTTTCTTTTTACTTTTTTTTGCTTTTGTTCTTCTATTTATTTCTTCTTTTTCTATTTGTTTATTTTTCAAAATAATCACTCCTAAATTTTATGTTTTAAGTATAGCAAATATTAAAAAAAAGTGCAATAAATTTGCACTTTTTTATTTAAAATTTCACAATATTTTCATAGATTATTTTGGTAAAATATGAATTTTCTATTTCTTTTATTATCTTATTTTCTGGATTTATTTTTGAGTATACTCCCAATAATATTATACAAATTAATACTATTAGTGCTCCTCTAATAATTCCATATCCGATTCCTCCAATTTCGTTAAATTGTTTAAGTATTGGAAAATTTGCTATTCCATCAATTAACGCAAATACTATTGATAGTAATATTTTTACTAATATAAATACAACAATCATTGTTACTGCATATATTATATTTGTTGCTATACTTTTTGCTTGTTCCTTTATTACATTTTGAGATATCTCATTTATTATATTCTCCTCTTGTTTATTATCTTGTCCTTGTATATTTTCAATTATTATGTTTTCTATTTTTTCCTGAATTGGTGTATTTTTTATTATTGCATTAGAAATTGGTTGATATACAATTAGTGTAATGACAATTGCTAAAATTCCCGCAAATAGTTTTGTAGCTACATTTACTAATCCTTTTTTATATCCCAAAAAAGCTGATAAAAGTATTATTGCAATAAAAATAATATCTATTATAATCCCCATTTTTAAACTTGTGTTAGATTTATTCTAACACATCCCCCTTTTTATAAATTTATAATTTCTATTTTGTCTCTATATACTATTCCTGCTATTGAATTAGACATAACAATATTTGTAATTTCTTGTTCAGCTATATATTTTTTATTTAGCCATCCATTTGTATTAATAAACTCCACTTCTGAGCCTAAGTTTAATGCTATTACATTATTATTGGTATATATCTCTTTTGTTACAGCTTCTGTTGTATATGTAAACTTGCTTTTATTGTCTGTATTTATTATATTAACAATAGAATCTGCTGTAAATAATCCTGATGATTTTTCTTCAGCTGTTACAGTCGCATTAGATAGTTCAATACTTGCAAATGCTATTTTTTTATCTGTGTTCTCTGATATTGTTTCAACAGTTTCATCTGGTTTTATTACTGTTATTTTGTCTGTGTATAAACATACTAATTTACCTTTTTCCTGATATTTAATATTTATTATTAAATCATTGTTTTGTCCTGTATATATCTTTTTTATAGAATTTTCTGCCTTTGTTTTTGCATCTTCGATTGAAAATATTTTAATATTTGATTGTATCATTGTTCCTGATGTATCAATTTCTGCTAAAGCCAAATATTTATTATCTTCTGAAATGCTTGTTGCTACAACTCTAGTTGTCGATAAAAATGTTTTAAATAGCAATTGTCCTTGATTATCATACATTTCAACTACTGTTTTATAACTTGTATCTACAATTGTTACAGCTACATATCCATTTCTATTAACTGTCACTTGAGCAATATTTCCTTCTACACTTTTGCTCCACGCAATTTCTTTGTCTGTAATAAGATACAGTTTTTGTCCTTTTTCTTCTGCAATTACTAAATGCCTTCCATTTGAATTAAATATTGGCTTTGTTATTTCAACTGTTAAGCTATTTTCCTTTTTTCCTGTTCCATCATAAATATCAAAATTATTTTTATTTAATACCCCTATGTATTTATTATTAAAAGCATATACCTTATTATTACTTTCTTCTAATTCAATAGTCGGCAATCTATTTTGTGTAATTTCTTTTCTGAATATATATTTATCAATCCAATTTCTTGCATTTTTATTTTGCACATATACTACACTTATAGTAATTATAGCTATAATAAATATTAATACAATTGATAGTATTACTATTTTCTTTTTATTTATTTTTTTCTCAATGCCTTCATCATTATCTTTCCAAAAAATATTCATATATTAATCTCCTTGTCTTTTGTTATTTATGTTATACCAGTTTTTATTTATTTTTGCAATACTTTTGTTCATAATAATAGAGGAAGCACTGCTTCCCCTATCGTTTGTTTCTGTTTAGAACAATTGAAAAATTGATTCCTTGTAGTTTAATCCTTAACCGCTTCTTAAATATTAAAAGGACAATTTGGATTAACCCCAATCCCCCTAATATAGGATATAAAAAATTAATTAAATTAGCAAATCCTATTTGTGAAAAGACAACCGAAGTTGCACATATTAGTAAAGCTATTTTATTAAATTGTTTTTGATTATTCGATGTGTTTTTTATAAAACTTATTCCTAATGATATTGCTGTTGTAAAAATTGATATTAAAATTATTCCACCATAAATTCCTTTAATTGCTGGGAAAATTTTGTTAATTGCATATACTGCAGGCATTTCTAATTTATTTATGTCTATATCTATATTTACCAAAAATAAATATACTGTTATTATTAAAATTGTTATAATTATAGTTGCTATTAAAGATATGTATTTTACATCTTTTGGTTTTTTTATGTATTCTTTCATAGTAATTAATACTGGTGCTAATAAAACCATATTATAACTTGCATATAAAATTGATGTTATTAGCCAATTATTTGTATTTTGTTCTGTAATATAATAACTTATATTTTTTATATCTATATTTTTAAAATTGATTATTCCTATCAAGCCTACAATTACTATTAATATTGGTATTAAAATTTGATTTACTCTTACTATTCCCTCTGTGTTTCTCTTAAGTAATAGATAACATATTATGCTTAAAATTGCACTTCCTATTATACTATTTATTCCAAATTCTTGTTGCAAATATGCCCCAAATCCAGCTATCATAATATAAAATGATAGTAGAATAAAAATATTTATTATTGTGTTTATAATTTCTTTTATTCTTTCTCGTTCTATAAAATGGTCTAAAAATTGTTTATAATTGTTTATATTATTTTTTATTGTTATTTTTAAAATCTTGTAAATCGCTATTCCTATAACACTACTTGATACTATAATTCCTAATAGTCCTTTTAGTCCAAATGAAAAGAAAAATGTATATATTTCCTGTCCTGAAGCAAATCCCGCACCAATTAATGCACCAATTATTACAAAAACAACTTTTAATTTTTGCATATTACCTCCAATAACTTTCTTTTATTTTTCTACGTAGTTCTAATATTTTTGACATTTTAAAAGCCCCTATAATTTTATGAGGCTTTTTTAGTTATATGTCTGTTATTTTTATATAAAATGTTATATTTGTGTGATATTTTAAAATTTTTTAAGTCTATTAATTTTACAAATTATTTTTTCTTTCTTCTAATTCTCCAAACTACTATTCCTATAATAATTATTGCAACTGGAACTGCTGTTATTATTGCAAGTATAATTCTATTTTCTTCTTCTGTTGCAGTATATGTTATGCTTCCTGTTCCTTTTCTTACTGTAATATCTTCTTCTCTATCAGATAAATAAGCTATAGAGTTTAATACCAAATCTTTATTTTGTTTATATTGAATTACAGCAGCTTGTGTTGATTGTGTTAATTGATAATCTGATGCAAAATAATTCTCTCCATATAAAATTAATTTTGAAGTTACTTCTGCTTCTCCAGTTTCCTCATTTGCCTCTTTAATTTTTTTATTAAATTGTGCTCCTACTAGGAATTCTCCTGTTTCTTCTCCGTCTTGGGCTTCATTTGATGTGTAAGAGAAATTAGTTCTGAAATATGCTTTTTCACTTGTTTTTATTAATTCTGTTTTTGTTACATTTTGTTTTGTTAATGTTTCATCATCAGCAACATTTATTTTTGTAGCATTTATAAATATAACTCCTTCTGAATCATATATTTTGTCTGTAACATCACTATATTGTACCTCTGGCATAATTAAATCTGGTGATCCAGCTACCATTTTACTAGTTTCTGTTTCTCTAATTGTACCAACTTCAAATGGATTTACTCCATATAGTGCTAATATTTTATTTACATTTGGATAATCAACTTTGTTTGCAGTTGCTGCATTTAGCCACAAAATATTTCCACCTTTATTTATATAGTCAATTATTGCATTTGTTGCTATTTCATCAAAGTCTTTGCTTGGAGTTGTAATTACTAAAGTATTGCAATCATCTGGTATTTTTCCTGTTGCAAGAACATCTAAGCTTTCAACTTCATTTATTTCATTTTGTAAATACATATTTAAAAATTGCATTCCACTTGTTAGTTTAAATGAGCTATATCCTGTTAGAAAATATACTTTTGGTATTTTTTCTGTTGTTACAGATTTAATTGCCGCTGTTAATTTTTCTTCTGCTATACTTATTGTTTCATATGTTGTATAGTCATATGTATATAATTCACTTGGTGATAATACTTTGTATTTTTCTCCATTTTCTATAATTATTCCTTGACTTCCAGTTTCAATTCCATATTTGTTTGCTAAGTCTGGTCTATCTGTTGCTGTTACAGCTTCTATTGATATATTGCTATTAACTTTTGTATATTGTCTTGCTAAGTCTAATGTTGTATCATCATCTCTATATCCAACAAAATAAATATTTACTTTATCTTGAATATTTTTTACTTGTTCTTTGCTATCTTCTGTTAATGTAAATAATTTTTCCGAAGTTAAATCTATTGGTGCTAAATCTAAATTTTTCATTATTACAGATATTGCTATAAATATAGCAATAAGTATAGCTATTAATAGAAATGTTTTTGTTCCATCAATTAACCATTTCTTTTTTATTGTTTCTATAAATTTATTTGACTTTTCGCCTTTTTCTTTTTTACTGTTTTTTAAATCTTTTTTATTTTCTGCCTTTTTGCTTTTTGTTTCTTTTTTATCTGCCTTATTGTCCGCATTTACCTCTGTTATATTGTCTTTTTTATTTATGTTTTCTTTGTCTGAATTTTTTTCTTTCAACTACCTTACCTCCTTTTACTTTACGCTCTTTCTTCTTTGCATTATAGTGATTGTTAGTAAAATACACATTACAGTAAATGATATAAATGTTACTGTATCTCCTATATCAATTTGCCCTTGAGTGTATTTATAGAACATATTGATAAAAGAATAGCCTTCTAAACTTGGGTTAAATTCTGGTAATACCCATGTTATAATAAAAAATCCTATTGATATTATACCAGATATAATTTGATTTTCTGTAATGCTTGATGTTAACATTCCAAATGATATATAAGACATAACAAATAGTAAAAATCCTAATAATGTTGCAAAAGTTGTAGTTAGTTCTGGGACTCCATAATGGCATAGTATACCAAAGTACATAAATGTGCATAGTTCAGTTAAAAGCACAATTGCAAGTGCTGCTATAAATTTTCCTAATACTACTTTTGTTATACTGATAGGTGCTGTTAATAATAATTGTTCTGTTCCTGTTTTTCTTTCTTCTGAAAATGACCTCATTGTTAATAGTGGAATTATAAAAGCTAATACTAAAATTGTTGGCAATGTATAATAAATATATTCAAAGTTTACATTTCCATATCCAATAACACTAAAATAAAATGATATACTAAAAGCAATTAAAAATACACCTATAAATATGTACCCTATTGGTGTATAAAAATATGATTTAAATTCTTTCTTTATTACTGCCCACATGCTTATTTTTCTCCTCCTTCTATTAATTTCATAAATGCGTCTTCTAATGTTGTATCTGTCTTTTTCATTTCAAATATTGTTATATTTTCTTTTGCAAATTCTGTAAATATAATTTTTCTTAAGTCAATATCTCCTTCTGCCTCTAGCATATATTGTTTTGTTCCATCTTCATTTTCTTTTATTAATTTAATTTCTTTTATTTCTGATATTTTATCTTTAATATTATTCATTTTGTTTTCAGTATCTTCTACTGTAATATATAAGCTATTATTTTGTGACACTTTATTCTCTAAGTTCTCTGGTGTATCTATAGCTATTAATTTACCTTTATTTATAATAATTACTTTATTACAAATTTGACTTACTTCTGATAAAATATGTGAACTTAATATAACTGTATGTGTTTTCCCTAATTCTTTAATTAGGGCTCTTATTTCTGTAATCTGTTTTGGATCTAATCCTACTGTTGGTTCATCCAATATTAATATTTCTGGTTCTCCAACTAAAGCTCCTGCCATACTTACTCTTTGCTTATATCCTCTTGATAAATTTCTTGTCAATTTATTTTCTACTTCTTTTAATCCGGTTTGTTCTATTATTTTTTCAACTTTTTGTTTTCTTTCTTTTCTATTTACTTTCTTTAATTCTGCCATATATGTAACAAATTCTTTTACAGTTAAATCTGTATATAGCGGAACACCTTCTGGCATATATCCTATTTTAGCTTTTGCTTTTTTTGGTTTTTTTGCCATGTCTATTCCATCTATTTGTACTTCGCCATCTGTAGGTTCAATAAAACCTGTTATCATATTCATTGTTGTACTTTTTCCTGCTCCATTTGGCCCGTAACAATCCAACTATTTCGCCTTTGTCTATTTTGAAGCTTATATTGTCTACGGCTATAGCTTTTCCGTATTTTTTTGTGATGTTTTTTACCTCTATCACGAAAAACTCCTCCTTACATTTTATTTTTTATATAATATCATTTTATTTTTTCAAAGTAAATATTTTCACAAAGATTTCACATTACGGAAATAAGATGTTTAAAATGTTTATTTTATTAATTTGTTTAATTTTTAAATTTTAAAATATTTTTATTATTTTTACATATAAATATATATAGTATAACTTAAAGAATTATTTTATATTTTTATTTAGGAGATTCAAATGATTAATTTTCTTAAGGGTATAATTGTTGGAATAGGTGGAATAGCACCTGGGTTAAGTGGAAGTGTATTATTAGTAATTTTTGGACTTTATCAAAAAACTATAAATGCTATTAGCTCTTTATTTAAAGATTTTAAAAGAAATATATTGTTTTTAGTTCCTTTATTTATGGGCTTTGGTTTAGGCGTTATAATTTTTAGTAAAATTGTTAATTATCTTCTAAATTCTTTTGAAATGCAAACTAGATTTGCATTTTTGGGTTTAGTAGTAGGAACTATACCTCTTTTTTTTAAAGAAGTGAAAAAGCATGGCTTTTCTAAAAAATATTATATTTTAATATTTTTATCTGCTGTTGTTGGATTTGTTTTGTTTTCGCTTAATCGTAATCTATTTCCGCAAATATCAAATCCTAATTTATTCCAATCATTTTTATTAGGAATCTCTGTTGCTGGCTCATCTATTGTTCCAGGTGTTGATAGTGCTGTTATATTATCTTCTCTTGGTTTATATGAGCTCTATGTTAGTTCTTTAGCAAATTTTAATTTGTCAATTTTAATACCAGCTGGATTTGGTTTAATTATTGGTATGTTATTAATTTCTTTTATTATGAGTAAATTAATTAAATATTTTTATACCACCACATTTTCAGTAATATTTGGTTTATTTATTTCTATTATTCCAAATATTCTTAATAATAGTTGTTTTTTAGGATTTAATATAGAGTCTTTTATATCATTTATATTTTTGATTATAGGATTTGCTTTTTCTTATTATTTAAGCAATTTTCATGTCAATAATATTAAAATCAAAAATTTTATGCACTATATAAAAAAACTGTCTTTTAGTTATCCTGATAAATCTAAAAATGACATATAATATTATATATTTTGTTCTTTAAAACAAAAAATTTAATATTTTTTTATTTTTTAATTGACTTTTCTTTTCCATTATGATATTATATTAGTTGTCTAATGATTTGGGTCAATAGCTCAGTTGGATAGAGCACACGCCTTCTAAGCGTGGGGTCGGGAGTTCGAATCTCTCTTGGCCCACCAAATTATAACAACTTACGAACTATAAAGTTTGTAGGTTGTTTTTTTGTATATAAAGCCTAAACTCTTTAATTTTTAATGATTTTGTTGCAAATATTATGTTAATATGATATAATTATATTATCCTAGTATATCTAGGTTAACTTATGTACTCCTGTTTTCATCTCAGGTTTATATATTCATCTATTGTAAAATGATTATTTTAAGGAGGTCTTTATATGTTGGTTTTACTTTTTTGTGTTGCTCTTGTTGCACTAGTTCTTTCTCTCGGCTTACGGAAAATATTTCCTAGTAGCAAGTATTCCCTTTGTTTGGAAGCACATGATTTTTTCACAGTTATTTCTGTGTTATCTGGTATTGTCGCAATACTATTGCTACTACCAATTTGCTGGTTATCAGTTGATGTATTTACCGCAAATACAATTGACAGTAAGATTGCTATGTACCAAGAGGAAAATGCCAAAATTGAACAAGATGTTGATAAAATCGTCAAGGAATATATTGAGCATGAACATGACATATTTGCTGACTTAAACACAGAAGAAAGTTCAATTACTCTTATTTCATTATTCCCTGAACTCAAGTCTGATATGCTTGTTCAACAACAGTTAGAAATTTATGTTTCTAACAATTCTGAAATAAAGAAATTGAAAGAAGAAAAAATCGACATTGTCAAGAAAAAATGGATTTTATACTTTGGCAAGTAGAAGTACAAAAAACTGTTTGTTGCTAAAAAGCTATCAAACAGTTTTTTCTTTTATAATACTGAATACATATACATTTTTAATTTTCAAAGTATATCTGTAAAATGTTAAAAAGTTGTATTTAACATTTTACTAATACAACTTGTCATTCACATGTTAATATTTTTTTAAATTCATCTATATTTATATCTAATATTTTACAAATTGCTATTAATTCAAAATCTTTTATTATAGATTTTTGCTTTTCTATTCTATAAATAAAACTTCTATCAACATTAAAGCCCATTAATTGTAATTTTTCTGCTAATTGTTCTCTTGATAAATTTTTTAAAAGTCGTTTATTTTCTATTATTTTTCCACATATATTAGATTTATTATCAATTTTTCTCACTGTATTCTCCTAATTTTTTATCTTATTGATTTTACTATAACTTTTACGTTATTGTGTAGTTGGAACTACTACAGTTTTTTCATAATTAGTATATTCATTTTCGTATTTTTTATTAACTATATTTATTGATAAAATATTTTATAATTTTCTTTGCTTAGCATTTTATTTTTATTTTAGGGTATAACTATAAATGGTATATTCTATTTTTTGTTTACTTAATATATCTTTTTATCTATATATTTTGAAACAAAATTGATTATGGCTATATCTAATTTTAAGTTTGTTTAATTCTAAAAAAACCCTTGATATACTTATAAATAAGGATTGGTTATGTGGAGGTATTGTATGAAATCAGATAAAAAAACAGACATTGATAAAGTGTTAGGAGAAGTCTTTAAAGAATATCGTATAAAAAATAAACTAACACAAGAACAAATTGCCGAAAAGTTAGGAATCTCTGTAAAATATATTTCTAGGATTGAAAATGGTACAGGTGGAGTAAAAGTTGAAACACTTGTAAATTATATGAACATTTTAGGAATATCTCCTAATGTTGTTTTTTACTCATTAATTTCTAATGAAAATTTATTATCTGAAATGGATTTAACAAATAAAATTAGTAAGTTATCTAAAGAAAAGTCACTTTTTTTAACTGAACTTATTGATTTATTAAATGATTTAAAATAGTTTTAATAGTACTATAATTAAAATTCATTTTTGATATTTAATATAATATATAAAAAGGAACATGGTTTTAAATATGTTCCTTTTTGTTTTATGAATTTACTTTTAATTATAATTATTTTATTCTCTCCAAAATGCTCTATAAGTTTCAAATGCAGAATATATATCAAATTTGCTTGTTACTTCATATGGAGCGTGCATTGATAATACTGGAACTCCACAGTCAATAACATCTGTTCCTTTATTGGCTATAATGTATGCTATTGTACCTCCTCCACCGATGTCCACTTTTCCAAGTTCTGCAATTTGGTAACGAATATCATTTTTTTCTAAAACATTTCTAACCCATGCGACATACTCAGCATTTGCATCAGATGCTCCAGATTTTCCTCTTGCTCCTGTATATTTATTTAGGCTTATTCCCTTTCCTAAAAATCCTGCATTTACTTTATCAGAAACTGAAGAATAAAGTGGGTCATATCCTGCGTCTACATCAGATGATAACATTTTTGAGAAACAGAATATTCTATCTAATAAGTTTGGTCTATTTATTTGTAATTTGTTTAGAATTTCTGATATGAAGAAGTCAAACATATGTGACTCCATTCCTGTATTTCCCATGCTTCCTATTTCTTCTTTGTCAGATAATATACAAACAGCCGTATTTTTTATGCTATCTAATGTCATCATAGCAACTAATGAAGTATATGCACATACTTTATCATCTTGACCATATGCTGCAACCATACTACTATCAAACCCCAAACTTCTTGCTTTAAATGCTGGTATTACTTCTAATTCTGAACTTAATAAATCCGCTTCAGTAATCCCATATTTTTGATTTAATATATTTAGAATATTTAGTTTTACCTTTTCTTGTGATTCTTTATCTTTATAAGGGATACTTCCTACTAAAAGTTGTAAATCCTCCCCATCAATTCCATTTTTTAATTTTTTCTCCATTTGATCTTGAGCTAAATGTGGTAATAAATCTGTTATTGTAAAAATAGGATCATTTTCGTCTTCTCCTATGTTAACAGTTATTTTCTCTCCATTTGTTTTAACAATTACTCCATGTAAACTTAATGGAATTGTTGTCCATTGATATTTTTTTATTCCTCCATAATAGTGAGTTTTAAAATATGCTAATCCTGTATCTTCATGTAATGGGTTTGGCTTTAAATCTAATCTTGGTGAATCAATGTGTGAGCCTATTATATGGATTCCATTTTCTATATTATCTGTTCCTATTATTGCTAAATACATACTTTTTTCTCTATTTATAAAATATATCTTGTCTCCTGGTTGCAATTTTTCAAATTCCATAATATCTTTGTATCCATTTTCTCTGGCTAATTTTATTGCTTCTTTTACAAATTCTCTTTCAGTTTTTGCCTTATTTAAAAATTCCATATAACCTTGTGAAAATTCAAATATTTTTTTCTTTTTCTCTTCATCTATTGTTTCCCATCCATTTTCTTTTTTATTAATTAGTTTTTCTTGTAAGTTTTCTTCCATAATATCCTCCTTCGTTATTTTTGTTTTAGTATATCACTTTATTTTTTATTTTTCCATATTTTTTATTTTTTATTATAAAACTTATATGAATAATTATATTTCTTTTGAAAATAATAAAAATAATAGAAAGGTGGTTAAAATGAGTTCACTTTGGCTTGATTATTTGGAAAATAAAAATTTAAATAAATTAGAAGATAATTTGTCTGTTGATGTTTGTATAATTGGTGCTGGAATTTTTGGTCTTACTTGTGCTTATTATTTAAGCAAGGCTGGCTTAAAAGTATGTGTTTTAGAAAAAGATTCAATCGTTTCAAAAACAACTGGGCATACTACAGCAAAAATAACTTCACAGCACAACCTTTTTTATTCTTACTTAGTTGATACTTTTGGTGCTACTGTTGCAAAAGATTATTTATCTGCAAATGAAGAAGCTATTAATAATATAAAAAAAATTATAGATGATGAAAAAATAAAATGTGATTTTGAGCATCAGTCTAATTTTGTTTATACAACAAATAAAACTGAAGTTAATCAAATAAAAAAAGAAGTAGAAACTGTTAATTCTCTAGGATTTCCTGCTAATTTTGTTACAAAAACAGGTCTTCCATTTCCTATTGAAGGTGCAATACAATTTCCTCACCAAGCTCAGTTTAATCCAGTTTTATTTTCAAATGGATTAGTAAAAAGTATTTTAAATAATGATGGTAGAATTTTTGAAAATACTACAGTATTTGATGTTAAAAATATTGATAATTATTTCGAGTCTTATACTACAGATGGTAAAATAAAATCAAAATATGTTGTTTTAGCTTGTCATTATCCTTTTTTAAATTTTCCTGGTATGTACTTTTTAAAAATGTATCAATCCACTTCTTATGTTGTTGCCATAGATACCAAAAAAACTCTATTTAATGGTATGTATATTTCTTCATCTAATCCTATTTTTTCTTTTAGGACTATGAATTATAATGGAAAAAAATTACTTCTATTAGGTGGTTGCGAGCATAAAACTGGTGCAAAAATTTCTTATGATGAAACTTATGGTATATTAGAAAATTATGCTAGACAACTTTATCCTAATTGCGAAATTGTTTCAAAATGGAATACAGAAGATTGTGTTTCTTTAGATAAATTACCATATATTGGTCGTTTTTCTAATTCTATAGATAATATTTTTATTGCTACTGGTTTTAAAAAATGGGGTATGACTACTTCAAATGCCGCTGCTAATATAATTACAGATTTAATTTTAGGAAATTATAATCCTTATTATGATATTTTTGATTCAACACGTGTTCATCCAATTAAAAATAAAGGAGAACTTAAAAATATTGTTGTTGATTCTGTAAATTCATTATTTATAAATAAAATTAAAAATTCTAAGGTTAATTTTGAAGATATTGCTCTGAACTCTGGTGGAATTATAGAAATTGATAATACTAAAGTCGGAATTTATAAGGATATGAATGGTAAAATTTATGCAATTAATCCTATTTGTACACATTTAGGCTGTTTGCTTTCTTGGAATGATATTGATAAAACTTGGGATTGTCCTTGTCATGGATCCCGCTTTAGTTATGATGGCAAAAATATTTATGGACCTGCTTTTAAAGATTTAAGTGTATATAATTTAGGTTCTTAATTTTAATTTAAATTGTATTAATATTATCTAAATTGTTTAATTTCTGTGATATTTTTTATGTTTTTTATTTTTTTTGTTGACTTATTTATTGCTTTTTGCTACAATTTGCTTGTAATTCATATATTTATAATTTTTTATTTATGAACTAGATTTCTTCATTTTGCAAATCTAGTTCTTTTTTATCTGTTTTAGATTGAATTTTTATATATTTTTGTTTTTCTTTTTATGAATTTTGAGAATTTTTTATTATTTTTGCATTTTCTCTTGAATATTATTAAAATTCACATTATAATATAGTGTATGCACCAGTAGCTTAGTTGGATAGAGTGTTCGGCTACGAACCGGAAGGTCGGGGGTTCGAATCCCTCCTGGTGCACCAATGACTAACAGGAGTAAAATAACATTTACTCCTGTTTTGTATTTAATAAATAACACCATTATCTTCACTATATTTTTCAAATGTTTTTATACACTCATCTCTATCCATTTTTTCCATATTAATTAAGTCTTTATTATTACCTTTTAAATAATCATATATAATATCATCTCTAAATCCAATATTACCCGCATCTTCTTTTGTACATCCATAATATATTTCTTTAATATTTGCCCAAATAATTGCAGACAAACACATAGGACATGGTTCACATGAAGTATATAATATGTATTCTGATAAATCATATGTATTTAATTTTTTGCAAGCCTCTCTTATTGCTATAATTTCGGCATGTGCTGTGGGGTCATTATTTTTTAATACTCTATTATTACCATTTGCAATTATCTCTCCATTTTTATCTACAATAACTGCTCCGAATGGCCCTCCTT
Organism: uncultured Clostridia bacterium; assembly: GCA_963559065.1. Taxonomy (GTDB): domain Bacteria; phylum Bacillota; class Clostridia; order TANB77; family CAG-508; genus CAG-269. The sequence continues at coordinate 45,137 of CAUWIY010000007.1, forward strand.
CTTTATTACTAATTCCTTTTTCCGCATTTTCTTTAGCTATTCTCATAAATTTATTCATAATTCATTCATTCCTTTCTTTGTATTTATGTTGATTTTTTAAATTTTGTGCTTGTATTTTTATCTTATAACATTTTATTATAAATTGTAATATTTAGCAATCAATTTTTTAGTATTATATATTTATTTGTTCTTTATAATTTGTCTAAAATCTATATTTGTGATTATTTAGTAATAAAATTTTATATCCATCATAAATTTTATTATTTATAATATATTGTTATGGGGTGTTTTCATTGTTTATTAAATCGTATAAAATATCAAAAAAATTTATTTACATTAGTTTTGTATTGATTTTTGTTTTTGTCAGTTGCACTTTTATGTTTATATCTCGTGCCTTTAATTTAAATTCTTTTTTGTTTTGGAATGAAAATTCTAATATAGTAGCTGAAGATAGAAATGATTATATTAAATGGGTCGATTTTAAAGTTACTTCTGAAGTAATGGAAAAATTGTCAAAATTAGATATTAATTCTCATAATTCTGAATCTTCTATTAAATATAATTGGATTGAGATGTTAGCTTATTTAGCTTGTAAGAACGGTGGCAATTTTAAACAATTTAAGCAAAATGATTTAGATAAATTAATTCAAGATTTAGATTCTGGAAAATCTATAGATGATATTACAAAAAACATGAAATATTACCCTTATTATTATGAAAGTTATTCTGCTGTTTTAGGTTCATTTATAGGGAAGTATTCAGTAGAAGTTGCAAATGAAGATGGTACTACCTCTTTTGAAGAAAAATATGGAATTAAGGCGTTTTTACCTATTGCTAAAAATTATTCTTTTAGCCATTATGATGACTTTGGAGCTTCTAGGTCTTATGGTTTTAAGAGAACTCATTTAGGAAATGATTTAATGGGTTCTATTGGTACTCCAATTATTGCTGTTGAATCTGGTACTGTTGAACATTTAGGTTGGAATCAATATGGAGGATGGCGTGTTGGTATTCGTAGTTTTGATGGTAAAAGATATTATTATTATGCTCATTTAAGAAAAAATCATCCATATGTTGCTGGCTTGACGGAAGGCTCTGTTGTAACAGCAGGAGATGTAATTGGATATTTAGGTATGACTGGTTATAGTACTAAAGAAAATGTTAATAATATTAATATTCCTCATCTTCATTTTGGAATGCAACTTATTTTTGATGAATCTCAAGTTGATGGTAATAATGAAATTTGGATTGATGTTTATCAAATTATTGAATTTTTAAAGAAAAATCGTTCTGAAGTATTTATGAATAATTCTAATACTAAAGATTATGTTAGAAAATATAATTTAAAAGAAAATTTATAGTTTAATAAAGTAATTGTTTTATTATTTTCTATGTAAAAACTTGTCAATTGTGGCATGAAAAATCATGCCACATATTTATTCTTTTTTTCCTAATACAACATCTATACTTCTATTTATTTTTCCTCTTGATATTTGTAAATTTACTGTGTCTCCAACTTTTTTTGTATAAATATATTCTCTTAAATCATTCATCGTATTTAATTTTTTAGAATCTATCTCTGTTATAATATCTCCCTCTTTTAATCCAGCTTTTTCTGCTTGTCCGTTTTTCGTTATTTGTGCAACATATATACCTTCACTAAAACTAATATTTGAATTAAGATATGGTATTACTTCTTTATCATATGCGTATATCCCCATTGTTGTTTGCTCAAAATCTCCTGTGTTTTTAAAACTTTCTATTACACCTTTTACAACATTTATTGGAATTGCAAACCCAATACCTTCTGCTGAAGATATTTTTACTGTATTAATTCCAATTACCTCCCCATTTGAAGAAATTAAAGGTCCACCACTATTTCCTGGGTTTATTGTGGCATCTGTTTGTATCAAGTCTGACATATATGAAGTTTTGTCATTTTCTTCTAGTTTTATGCTTCTATTTTTTGCACTTATAATTCCTGCTGTTACTGTTCTTCTAAATTCAAATCCTATTGGATTACCTATTGCATATACACTTTCCCCTACTTTTATTTTGCTTGAATCTCCTAATGTAATACATTTTAAATTTTTTGCTTCTATTTTTGTTATAGACAAATCCAAATCAGAATCGCTCCATACTACTTTTCCGTCATATTTTTTTCCATTTTCTAAAGTAATATAGCATGTGCTATACTTACTTCCAGTAACATGTTCGTTACTAAGAATATATCCATTTTCTGTAACAATTACTCCTGTTCCTAAACCTAATAAAGTTTCGTTATTATCTGAAAAAATAGAATTTCCATTGTTTTTTAATTTAGAAATTCCAACTACACTTTCCATTGTATTTTCTAAAACATCTGCCACCGTTTTGTTGTTTTCTATTGTATTTTCCACAGTTTGTTCGTTTATTGTGGATTGTACTTTTTGTGTTTCATAATTTTGATTGTTAATTTCAATTTTTTGGTATGTATAATAAAGATAAATTAATGTAATTGCTATTATTATGCAGATTGTTATTATAGCTATATATTTTTTTATTTTATTTGTTTTTTTTACTCTTCTTGATTTCATATTTCCTCCTTAATTTTTATATATAATAAAGGGCTATCATTTTTTCATGTTATTAACATATTTATAATATATGTTTTGCTTATAATTTGAATATTTACAAAGTATTTCTCTTTAGGTTATTATTTCCATTTTCTTTTTTTTTAAACATTATTATTATTGATTTTTGCCACATTTATGAATATAATGTTATTGATTTAAAAAGGAGGTTCTTATGTCTATAGAAATTTTAAATGATACATATCAAAATAGAGTTTATAATGTTTTGGTCGTTAGCTATGAATATAAAATAATTAATAAACTGGCTGTTCTTTTTGAGCCTTCAAAATATTCTTTTACTCTAATTCGCGACCCTTTATCAGCTCTCGAGAAAATTAAAAATGAAAATTTTGATATTGTTTTAATTAACTTTTCTTTTTCTAATAATTTTATAGAGCAATTTATTAAAAAAATTAGACTTTTTGATTCGTTTTTATATGTTGTTTTAATAACAAATAATGCTGATTTATCTAATTCTTTGAATATTATAAAAAATTATGATATTGAGGGATATTTTAATATAGATGAAAATTTTGAAAAGCTGATTATTTTACTTGAATTAATTTCAAATTCTATTTATGAATTTATGAGAGTAAATTTACAATTGGACAATTTTAGCGATGATTATAAATCACCTTATTTAAGTACTGTTCAGGTTTTAAGGAATATTGCTGAATATAAAGATCGTTATACTATTGGGCATTCTTTTCGTGTATCCAAATATTCTGTTTTGATTGGTAAAAAGTTAAATCTTTCACGTGAGAATTTAAAAATTCTAAAAATAGGCAGTATGTTTCATGATATTGGAAAAATTAGTATTTCTAATTATATTCTTTTGAAAGCTGGCAAATTAACAGATAAAGAATATTACCAAATTAAACAACATCCCTTAACTGGTGCTCATATGTTTTATCCAACTTCTATTTATAAAGAAATTATTCCAATTGTAAAATTTCATCATGAAAATTTTGATGGTAATGGCTATCCAGCTCATTTAAAATGTTATGAAATCCCATTATTAGTTCGTATTGTTACAATTGCTGATACCTTTGATGCTATGACTTCTAAGAGAACTTACCGCGATTCTTTGCCTTTAGATACTGTAATTGCAGAATTTAAAAAATTTAGGGGTATTCAATTTGATCCTTTTATTACTGATGTTTTTTTGGATATTTTAAAAAATGATTATTCTCAAATATTGCGTATTCAAGATTCTTATAAAATGAGTTAAAAGAGGATGTTTAAATAAACACCCTCTTTTTGAAGTTTTTTATGTGCTAGAATCTTATATAATTTCCAGTTTATTACTGTCTTACATATCCTGCTTTATAGGAATTTGAATTAGGCGGTATATACATAATTTTATTCCACCCTACACCATTAATATTTACTGATGTAATATATCCTACTTCTGTTCCCGCGCTTACAGTGTCAAGTTTAAAATATTCTGTAGATGGTCCTGCATAGACTGTTTGTGTACTTGTCATTGAGACTATTGTTGGATTTATAAAGTTTCCATTTGTACATCTATATAAATCCGGAAGACTTCTCCACGTTTCCCCTCCATGCAGTGAAATGTTCCTAGTTGGCATATATCCACGTTTTCTTCCATTATTCGTGTTATATTCAACGTATGCAATTCCTCTACTTTCTGACGCAGCAAGAACAGCTACAAATTCTCCGGCTCCTACACTTCCTATATTTTGGAATCTATAATTTGGATTTGCTCCATACGATACGGTAGAATTTGCTGTCACTCTACCTACGCAAGTAGGAGCTACTGGATAGCAAAAATCTGGTGCAAACACATACCCTCTTTTTACTTTATTAGAAGTTGTATATTCAATAAACATCACATTGTTATAGGCATATAACCTTGTTACTCCTTCTCCAGCATTAATAGCACCTACTTGAACTGCCGTGGAAGCATCATCACAACTCCATACAGTTTGATATTTGTTCGAGAAAGCATATCCACCATAGTATTCTTCCTCATGTGGTGTACCATTTTTTATATCCCTAATAGTATTAGTTGGTACATATCCACTTTTCATCTTGTTACCAGCATGATATAATATATGATACCAATCTAATCCTTTTTCTTTTCCCAGTATATATATGGTCTCATTTGCATTTATCATACCTATTGAAGTATAATATCCTGATGATGGTCCATAATATACATTTTGGGATATTGTAGATACACCCGATATGTATGAATCATATGAAGCTGCAAATACTTGTATGTTAGGTTTTATTCCTAAGCACATTATTGCAACTAAGACAATTGATAGTAACCGTTTTTTTATTTGCTTTGTCATAATATTTCCTCCTTGCTTTAATCTTTCTAGCATCATAAAATCTTCATTCAGCCAAAATAAATATTTTTTAAATTTAAGTTTTATTTATTATGGCTTATATGCAAAACTTCCATTATAATATACACTATTTTTATACCAAATTATCAAAAAAGTAAAAACATTCTTTGTTACATAAATAATGCAATTACAAAATTATCATTCTCAAAATTCCAAACTTTTAGCATTTGATATTGCCCATTTTCTGATAAATCCAGATATTTAAACTTTCCAATGTATATAATCTCTCTTTCATCACTCATATTATTTTGATTACATTGTACTATATATTCATTATTTTTATATTCAATATCAAAAACTGTATAGTTAGGATTTTTTCCTTCTTTTCCTAACATTTTTTCACTATATATGTAAATTCTAATGTAATCATCTATTCCATTTTGGGTATTTCTTATAAATTCATTTAATATTTCTTCTGTATCATCTAAAGCTTTGTTTTCACATATAACAAAACAATGGTCTTTCTTTGCTATATCTATCTTATAATCTTTTGGCAAGCTTTCTATTTTTTCATATTTTTTACTATTACTATAATTTTTTTCATGTATCAATATATTTTCTCTATACAAATCTCTTTTTACAATTGCTGATACTATATAATAATCATCTATGTTAATATTTTTAGTGCTCGTATCTATTTCAATATATAAGTTTTTTTCATCTGCTGATATATCATTAATTGTTATATTTGGTGTTTTCCATTCTGATACTAATATTAGTAAAAAATTATCATAAAAATCTTCTTCTTTCATATCAACAATCTCATAAAATTTCGATTTATATTTTTTATATTCTTTATAATCTAATATAGCTTTGTATTTTGTTAGCTCATTTACTGTATTAAATTGTGTTTCTATATCATCTTTAAATCTATCTTTTGGAATACTATCTTTTTTTTGTATAAAATATTGATATGCAAGAACTCCATTTATTCCTACTGTAAGTATTATAGCTAAGATTAGAATTGCAACCTTATTTAAATAAAATGTTTTTTTTCTTTTTTGATATTGTACTTGCAATATAGTGTTTGTAAAGCTTTCTGGTATATATATGTCTTCTTGTAAAATATCTGATATTTTTTCATCTAATATTTTTTCTTCATCCACATTCATTTATTCTGTTCCTCCTTTTAATTAGTCTCTAAGAATCTATTATAATTGTTTCTTAATTTTATCTTTATTCTATGTATAATTGTTTTTACAGTGTTTTCATTTTTATTTAATATTTTTCCAATTTCTTTTGTAGTAAATTTATCACTGTAATATAGAATAACTATAGTTTTTTCCTCCTCATTAAGTTGCTTTATGATATCATAAAAGTCTAATTTTGAGCCAATTTTTGAATCTATCTCTGTACTTATACATTCTTTTGACATTTCTTCTATTGACATTATATTTTTTTTATTTTTTCTATATATATCATTGCATTTATTTATTAAAATTTTTATTATCCAACTTTTAAATTTCTCATTTTCTTTTAATTTTTTTATATTTTTAAATGCTGATATCATTGTTTCTTGTATAGCTTCATCTATATCATATTTTGTTTTTAATCTTGTTAATGCTATTTTATATAATTCTTGTTGATAATTTAATATAAGCATTGTAAATGCTCTTTCATCGCCTCTTTTGGCATCATTTATTAATTTTTCCACATTAACCTCCTTTTTATTTTCATTATACAATTTAAAATTTTTATCATAAAAAGTTATTTCTTTTTATTAAAAGACTATTTTACTCGACAAAAAAGTTTCAACTAATCAAAATTTTGAAACTTTTTTAGACTATAAAAACGTCTTATATGATGTATTGTTATGTTCAATTTTTTAATTGTAGAAGACAATGTGCTTCAATGCGAACAGCTTGTTAATTTTATTTCTACAAAAGTTTCTAATATCCGATTATATTATATGGCTCACTCAGCTCAGGAAGCTATAGATATAATTAATAAAGAAATTGTTGATATTATTCTTCTTGATTTAAAACTCCCTGATATGTCTGGTATAGAAATTATTAATGAAATAGAAAATAATAAAATAGAAAAATATATAAATTCTATAATACTGATAACTGGTGAATCTAAAATGCTTTTTCAAGTACTAAATAGTCCATATATTAATAACTATTTTGTTAAGCCTGCTAACTTATTAGAAATTTCTAATTCTATAAATAAAATTATGGAACAAAAAAAATTGGATAATAATGCTAATATGATTTTAGAAAAAATAAATAATGAGTTGTCTATACTAAATTTTAATTTTTCTTATGTTGGTACTAGATATTTAAAAGAATGTATTTATGAATTATATATAAGAAAAGATGAAAATTTAGCTAATTTATCAAAAGAGATTTATCCAATTATCGCAAAAAAATATAATAAATCCGTTAATAATATATATTCTAATATAAAGCAATCTATTAAAATAATGTATTATGATTGTGATTCTATTGTGTTAACGCATTACTTTAACTATTCATATTATGTACAACCAAAGGCTAAAGAAATTATTTTTACTATTCTAAATAAATTATAATAGAAAGTCTTTTTCAATTAAAGTCTATATAATATATCTTTTGTAAATTACTTAAACAATATAATATATAAAAATCATATAAATAATTAAAATATTTATATGATTTTTATATATTACTATGAGTTATTCTTTTTGTAATTATATATTAACTTCTAAACCTTCATTGATAATGCAACTTTTTTTCTTTCCATATCAATTTTTATAACTTTAACTTTCACAATATCTCCTACAGAAACTAAATCAGATGGATTTTTAATAAATTTATCGCTCATTTCAGAAATATGTACAAGTCCATCATATTTGACACCAATATCTACAAATGCTCCAAAATCAATAACATTTCTAACTGTTCCAGTTAAGGTCATTCCTTCTTTTAAGTCTTCTAACTTCAATACATCAGAGCGTAAAATTGGCTTTGGCATATCTTCACGAGGGTCTCTTCCTGGTTTACTTAATTCCGAAATAATATCTGTTAATGTCATTTCTCCAATTTCTAAGTCTTTTGCTGTTTTTTCTATATCAACTGTTTTTAATTTTTGTCTTATCTCTTCTGTTTTTTCCCTGTTACGTAAATCTTCTTTTTCAAATCCTAGTGATTTTAGTAATTTTTCTGTTGCCTCATAGCTTTCAGGGTGAACTGCTGTTATTTCTAGTGGATTTTTTCCATCTATTATTCTTAAAAATCCCGCACATTGTTCAAATGCTACTTTCCCTAGTTTAGGAACTTTTAAAAGTTCTTTTCTCTCTTTTAATTTTCCATTTTCATCTCTATATTTTACAATGTTTTTAGCAATTGTATTATTTATTCCAGATACATATGATAATAACGATGGTGTTGCTGTGTTTACATCAACTCCTACTTTATTAACACTATCTTCTACTACTCCTGTTAAACTTTCTGCCAATTTTTTTTGATTTACATCATGTTGATATTGTCCCACGCCTATTGCTTTTGGATCTATTTTTACAAGTTCTGCAAGTGGGTCTTGAAGTCTTCTAGCAATTGATATTGCTCCTCTTATTGAAACATTAATGTCTGGATATTCTTCTGTTGCTAATTTTGATGCTGAATATACAGATGCTCCTGCTTCACTTACAATTACGTAGTGAACAGGCCTTGAGACTTCTTTTATCATTTCAGCAACAAACATTTCAGATTCTCTTGAGGCTGTCCCGTTTCCTATTGCAATCATGTCAATTTTGTCTTTTTCTATTAATTTTAATAATTCTTTTTTTGCTCCCTCTATATCATTTTGAGGTTCTGTTGGATATACTGTTGTGTAATCTAAAACTTTTCCTGTTTCATCTATTACAGCTATTTTACATCCTGTTCTATAAGCTGGGTCAAATCCCATAACAGTTTTTCCTTTAATTGGTGCTCCGAGCAATAATTGTTTAGAATTTTGACCAAACACTTTTATTGCTTTATCTTCTGCTTTTTCTGTTAAATCTGAACGAATTTCTCTATCAATTGATGGTTCAATCAGTCTTTCGAAACTATCTAATATAGTATCTTTTAGCATTTGCGTAAATTGTGTTTCAGCTTTTATAATATCTTTCTCAATATATATTAAAATTTTATCTTCTGGTTTTTCCAGTTTTACTTTTAAGAAATTTTCTTTTTCTCCTCTATTTATTGCTAATATTCTATGACTTGGTATAAATTTTATTGCTTCACTATAATCGTAATACATCTCGTAATTTGATTTTGCATCTTCATCTTTTGCTTCTGTTTTTACCAAACCTTCTCTATAACATTGTCTTTTTATTTCTTTTCTATATTTTGCATTATCAGATATGTCTTCTGCAATTATATCTAAAGCACCTTGTATTGCATCTTCTGGTGTAGCAACAACTTTATCTTTATTTTTCTTATCTTCTTCTGATAAATCATCAATATTAATATATTTTTTTGCTATTTCTAATATTGGTGTTTTTACTTCCTGTTTTATTATTATTTGTGCTAGTGGTTCTAATCCTTTTGCTTTAGCAACTGTTGCTCTTGTTTTCTTTTTCTGTTTATATGGTCTATAAATATCTTCAACTTCTGCTAATGTTTTTGCAATTGCTACTGCTTGTAAAATTTCATCTGTTAATTTTCCTTGTTCATCTATTGATTTTACTATTTCTTCTTTTCTAGTTTCTAAATTTCTTAAATATGTTAATCTTTCTCCAAAATTTCTTAAAATTTCATCACTAAGACCACCTGTTACTTCTTTTCTATAACGTGCAATAAAAGGTATTGTATTTCCTTCATCTATCAATTTTATAGTATTTTCTACTTGTGTTGTTTTTATATTTAATTCTTCTGATATTGTTTTTATAATTTTATCCATTTTCTTTTTAAGTTGTAATTAAATTTTTTATAATAACAACTTCTCCTTTCTTTTTTAATATATTTTATTATGATAATTCTCATATGTCAAAAGTCCATTCCAAAAATTTTGTCATTTTTTGTTATTATTATTATTGACTTTTTATATATGTTAATATATCATAAATTATATAAAAAAGAAAGGGGATTTTAAAATGATTTTATCTGAAATTAGAGCTGAAGCCCGCAGAAAATTAGAAGGAAAATGGGGAAAGGCTGTTGGTCTTACATTAGCATATTCTTTTATTTTCTTTGTTATTGGTTTTATTGAAGGTTTGTTTTCAGAATCAGCTCAACGTGTTTTGCAACTTATAACATTCGTTATTGAAGTACCTTTAGTTTTTGGATTAATAATATCTTTAATTAAACTTTATAACAACGAAGATGTCAAAGCATTTGATGTCTTTACACTTGGATTTAACAATTTTGGAAAATCTTGGTCTATTACTTTTAAAATATTTTTAAAAATGTTAGTTCCTGTTATTTTATTAATAGTTTCTTATTTTTTAATAACTTTTGGATTAGTTTCAACTGTTAGCGCTTCTTTATATTCTTACTCTGCTGCATCTGGATTTAGTGCTATATTAATAGTTGGTCTTATCCTTTTAATAGTATCAGCTATTTGGACAGCTGTAAAATCTTATTATTATCAATTATCTTATATAATTGCTGTCGAAAAACCTGAACTATCAGCTAATGACGTAGTTTTACGTAGTAAAGAACTAATGACAGGAAAACGTGGTAAACTATTCCTATTACAACTTTCTTTTATAGGATGGTCTATTTTATCCGTTTTAACTTTTGGTATAGGATTTTTATGGTTAATACCTTACATTAACTTTGCAGTTATCGTTTTCTATAAATCTTTAACTGACAACTCTTCAGGAGTAAAAGTTGAAATAGAAAATGACAGTCCTATAAAAGGAGAATAACAACATATAGAAAGATGATTTTGCTGATTTTGGGGTCGGAGACAAAAATCATCTTTCTTTTTCTCTGTTTTTTCAACATTTTAATCTTTCCATTACTCCTTTTGTTATATCAAATTTTTTCATTATTTCTGTATATTTTATTTTATTTTCAAATTTTAAATATTTTATTAAATTTTTTAGTATTTCCTTTTTTTCAAAAATTTCGAAAGTTTTCAAATTTTCTTTTTTTAAGAATTCTTCTATTAAATTATTTATTGTTTCTTCTGGATTATTATCGATGTCTATAAAATTACCATATGCGTCATTTTCTTGAAAAATATACATTAATTCTTCATCTGAAAAAATATGGTTTATTTTATTTAAATTATTTTTATAAAAATTATAAGATGAAAATTTATATTCTTCAATTTGCTTTACAATGCCTGCCTTTACAGGATTTTGATGTATATATTTTATACATTGAATTAAATGATTCTGATTTTTAATTATTTGACTTTTATATCTATCTCTAAAAACATACCCTACTCTATTTTCCATAAAATTGTAATATTGTGCATAACACCTGTTGACTTTTTGCATAAACTTAGATAATTCTGTTATATTTTCAGGCTCTATTAACAAATGAGCATGATTATTCATAATACAATATGCCATAATTTTTATATTCGATTCTTTTTTCTTTTCATTCAGTAATTTTAAAAACATTTTTATATATCTTTCATTATAGAATATATATTCTTTGTTTATGCCTTGTATCATTACATGAAAAAAAGAGGATGTTAAGTTTTCGCGTATCTGTCTTGAAATAACTATCACTCACTTTCTTTTTCCTCTTTTTATCATATTTTTGTGTCCTATTTATATATTTATTGTGATTTTTCTATGTTTCATTGTAGCAATTGTTAATTTTGCTTCAAATTTTATAATGCTGATTTTTGTCTCCGACCCCAAAATCCGCGCCTCAAAAGCTCCGAGATTATTCAATACCTAAGTATTCATTGTATGTTACTTCTCTGTCTATAATTTTTCCATCACTTTTGATGTCTATAATTCTGTTGGCAACAGTTTGTGTTAATTCATGGTCATGTGATGTAAATAATATGTTTCCAATAAATTTTTTCATTCCTTCATTGACTGATGTTATGCTTTCCATATCTAAATGGTTTGTAGGCTCATCAAATATCAATAAATTAGCACCTGAAAGCATCATTTTTGAAAGAACACATCTTACTTTTTCTCCTCCCGATAATACTTTTACTTGTTTCAATGCTTCGTCCCCAGAGAATAGCATTCTTCCTAGAAATCCTCTTACATATGTTTCGTCTGGATCTTTTGAATATTTTCTTAACCATTCTGTAATGTTTTCATCTGTATCAAACAAATAGTTATTATCCTTAGGGAAATAAGCACTTGTAATTGTTGTTCCCCATACTAGTTCTCCTTCATCTGGTTCTAGTTCTCCTGCTATTATTTGGAATAATACTGTTTTTGCAATTTCATTGTCTGCTAAAAATGCTATTTTGTCATCTTGTTTTACTGTAAAAGTTACATTGTCTAATACTTTTACTCCCTCATATGTTTTTGATATGTTTTTTACTTGTAAAATTTCTTTTCCTGGTTCTCTATCTGGCTTAAAGTCTACATATGGATATTTTCTATTTGATGGTTTTATTTCATCTAATTCAATTTTTTCTAATGTTTTCTTTCTTGATGTCGCTTGTTTTGATTTTGAAGCATTTGCACTAAATCTTGCAATAAAATCTTGTAATTCTTTAATTTTTTCTTCTTTTTTCTTGTTTTGCTCTCTCATTTGTTTTAATGCTAATTGACTTGATTCATACCAGAAATCATAGTTTCCTGGATATACTTTAATTTTTCCAAAGTCTACATCAGCGATATGTGTACAAACTTTATTTAAGAAATATCTATCATGTGATACTACAATTACAGTATTTTCAAAATTAATTAAAAATTCTTGTAACCAGTTTATACTTTTTAAATCTAAGTCATTTGTCGGTTCGTCTAGTAATAATACATCTGGATTTCCGAATAAAGCTTGTGCTAATAGTACTTTTACTTTTTCTCTTGCTTCAATTTCTTTCATAAATTTGTAGTGATTTTCTGGTACAATCCCTAGGTCATTTAAAAGCATTGCTGCATCTGATTCTGCATTCCATCCATCTAATTCTGCAAATCTTTCTTCTAATTTAGCAGCTTTCATTCCATCTTCTTCTGAAAAGTCTGGTTTAGCATATATTGCTTCTTTTTCTTTCATTATATCATATAATTGTTTATTTCCCATCATTACTGTATCAATTACAGTATTTTCTTCATAGGCAAAGTGGTCTTGTTTTAGTATTGATAGTCTTTCTCCTTTTTCTAATGTTACGTCTCCTTTGCTTGGTTCTATTTCTCCTGATAAAACCTTTAAAAATGTAGATTTACCTGCTCCATTTGCACCTATTATTCCATAGCAATTGCCTTTTCCAAATTTTATATTTACATCTTCAAATAATACTCTTTTTCCAAATCTTACGGTTACTCCGTTTGCACTTAACATTTTTCCTCCTTTAAAACAATTGTGATTTAGCAAAACCATTTCGAATTATTGTCTATTTTTATTTTATGCTATTATAATTTTTATGCTGATTATTTGCTCCGACCCCATTGTCTCTTTTATCGTTTTGCTTATTATACCTTATTTTTCTTATTGTTTCAAGTGAAAAGTAAAAACTCTCATACAAAAACTTTGTATGAGAGTTTTTTATAAAATAGTATTTTATTATTTATTTAAATTTATAAAACACTTTTATTTTGTTATTTAATCGTCAAATAATAGTTTTATTCCCCATAATCCAGAAATTCCGACTAAGGCATATATAATTCTTGAGATTATTGTCATATCTCCAAATATTGTACTAACTAAATTAAAATTAAAAAATCCTATTAAGCCCCAATTTATAGCTCCTATAATAATTAGTACTAATGCAATCTTGTCCACTACTTTCATTTTTTCCTCCTATTTTAGCTAATTTTTAATATTATTATATGCTTATTTTTTTCTTTTATTCATATTTTTTATATTTATTTTAAATTTTTTTATTATCTTAAAAAATTAATTGAAAAAATTGTTGTTTTATGCTAAATTTTATATATAAAAATATACAAAATTTTTGAAATTTTGAAATGGGGGATTAATTATGAAACAAGAAGAAATAAATTCTACAAATAAACCTAATTACAACAATTCAAAGAAAAATAGTAATAATTTTAAAAAAGTCTTTTTTATGTTTTTTATTATTCTTTTATTATTATTTTTAGTTATCTTTTTTAAAGATGATATTTCTAATTTAATAAATTCTATTTTTAACAATACCAATAATGACTTTTCTAATAGTAATATTTCTTATAACTCTTCTAACACTAGTGAAGATTCTTTATCAAAAGAGCCTATAACATTTACATTAACCGCTCTTGGCGATTCTTTGTGTCATAACACTCAATATTGGGATGCTTACAATAATCAAACTGGAATATATGATTTTTCTTATGTATATGATGATATTCGTTCTTATACAGAATCTTCTGATATTACTATTTCTAGTTTAGAAACTACTTTTGCTGGCGAAGCTAGAGGATACAGTAATTATCCTACTTTTAATACTCCTGACAGTTTAGCCACAGCTTTAAAAGAAATTGGTGTCGATATTATTTCGACAGCTGGTAATCATGCTTTAGATTATGGTTATTCTGGATTGTGTAGAACTATTGATGTTTTAGATAATGCTGGTATTTCACATCTAGGTACTTATAAAACTGAAGAAGATAGCGAAAAACTTTTAATAAAAGATGTTAAAGGTGTAAAAATAGCTTTTATCAATTATACATATGGAACAAATGGTATTCCGCTTCCTTCTGGTAAAGAGTTTTGCGTTAATTTAATTGATAAAGATTTAATTCAAAAGCAAATAAAGAAAGCAAAAAATGAAAATGTTGATATGATTGTTGCTTGTATGCACTGGGGTACTGAATATAGAACAACTGCTAATTCAGAACAAAAAGAACTTGCAGATTTTCTTTTTAAAAATGGTGTTGATATTATTATTGGTAATCATCCTCATGTCTTAGAGCCTATGGAGAAAAGAACTGTGACGATGCCTGATGGATCTGTTAAAGATTGTTTTGTTGTTTATGCTTTGGGTAACTTTACTGCTGACCAAAGAGATGAAATCACTAGGGATTCCGCTATTTTAAATTTGACAATTACTAAAAATTCTGATGATAAAATTTCAATTGATAAAGTAGATTATATTCCCATTTATATGTATAAAAACAAGAATGTTTCTACTAAAAAATTTAAAATTTTAGATATTGAAAAAACTATTTCTAAATATGAATCTGGAGAAGATACTTCTATTGGAATATCTGTTTATAATAATTTAAAGGTTCAACTACAAAAAATCAAAAATATTCTTGGTGATGAAATAAATTAATTATTATAATAAATTTATTAAGAAAAGTTAAAAAGAATGAACTCTACAAAATAAAGTTCATTCTTTTAATTTTCCCATATAATCACTTAAAAAGTATTTATTTTACTTTTCATACTAATATATAATATTATTTCTATTTTAGTCTAACATATCTTTTCTTTTTAACCACCATGTTACAAACATTGTTAATGCAAATGATACTATTATCATAATTAAGAAACCAAATTTACTGTTTTGGAAAGGTATATTTACATTCATTCCCCAAAAGCTTGATATCATTGTTGGTATTGCAAGCACAATAGTTATTGATGTCAAAAATTTCATAACCCCATTTAAATTATTTGAAATTATTGAAGCATATGCGTCCATTGTACCATTTAAAATATCACTATATATTTTTGACATTTCTATTGCTTGCCTATTTTCTGTAATAGCATCTTCTAGTATATCTTCATCTTCTTCATATAGTTTTATTATTTTTCCTCTCATTGTTTTTTCCATTACAAGTTCATTTGATTTTAGTGATGTTGTAAAATATACCAAACTCTTCTCTAAACTTAATAATTTTAACAATTCTTTGTTTTTCATAGAATTTTTTAAAATATATTCTGCTATTTCTGTTTCTTTATTTATTGATTTTAGATATGTTAAGTAATAAGATGAATTTAAGTATAAAATTTGAAAAATTAATTTTGATTTTTTATATGTTTGGAAATCTTTTATTTTTCTTTTTTCAAAATCTTCTATTACTTTGTTTTTTCTTAGTGAAACTGTAATAAAAAAATCATCTCTTACGACAATCATTCCTAATGGCATTGTTGTATATACATCATTTTCCTCATTTTTTTCTATAATTGGAACATCAACAACAAAAAGTATAGTATTATCATCTTCTTCTGAATCTATTCTTGCTTTTTCTTCAAAGTCTAATGCGTCTCTAATAAAATCTTCTTGAATATTTATGCTTTCACATACTTTTTTTATTTCCGTTTCCGATGGGTTTACTAAACTTATCCAACTTCCTTTTGTAAATTCTTTTATTTCTTCTAGTTTATTTGTCTCTATGTCAGTATTATAAATTTTTAACATTATTACCCACCCCTTTTTATATCACTCATTATATTTTAACTTTTTATTTTTTACTTGTCAATAAATTTCCTGAAAATTGTTTACATAAACTAAAATATTTTTTTCTTGACATTTTTTTATTTTAGTACTATAATATTTTTATCTTATGCATCATTAGCTCAGCTGGTAGAGCAGCAGACTCTTAATCTGAAGGTCCTCGGTTCGAAACCGAGATGATGCACCAATAATACCTTAAATGGTATTATTTTTTTCATTTGAATACATTTTCTCTATAATAATATACTCATTTAAATTTAATATATTTTTATATTTCTTAATTTCGAAGTTATTGTTTTCAACTAATATTTTTAAACTTTTTAAACTTTATATATATTTATTCATTTTTATGATATATTTAGACATAACATCAATGGATACTAAAAATAGGAGGTAAAAACAATGAAAAAAAAGATTATATTAATTTTTACAATTTTGACTCTTGTAATCGTACCTGTTATGGTCTTTGCAACAAATAATATTATATCTGCAATAGTTTCTTCATCAAAAAACGAAATAAGTATTGATTACTCAAAACTGGAAGATTCAAAGGATAACTATTTACAAAATAGAAAACAAAAAGAATATCTGCAAAAAAAATATGTAGAAGAAAATTATGAAAAAATAGAAAAAACTCAAACAACGCAAAACCAAAACAATATTTTAGAATTAGAAAATAAGTTAAATGAACGTAACGAAGCTCTCTCTAATAATATAAAATATATCATTAGTATTGTAAAAAAATATTATCCTAATGATATAGATAAAATTCTAAAAGAAGCAGAAATAGAAGAAACTGAAATGAATACTTCTGGAAAATATATACCTATTTCAAAAGCAGAATGCAAACTAATAGAATTAATTGTTAATATTATAGAACAGGAAAATATTACAGAAGATGAATTTAATGTACTAAAAGATTATATTAGTAGTCAAGATTTTAAATTAAAAGAAATTAACGAATTAAAATTACTTGAGAAAATTGAAAATATCATAAATAAATATAATCATGAAAAATTACAAAAATAGTATTTATATATCTTAGTTATTGTTAATATTATGCTTTTATGGTAATATATTAATAATAAATACAGGAGGCGTTTATGAATAAAAAATATATATTAATAATATTTGTGATTATTTTATTAATAATTATATTATGGCTTACAGGGGTAATACCTAAATCTATAGGAAAATACACCGCACTTAATTATGTTAAAAAAATTATGAGGAAATGAATTTAAAATATAATAACATAGAATTTTCAAAAGAGTATGGAAATTACATAGTAAGTTTTTCTGATAAAGAAAATAATTTGTATAATTTAAAATTAAATTCAAAGTATTTTCCTACATTAGTAATATATGATAGTATAAAACAAAGTAATGTATATTGAATTTTATATAATATATACTAATCAAAATATTCTAATTTGTATTGATAACTTTATTTTCAATAATCTTTTATTATAAATTTAAAGAGTGGGCTTGCCTACTCTTTAATACATAATATTCATTCAAATATTTTTTATTTTGCTTCTTATTTTATTTCAATTTATTATTTTTAAGTCCTCCAAACTTTGCTTTTCTATTTCTAATTATATGATATTATTTATTTTATAAAAAGAGCTTATGTTTTATTATACTTGTGTTATAAAAATTTTTATTCTAAACACTATTTAATCAACCTAAATTTTTTTTGATAAAAAAATTACTCCAAAATTAGTTATTAATACAGTTTTAAATAAAATTAAACATAAAATATAATTTTCAAACAGAATGCACCCAATTTTTAAAATGTTTTTATCTATATAAATGAGAATCAAAAATGAAAGGAGGTCTGTAATGGATGATTTAATAAAAAAAGTTCAATCTGGAGATGAATTGGCTTTTAAGCAATTATCACAAAGTATTCAAGGTTATTTATATAATACAGCAAGAACGCGATTAAATGACGATGATGATATAAATGATGCAATTCAAAATACTATGATTATCACATATCAAAATGCAAAGAAAATTAAAAATGTTCAATATTTTAAAACTTGGATGATACGTGTTTTAATTAATGAATGTAATAAGATTTACAATTCTAACAAAAAAAATAATGAACTTATTAATAAGGTCGTGACTGATAATGATTTTAATTTCTTTGATAATTCGATACATAATGTTCAAAGTAAAATAAACTTTGACTTTCTTATTGATAAATTAAATTATGATGAAAAAATTGTAATTATTTTATATTATAATAGTCAATTTTCATGTAGCGAAATTGCTAAAATTTTAAATACAAGTATCAATACTGTAAAAAGCAGATTAAGACGAAGCAAAGAAAAATTAAAAAAATTTTATGAGGAGGGTTATTTATATGATGTTAAATGATGATTTTGATGAAAAATTGTTTAATTATTTTGAAAATAATATAGAAGTTCCAGAAAAAATAAAAAATGGTATTTGGGAAGTAAATTTAAAAAATGATAATAAAATAATTAATATTTTTAATATAAAAAAGGTGGCAATAGTTGCAATGTCTTTAGTTACTGTTTCATCAGGAGTAGTCTTTGCAAAAGATATTTTCCAAAAAATATTTAATGATAATAAAGGAGTTGATACAGCAGTAGAACACAATTATGTATATAGTGTACCAGAAACAGAATATTCTAATTTAGAAAACAATACTGTTAAAATTGATGATTTAATAATGGATGATTACACTTTGGATTTAAATATGAAAATAGATTTTGATAATTATATAGATATAACAAATATTAAGGATATAAAGTTTTATGATTTAATTATTACTGATGATAAAAACAATATTTTGTATTCATCTAATAATGAAACTTCTAAAAACTTCTGTAATAGTATAAATATTGATAATAGTTATGACAATATTGAAAAACTTACTACAAACACTTCTTCCTCATATTTTATAAAACACGCTTATAAAAATTCATTGGTTATGTCTATTAACTTATCTGCTAGTGATGAAAAGTTTCCACTTAGTGAAAAATTAACTGTTTCATTTAATACAATAGAATTGACCAAAGATAATGAAAATTGTAAAATAACTGGTAATTGGAAAACTGATATTTTAATACCACAAAAATTTTTAAATAGACAGTCAACAATATATAATGCTGTATATTGTAACAATGAAAATGTATATAAAGATTCTATAAAAGCTGAAGTTTATGAAACTGGGATGAATTTTGAAATGACTATGTATTGGGGAAATTATCAAGAAGTTTGTGCTAGAATTGAAGAACTACGTAAAAAGGATGTTTTGTCTAGCCAATTAATAAAACAAGAAAAATCATATGTTGAAAATGAAAATGGCGAAAAATTTTATCCAGCTCAAAGTACTTCTTCCGATGGAGGTTATAGCTTTGGAGAAACTGGTAGACTGATTAAATGGGAAACATTTAATTTAACTAAATTTGATATGACAAAAACATTAAAAGTAGTTTTAACAACAATAGATGATGAACAAATTATTATAGAATTACAAGCTAAATAACGACATTTTTTTATCTTTTTTAATTATATGTTACATTAACATTGTATCTATTTTTCAGCAATTAATTAACAACTTAAAAAGTCTCGAAACTCTATGTTCAAAAAAACATAGAGTTTCATTTATATATTTAAAAATACCAATATTTTTTAACTTGTTTTTTATTAAAATATTTCCCTACATTAGTAATATATGATAGTATAATACAAAGCAATATTTTATTATACAGTAAATATACCCTACCTAAACCATAAGATTATTTACATAAAAACCACCCTATTTTTATAGGGTGGTTTTCTTGTTTGAAAAATTTTTCAAAAAAGAGTTAGAGTAGAGATATAGAAAATTAGTAGACCGCAATAGCAACTCTTACCTTAGCCGGGATTTTTCCATAATTATAATAAACATACTTGAAATAATAGTATTGTCCATATTCTATGTTTTCCCAATCTGACTGGTAGGATCTGTTGCTTGTTGTTAATTCGCACCATGTATTGTTATATATCCAGTTTGAATTATAACTGAACGATCCAATTGCTAGTTGTCCTCCCAAATCGGAATCTAGTCTAAAACCGTATTTATACTTACTGCCATTTAATTGATGTGCCGCTCCTGTAAAACCACTGTTAAAACTGATATCCTCATAATATACGCCTGGATTACAAGATCCCGGAATACTTTTAATGCTGACCTCCGAATTGTTATCGAATTGAGAAAGTTCATAAATCTTAACTTTCTCTGCCTCCTCTTCAGTTAACCCAAGTATTTCAATGGCTTCTTCCCGTGTTAATGGAGTACTTTCAGTACACTCAACCGGGATTTCAGCTGCAAACGCTGTACTTGTTAGCGAAAACATCATTAATATAGCTAAAAAAGCTCTTTTTATTCTTTTCATATAAAATCCTCCTGTTGATAATTATCAATCATTCTCTACTCTAATTACTAATAAAATTTATTAGCATAAAAACTCTTTTTTTATTATATTTATACGTATATATAATTTCAATATTTCTTTTTTATCTTTTTTTATCTTTTTTAATTTATATTCAACACTACTCTAAATCCTATATATGGTGAACAATCATTGTAATAGTATAAACTCTGATTTGCTCCTTGATCTATATAGTCAAAATAACCTCCATATGCAGCTTGCTTGTTAATTTTTGCATTACTAACATATTCCATTAAGTTCCCCGCTATATCATATATATTTTTTGCCTTATTGTTTTCTGAGATTCCTGTTGCTAGTAATATATTTTTATCTTTCTTATTTCCATTTTCTATATACATATAACTTTTGCCTAAATCTTCCGAATATAATCCACTATATGAGAAAAATGAATTTGCAAAATTCCCCCATTTTTTACTTTTTGTTATATTATAACCGCTTTTTTCTATCCAACTAAGAATATATAAATACTGTTTTTCCGTAATCAAACTACTTTTTATATCTTCTGTATTGTACATTAGTGTCGCATTCTTTTTAGCATTTTCAAAAGAAATGTTATTCCATGGAATAGTATTTTTTTTACTAACAGGTATTCCTTCTTTATTATTAGTTACCTCTGTAAACTCTTTATTATTATTTGTTATTTGTTTTGAAAGTCCTGCCTCATACCTTGACACATAAAATCCTCCATACCTAATTATTTGTTTATCCTCTTGATTTTTATTATTTAATACCTTTTTTTCATATATAGCTTTATTATTATAATTTTTAAATTCTTCCATCTTTTCTTTGTCTACTGGAATCCAAACAAATTGATTTCCTCTATTATCTTCTATAACTAATCCATTATTCCATCCTTTTGGCACTCCATTTTCTATATTCCAACTTGCAGTCTCTGTTTCAAGTTTATGAAATCCTTCTGGAATTATTGGATTATTATATTGATATTTATTTTCTGAATTATGTATTATAAATATTATTATAGTCAAAATCACAAGAATGATAATAGTAACTGTAATTAATTTTTTTTTCATATAATTTCTCCCATCACATTTTAAACTTAATTATTATTATATTGTTTATCTAAATAGATATTTTAAATAAAAATGTCGATTTATATTATCTTTCTAGTTCTATTATTATATCTTCGTTTTTATTTGTAACCATATGAATTTTCAATATATCTGTTGCGTCATAACTAGTTAAATTAAATGTTTGATGATATTCTTCAATTTTGTATCTATTAGATGATATTCTATATCCTGAACTATTTTCAATTCCCGAATATCCATAAAATTTAATTCCTCTTGTTGTTTCTAGATATACCTCATTAAATGGTTTCCATTCAAAATGTAAATCTTTATCTGATTTAGGATAGCTTATTTTTTCACTTATTATTTCTGGTATGTATATACTAAATGTTGTATTAGTTAACAGAGCTTCTACACCAGTTAATTCTCCAATATTACTACTTTTAACTTTATAAATAATAGTTTCTCTATTATAGAATTCTTCTGGAACATCAATTTCAAAATGCCATTTTCCATTATAAAATTTAGTTTTTATTCCTTCTCCATGTACATATTTGTTATTATTTAATATGTTAAAATCAATATTTAATTTTTTATTTCTTGGAAATGGGTTGGAATAATTAGTTGCTGTAAAAGATATTTTAAACGTTCTTTCTCCTATTAAAATTTTTTCAAATCCATATGTTCCTAGATAATTATGCTCTTTATCATATTGATGTGTCACAAAAATAACATTTCCTTTTTCGTCAATTATTTTTAAATCCTCAAAACTTATTTCACTATTTTTAAATTCTTCAATATCATAACTTTCATTTAGTTCCATAATAAAATTGATACATAAATTAAAGTCGTCAATTAATATAGAATCTATTTCAATTTGTATTCCATCTGCATTTTGGTATTCAACATTTGGAAATACAACATATCCATTGTTTACAGCAGTATCTACTCCTTCATTTGGAAGTGTTCCAAAAAAATTCTTTAAGAAATTTTCTATATTTTGTGCAAAAACCATTCCTCCTGTAATAGTAATAATTCCAATAATAGTTATTATGAATTTTTTTATTATTTTTATTAACTGGTTTTCTTTTTTTATTGCATTTAAGTCTACATTTCTTATTTTATTTTCTATAGCTTTAGGAATATCTTTATTTGAATTAAAATATTTAAAAAGTAGTTCATCTATTTCGTCAAATGTATTATTCATTATTCATTTCCCCTTTATATTTATTTTTAATCTTTTGTTTTGCTCTTGAAATTTTACTTTTTATTGTATTACTATTTATATTAAGAATATCGGATATTTCTTTAATAGAATAGTTACTATTATAAAATAAAGTAATGATTATTTTTTCTTCATAGTTTAAACTATTTATTAACAATTCAAAATCTATGTTAGAATTTACATTTTGAATATTGTAATCATAGTTATCTATCTCTTTATGTACTAACTTATTAAATATATTTTTGTTCTTATATTTACTTTTATAAATTTTGTTACATTCATTTATCATTATTTTTATTATCCAGCTTTTAAAATATTTATCTTCCTTTAACTTGTTAATGTTTTTATACGCGGAAATCATTGTTTCTTGTATAGCATCGTTTATATCATTATCATCACTCAATCTTGTTTTTGCTATATTATATAATTCATGCTTTATATTTAATATTAATTCTGTAAAAGCTCCTGTATCTCCTTTTTTAGCTTTTTCTACTAATGCTTCCATACTTTTCTCCTTTATATCCTTTTACATTAAGGTAATTAAATTTTATTCAAAATATTTCACTCTGTTTTAAAAAAGTATAAAAATTATCTTTGTCAATGTCAACTAATATTTTTCTTTAATTCACTTTTTTGCAATTATTTAATATTTTTGTAATTATGACTTTAGGTGTTGGCTTTTCAGTATCAATCAATCCAAAATATTGATTTAATACTTTATAATTACAATCATAATACATTATATCAGTTGCATTAATTATATTTGTTTTTATATTGTTAACAGTTTTTTTATACTTTTTAGCAATTATTGGATATATATTTGTTTCTAATTTTTGCGTCTCATAGCAATCGCTATACCTTTTATGAAGTATCACAATTGCTTCAAATAAATATTGAGTACCAACATATGAAAAATTAAAATTTAATTTTTCTAGTTCTTTATGTATTATGTATTCTATTTTTTCCTTTTCTTTATCTTTTATTTCGATTAATTTATTTACTTCTTTTAATATTAATTCAAAACCCGATATTTTATTAATGAAAGTATGTATATATTTATTATTTATAATTTCTGATAAAAACTTATTTTCACCACTTATAGCAATAACAGAATCTTGATATTGTTTAAAATTATTCTTTTCCATATATTTTAATATTTCTATACCATTATAATTTGGTAATTTTAAGTCTAACAGAATAATATTTATTTTATTTTTGGGGTTGTTAATAATATCCATAACTTCTTTTCCATTTGTACATATGTTACTTAATCTCATTTTGGAATTTTGACTAGAAATTAAATTAATTAAATTTTTAGCATAGTCAAAATTATCATCTACTACTAATACATTTACCATATTTTCCTCCTTTTATTATAAGATTACTTTTTTACAATTTTGGTTGCATTTTTTTTATAAAATAAATTAAAAAATATTATTTCTACTAATTTTATCTTTTTTTATTTTTTTGTTTCTCTTATGACATTTTATGATATATTTAAATAAATCCAGTACTTTTATGAATATTGCAAATCTAAGATTTACAAATTCGTATTTAAAGTTTACCTTTGATTTATACAAAAAATAATGTATTTATAAATCTTTATATTTGCAAATACTATACTTTTTGTTAGGAGGTGAACTTTTTATATTTTTTATACCTAATTGCATCTAGTAATTTTATAAAATTTAAAATGGGAGGAATTTTTATGAAAAAAATCTTAAACTATTTAAATTTATTTTTAGTTTCCACAATTTTAATTATATCATCTATAATATTTCCAGTAAATGTGCAAGCTAGCACTTCTTTTGATACCACATCATTAGAATCTGATGTACCTGAAATAATTGGAGATTTGAGTGATTTATTGAAATCAAATTCCATTGAAAATATTGCTAATCAAATAATAGGAAATACTTTTTATATAAAAAATGCTTATTCTGGTCGTTATTTAGATGTATATCGAGGTATAGCAGCAGATGGTACAAATGTACAACAATGTTCATTTAATGGCGGTAATAATCAACAATGGTATATGAATTATAATGGCGATGGTACTTTTTCCATAGTATCACAAATTAATACAAACTATGTTTTAGATGTATATGGTGCAAGTTCAGAAAATTATGCTAATATTAATATTTGGACTAATCACGGAGGAGATTCTGAAAAATTTAAAATCTATTATACAGAAAATTCTGTATATAAAATTGCAAGTAAAATTAGTAACTATGAAAAATGTCTTACCGTAGAGAATATGTCTTGTGTAGACGAAGGCAATGTTATGCAACATGCTTATAATAAGTCTTGGAATGATTTATGGATTTTAGAGCCTGTTTCAACTAACGCCATATTAGGAGCACAATATGCTATAGATAATCATGATCAATATGTATCTGCTTATCCTGGCTGTTCAAGTGATTGTACGAATTTTGCTTCACAATGTCTTTTAGCTACAGGTCTTCATTATGATAGTGATTGGAGAATTTATAGAAAAAATGGTACTTATAATACAAATATTGATAGTAATTATAAGTTAAAATATAGTTGGGATACTTCTGTCCCCGGCTCTTGGGTTACTGCTAAAAATTTTAAAGATTATTGGCTTCGAAGATCATCTAATGTATATAAGTTATTAGGTTCTTCTATTGTTAATGATCCATCTGTTGCATGGAATCTTCCAATTTCTATAGGTTGTGTTATTCAAATATCGGAAGTAGTAAATGGTGTGTCTAAAGATCCTTATCATACAATGTATATCTCTGATTATACAAATGATGGTGGAAATAAAACATATAAACTAACATATCATTCTACTAATACAGAGTCAAAGAGTTTGTTAGATATTTGTAGAACTTATCCAGATCAATATTTCTGGTTTTTTAAAACATTATAGTATATAATAAGGAGGTTGTTTTATGAAAATAAAAAATAAAAAGATTATATTTTTAATAATATTTGCAATTGTGTTATTATTGATTCCCATAATTTATTTTAGTGTTAAAGCCACTTTAAACATTCCAAAAATGGATGATATAGCAATTGCTGAAGCCAATAAAAAAGAAGTTGAAAGACTATTTGCTGAAAAAGAAAAGTTTGCAAGAGACCACAAAGATAATATGAACACTTCTTCTAATATTGAACAATCAAACAATTCAGAAATAAACGATTTTATTATGAATGATGAGGCAAAAAAAATATCTGAAAAGCATGATTCTACAATGAATGTACTAAAAAAATATCGTCTAAATGAGTTTGAAAGAATTATCGAAAATTTAGAAGAAGAATTTGAAGAAAATAAATCTAAACCAATAGATGTTAAAAATTCTCAATTATCAAAAAATTACAAAGAATTTTATAGTCTAGTAGTACAAATTATAAATGAAGAAATATTATCAGAAACAGAATTGAATTTATTAAAAGACTATTTAGACAGTAATCGTTTTGAGATAAACAAAGATAATGAATTAAAAGCTAAAGTTGATAAAATACTTTAAAATTATTAATACGAGATTTATATTAAAATCTCGTATTATATTTTGTTTACAAATATCTATTATCATAAATTTAACTATATATGATTTTTTTTATTCTTGATATACTGCTATAAATGGTATAGCTGTTGTTGGTACAGTCTCTAAATTTACCATATTTTTACTGTAGTTAATGTCATATTTCAAATCAATTATTTTTACAATATTATTATGTTTAGAGTATATTCTTACAAAATCTTCTTCCCTTTTTTGATTTATCTATTAATTCATCTATTGCATTTTTATTTTCTGATAAAATATTGTAATTCTCCTCTACAAAACATCCATCATTTAAGTCATTTTCTATACTGTAATTTTCAGGAATTTTCTCTAAACTTATAAATTTATTATCTTGTATATTATCATAGTCTATTTATACATTTTCTTTAAGTGCTTCATCATCTATTATTGCATACCATATTTAAAAAAGTTTCATATTTTTAAACTTTTTTCTTTATTTTTCACTTATATCACTGATTTATCTCTTCATTCTTATCATTTGTCTCATTATAATTAGCTGTTCCTGTACTTTTTAATTCTTTCGTTCCTCTTAATATAATTTTTTGCATTGCACTGTATGTATCTTTAGAAAGAAGCTCTTTTGAAACAATTTTTCCATTCAAACTTTTTATTATATATGTCTCTGTTATTAATCCATTTGCACCATTCTGCTTAACCTTTTCTGTTCCTGCTTTAAGAGTATTATCATTTACATACTTTACTGTATATGGTATTGTTGAAATTGTTTTTGTATTAAATGTAACATTATATTCATTCTCTTCTTTTATTCCATAAATAGAAATTGTTGCTATTCCGTTTGAAACTTCTGCTTTAATTTTTATTGCATTTTTTCTTGTATTTTTAAATTTAAAATCAATTGAACCATATGCTACTGTTGCATCCATTCCTGGTGCTACATATGATGTTACAAATTGATGATTTTTTCTTTCTACTATTTCTAAATTAGCTCTTAATACAGCATTATACAATGTTGATGATATTTGACATATTCCTCCTCCTATACCGTCTATAACTTCTCCATTCATATATACCTTTGCATTTTTATATCCTGTAGCTGCTGTTCTTTCTCCTAATGTATTGTTATAAGAAAAAGTTTCTCCTGGCAAAACTACTTTTCCATTTAATTTTTTGCACGCAAGCTGTAAATTTGTTGTCCTATCTGTATTTGTTGCGTCATAGCGAGTACTAAATGTACTTAGTTCTTCTGGAAATGCTTCTAATCCTATATCTGTTGTTGTAACTTTTGGTTTTGTTATTTTTAATTTTATTGTATATTCTTCTTTATCTTCCTGTAATATTTTTTTTGCTTCTTCTATATCAAAATCGATTCCTATAACCTCTGGATATATTTTAAATGGTTCTTTTGTATAGTATGCGTCTTTTACTTCCTTATATATTTCTTCGTGAATTTTATCAATATTAATTTCTTCAGCTTTTTTATTTATTGTTGGTATTTCTATATAATTTTCATTATCATATATATTTTCTAATTTATTTTTTATTTCTGTCAATAGTTTCTCTATATTAATCTCTATTCCTTCTTTTCCTTTAGTTATAATTAAATTGTCTTCTTCTATTACATATTCTGGGTCTATAACAATTCCTGGTAATTTTTTTCCAATGCCCTCTACTGTTTGTTTTGCTATTTCTTCATTTATTGTTGAATTTACTTCTATATTTTTTAATCCCATTAATGCAAATAAAATGTCATAATTATTTGCAAATATATTTTTTTCTTTTCCTATAGCCATTGCTTCTCTTACCGCTTCGTCTATATTATAATTTACCTCTAATAATTGACTATTAATGCTTGTTTCATATTCATTATACTTAAGAATTATTTCTTTTTCTTTTTTTTCATTATATACTAATTCTAATTTTTCTTTTGCTTCTTCAAAAGTTAGTCCTGATACATCAATATTTTCTATTTTTATTCCACTTATTATTTTGTTGTTATTTATATTTATTAATGCAAATATTGTAGAAAAAATTAATCCCATAAAAATAATTATGAATATTGTTAAAGTAATTAAAAATTTTTTATCTTTTTTTATTGATTTTTTATTATTTTCAATATTATCTATTTTATTGCTATTATTGTTATCTGTATTTAATTTAATTTCATTTTCTATTTTTTCACATTTTAGATTACTTTTGTCCATCATAACCTCCTTTATGTCTTATAAATTAATACTAACATATTATTATTTTTTTTACAATATTTTTATGACTATGTCATAGTACTATTAAATTATTGTTTATAGAATTTTAGTCAAATAATAATTTTATTTGACTAAAAAACATAAATTCCCCAAAATTTTTCGAAAAATACTTGAACAATCTTAAATTTAATATTATAATACTTGTAGCAAAAGATAAATGAGGAGAGATTTTAGAAATGGAATTAGTTAAAAATATATTTTTTAATACAGATAAATTAATAGAAGATAGCAATATAAAAATATCTTATACAGGGAAATTTTTTCAGGATAGCTCTGAAGAAGTTTTTATTCATTATGGCTTTGGTCTTAATTGGGATTTAATTAATGATATAAAAATGGAAAAAACTGAATTAGGATTTCAAGCAGAATTAAACTTAAATGGAAAAGAAACCTTTAACTTCTGTTTTAGAAATAATAAAAATGATTGGGATAATAATAATGGTCAAAATTATATTTTTGAAATTGAAAAAAAACCTACAGAATTATTAGTAATAGAAGATTCTCCTGTTTCTTTAGGTAGTGCTAGAAAGCTTAGAAAATCTTACTTATGGAGTAAAAAAATTCGTTTAGCAGTTTATAAAATTATAACTTATTTCCCAAAACTAATTTCAGGAAATTATAAAAGAAAATTAACACAAAATAATTAATTTTTAATTTAATACTAAAAAAAGTAACATTATGAATAAGATTTTTCTTATTAAAATGTTGCTTTTTAATTTTTATATTATCCATCCCCCATTTACTGAGATTATCTGTCCTGTAGTATATTTATCTTCCATAAGCCATTCTACACATTTTTCTATATCTATTGTAGTTCCTATTTTTTCTAAAGGAATTTCTTCTTCAATTACCTTGATTTCTTCCTGTGTTAAGCTTTTATTCATACCTGTATCTATAATTCCTGGTGCAATTGAATTAATTCTTATATTTGATGGTCCTAATTCCTTAGCTAAAGATTTTGTCATAGCATCTATTCCTGCTTTACTAACACTATAATGTACTTCACATGAAGCTCCTGTTATTCCCCATATTGATGATATATTTATTATACATCCTTTTTTATTTTTTATCATATTTTTGCATACATTTTGAGTCATATAAAAAACTGAATTTAAATTTGTATTTATCATGTTGTTCCAATCATCATCTGTTATCTGTGTAAATTCTTTTATTTGTGATATTCCTGCATTATTTATCAAAACATCTATTTTTTTATATTTTTCTATTGTATATGATACTAATTTTTCTACTTCTTCTCTTTTTGATACATCTGCTCTGAAAATGTCTATATTTATATTTTTTTCCAACAGTTCTTGTTTTAAATTAAGTATTTCTTTTTCTGATTTATTATAATTTGCAATTACTTGATAGCCTTTCATTGCTAATTTTTTAGCTATTTCTCTTCCAATTCCTTTTGAAGCTCCTGTTACTATTACTATGTCTTGCATGAATATGTTCCTCCTATTTTTATCTATATTATTTCTAAAGATAGATAATATATAAAATATACTATCTATCTTCTTTTAAATTTTATACATTTATAATAGAACAAATTAATAAAAAAAGCCAGTAATTAAGCTTATTGCAAAACTACTGACCTTATATGGAGCCACTTCTCAGATTCGAACTGAGGACCCCCGCATTACAAGTGCGGTGCTCTGGCCAACTGAGCTAAAGTGGCGTTCTTGGTGACCCCTACGGGAATCGAACCCATGTCTCCGCCGTGAAAGGGCGATGTCTTAACCGCTTGACCAAGGGGCCATATATACAAAGAACTAAATAATATAATTATTTAGTTCTTTTGGTGAGCTATCCGCGACTCGAACGCGGGACAACTTGATTAAAAGTCAAGTGCTCTACCACCTGAGCTAATAGCCCAAATCATTCTTGTGTTTCACTTAGAACGCTTCTATATATTACACTATTTTTTTTTATATGTCAATACATTTATCAAAATTTTTTAAAAAATTTTAAAATTTTTTGTAAATTTCTACTTTTTTTGACAAATGTATTAACTATTTTTTAAGAATTTAATTTTTCAATTACTTCTTCTACATCTATTCCATGAACTCCACAAGCTTCTTCTAATGTTTCCATTTGAGATGCAGGACATCCTAAACAGTGCATTCCAACTTCTAATAAAACATCTGCTTTTTCTGGTGCTTTTTCTAATATTTCACCAATTGTTGTATTTTTATTGATTTCCATTTTTGCCTCCTTAAGTTATTTTTTATATAAAGCTTTATTGTCATTTAGCGTTATATCACTAATGTTATAATTATTTTAGCATAATTTTTCAAAAAAGTATAGACAATTTATAAAAAATGTTGTATGATATGAAAAATTGTAAGGTGGTGATACTTATTTTAAACCTAATCAATTTATTTTTTATTACTTTTATTATTAATCTTTTTATTACTTTATATTCATTTTATACTTTTTTCGAAATAAAAATTATGCACAATCTACAAGGTTCCAAATTAAAAATTAAACAAAATTCTATTCATTAAGGAGGTTTTTTTATATTTATTTACAAATTTATTTTTTGTTTTTCTTATTTATTTTTTTCTATTTTAATTGGTATTTTGATTTTTAATCCTATTTTTTCTGCTTCTGAAATTATTATAACTTATGGTATACACCCTTTTGACATTTGTTCTAAAAACCCCATTTTGTGGAAGTATTTAAAAATCATTTTTATTTTTACATATATTTTTTCTAATTTTATTTTATCAAATTTATTTTTTAACCGTTTTTTATCAAAATTAATTATTAATAAATTAAACAAAAAAAATCTATTAATTTTTCATCAAATAAAAAAAATCCTATTAATTCTAATTTAACTCTTTTAGTAGGTCAAAACTTAGAAAATAATCAAAATATTTATATTCCTGAATCAGGTTTATATCAAAACTTTTTAATTACTGGTACAATAGGCTCTGGTAAAACTTCTTCTGCTATGTATCCCTTTACGAGGCAATTATTTGAATATAATTCTAAAAATCCTAATGACAAAATAGCTATGTTGATTTTAGATGTAAAAGGAAATTATTATAAACAAGTTTTAGAATATGCAAAAAATTATAATTTAGAAAATGATTTAATTATTGTAGGTTTAGACTCTGGTTTTTATTATAACCCTTTACACAAACCTTTTTTAAAACCTCAAGTACTTGCAAATCGTTTAAAGACAATTTTAGAATTATTTTCAGAAAATAATTCTGAATCATATTGGTTAGATAAAGCATCTTCTATATTGGCAGAATCTATAAAATTATGTAGGTTATATAATAATGGATATGTGACTTTTTCTGAACTTCATAAACTAGTTACTATTCCAGATTATTATAAACAAAAAGTTTCTATTTTAAGAAATTTATTTATTTCTTCGAAATTACAAAATAATCAAATTTATGATTTAAATGCTTCTCTTAATTTCTTTCAAAAAGAATTTGCAAATTTAGATGATAGAACTAGAGGAATTTTAGTTTCAGAAATAACACGTATTACTAATACTTTTATCTCTGATTATCAAGTTAATTCAACTTTTTCTCCTCCTAAGGACAAACTTAATTTTTTAGGTTTTAGTGATGTAATAAAAAAAGGAAAAATTGTTGTTTTAAATATGAATATATCTGAATATGATTTGCTTTCAAAAATAATTGCAACTTATTTAAAGTTGGATTTTCAAACTGAAATTTTATCTTCTCTTTCTAATAATTCTTTAAGAAAAACTGCCTTTATCTGTGATGAATATGATAAGTATTGTTCTAAAACTGATAGTGACTTCTTTTCGCTTAGTAGAGAGGCCAAATGTATAAATATTGTTAGTACACAAAGTTATTCATCTTTAAAAAATGCACTAAAAGATGATTCCTCAGTTAAAGTTATTGTACAAAATTTGATTAATAAGATTTGGTTTAGAACTGATGATATTTTTACCATCGAAGAAGCGCAAAAACAATTAGGCAAAGAAGAAAAAGAAAAAATTTCTAAAACTATTTCCGAAAATGCAAAAGAAACAAATTTTAATTATATTACTAATTCTTTTACTTCTTCTAATTCAAATATTTCTGAATCTTATAATTCTTATTATCAAACAGATTACATTTATGATACTAACTTTTTTACTCGTAATTTGGAAACATTTTCTGCACTTTCTTTTTTATCTGATGGCTATTCTATTTTTGAACCCCAAAAAATAAAAATGATTCCATATTTTAAGCATATAAAATAATTTCTTTTTAATAATTAATTATTATTATTTATTTAATATTTTATAATAATTATTTTTATTATTAATTAATAACTAATTATTTTAATTTAATTTTATATTATTTCTATTATTAATTATTTTATATTTTTTACTATTTATTTTTACTTTAATTTATTATTTATTTTTAATTATTTATTTTTAATTATTTATTCAATATTTTATTTTATAATAATTATTTTTTATCATTAATTAATAACTAATTATTATTAATTTAATTTAATTTTATTTTATATTATTTTTTTATTAATTATTTTATATTTTTTAACTATTTATTTTTTACTTTAATTTATTATTTATTTTTAATTATTTATTTAATATTTTATTTTTTATAATTATTTTTTTATTATTAATTAATAACTAATTATTATTAATTTAATTTTATATTATTTTTTCTATTAATTATTTAATATTTTTTTAACTATTTATTTTTTTACTTTAACTTATTATTTTTAATAATTAATTATTATTTATTTTAATTTTATTTAATTATATTATTTATGAAAGGAGATTTTTATGAAAAAAATTTTAAAAATTAATTTTAAAAAAACTATTTTCTTTATATTATTTATATTAATTTTTGCAACAATTTTATTATTTTTCAATTTTATTTTATCTGCCTATTGTTTAGGAGAACCAAAGATTGTATCTAAACTTAATTCTGCTTTTGAAAATATTGAAAGTTGGATATTAAAACTGTCTACTCCTGCAGCTGCTGTTGCAGTAGGAACTGGTGTATTTATGAAAAAGTTTAGTTTTGGTGATGAAGAAAAAATTAGAACTGGTAAAAAGATTATTAAGGGATCCTTATTTTCATATGCTTTTATACTTGCTATCGATTTAATTTTGTCTGCAATAAAATCATTAATTGGATAGGAGGACATTTTGGACGAATCTAATATAACTCAAGTTATTATAAATACTATTAATACTATTTTAAGTAATATTTTTGGCTCTATAGATAATAATCTATATTCTGTTTTAGATGATATTTGTTTTATTAGTTCAGATATTTTAGATGATAAAAATTTTGAAAATATTTTTGGTACATCTACATCTAATGGAATTCTATTAATTGCAAACTCTTTACTTTTAGGAATTATTTTATATTTTTCTATAAAATATTTTTTATCTCATTTTACATATTCTCAAGTTGAAAATCCAAAAAGTTTTATTTTAAAATTAATTATTTATGGAATTTGTATGAATTTTTCATATTTTTTAGTATCTCAATTTATTGATATTTTTTCCAATATTTCTTTAGCTATAAGAAATATTGGTGAAGTTTTATTTAATAAAAATATTTGTTTTTCAGAATTAATTTTATATATAAATAATCATATTTCTATTGATTTTTCCTCCACAGACTTTTTTTCTCTTGATGGCTTAATAAAAGGAACTCTTTCTTTATCCCTCTTAAATTTAGTTTTTTCTTATTCTTTTCGTTATATTTTAATTAAAGTTTTTGTTCTTCTTACACCTTTCGCATTTTTATCTAATTGTTTACATTCTACATCTTGGTTTTTTAAATCTTGGTTTAGAAATTTATTTGCATTATTATTTATTCAAGTTATTATATCTATAATTTTATTATTATTATTTTCTATAGATTATTCTGCAAATCTTTTTTCTAAATTTATTTATGTAGGTGGTATGTATGCTCTTATAAAAGCAAATTCTTTTGTAAGAGAATTTATAGGAGGAATTTCCACAAATTTTTCACAAAATGTGAATAACTTTTCTAAAATGATAAAATAATTTATTGTTTTATTATTATTTATTTTATTTATTAGGAGGCTTTATGAAATTTATATTTCCACAAAATTATAATTTTAAAAATAAATTATTTGGATTTATTAATTATTCTACTATTATAATTAATATATTATGGGACTTATTTATTTTTTTATTAATTAATTTATTTTTTAAAAGTATTTATTTAAAATCATTTATTTTTATTATTTTTTGTTTTCCACTTTTTTTATTTAGTATTTTTGGTTTTAATGGTGAAAATATCACATACCTTTTTTGTTATATTTTAAAATTTTTATTTAAGCAAAAAATATATTTTTTTCAAAAAGATGAATATAAAAATAATTCTTTTAAAAATTAAATACGTTTTTTAATTATTTTTAATATTGTATTTGATAAAATTTAAATTTAATTATAATTTTACTTTTCATTTTATTAAAATACCTTGAATTTTTTGTCTAAAAAAGTTATAATTCATTTTATAATACTTATTTTGATAATCATTTATATATGGGGGTTTTTATAATGAAAATAGAACAAAATGATAAACAATTATTGTTTTCAGAAACTGTAATTCCAGATATTTTTTTTGCAGAATACTTATCTCAAATTCCAGGAGATTATGTAAAAATGTATTTATACATGATTTTCCTTTCAAAATTTAAAAAGGATATAAAAATAAATGATATGTCAAAAAAATTATCTTTACCTCTTAAAACAATTAATGATGGGATAAAGTTTCTAGAAGAAAATAAATTAATTTTAAAAAAGACCACAGGCTTTATTGTAACAGATTTGCAAGAATTGACATTAAATAATTTATATAAACCAAATCTTGCTCAATCTAAAGAAACTGTTGAACAAATATCAAAAAATAAGTCAAGAGCTAAGGTTATTGAACATATTAATAATATGTATTTTCAGGGAATTATGGGACCAACATGGTATAATGATATTGATTTATGGTTTAAAAAATATAATTTTGATGAACAAGTTATGATTGCTTTATTTGATTATTGTTATAAACGTTCTGCATTACACAAAAATTATGTACAAGCTGTAGCAGAAGTTTGGGGTGCTAACAAAATTCAAACTTGGAATGATTTAGATATTTATGACCAAAAACAAGAAAAATTAAATAGAATGAAGACTACTATTGCTAAAAAATTAGGAAAACATGGTCGCTTAACTCAATATGAAGAAGCATATATTGAAAATTGGGTATTAGATTTTGGATATGATATGAATATTATAGAAAAAGCTTTAAAAAGAACTACATTTAAGCAAAATGCTACATTTGAATATATTAATAATATTATTTCAGATTGGCATGAAAGAAATTTAAAAACACCTGAAGAAGTTGATGCGTTTTTAGAACAAAGAAAGAAACAAAGTAAAGATATACAAGAGATGAAATCTAAAGTTTCAAAAGCTAATTATGAACAAAGAAAATACAGTAATTTGGATTTTCTATATGCTAATATTAATGATACAGATGTAATAGATAATAAAAAAGGAGATAATTAATGTCAAATGAAATTTTAAATGATTTACTTAGAGAATATAGTCAAAAAAAATTAAGAGCAGAATTAAATTTAGAAGAAAGAAAAGAACAATTATATAAATTAATACCAAGATTAGAAGAAATAGATAATGATTTAAACTCTTCTGGTATTAATACTGCAAAATATATTTTAAATAATTCTGCTGATTCTTCTATTCTTGATTCTCTAAATAAAAAAATTGAAGATTTAAAAAAAGAAAAAGAAAACATTTTAAAAGAAAATAATTATTCACTTAATTATTTAAAACCATTTTATGATTGCAATGTTTGTAATGATACTGGATTTGTTTTAGATAATAATTATAAAACAAAAATGTGTAATTGCTTAAAACAAAAATTATTAAATATTTCTTTTAATAAATCAAATATGTATAATTTAGAAAAAGAAAATTTTAATACATTTAATGAATTATTATTTTCTGACGAGGTTGATTTATCAAAATATAAATTTAATATTTCTCCAAGAAAAAATATTAATAATATTAAAAACAAATGTATTGAATTTGTTAACAATTTTGATGACTTAAGTTATAAAAATTTACTTTTTGTTGGTTCTACAGGTTTACGGTAAGACTTTTATGTCAAATTGTATTGCATCAGAATTATTAAAAAAAGGAAAAACTGTTTTATATCAAACAGCTCCTGTATTGCTTGAAAGCGTAATAGATTATAAGATGAATAGACAAAAAAATTTAGATACAAATTTTTATAAATCAATATTAGAAACTGATTTATTAATTATTGACGATTTAGGAACTGAAAGTTTAAATAGTATGAAACTTAGTGAATTGTTTACTATTATAAATACAAGAATTTTAAATTTAAATAATAAAATTACAAAAACTATTATTTCTACAAATTTAAATATTAATGATATTTTTAAAAATTATGAAGAAAGAATTGGTTCTCGAATTGCAGGATATTATAATATCTATTATTTTTTCGGAGAAGATTTACGTTTTAAAAAATAATAGATAAAATAGATTATTTAATTTATTTATTTTAATTATTTATTTAAAAAAAGATAATAATAATCAAACTAATTATTATTATCTTTTTTTATTATTCTTCGTCTGGTGTTAGTGTTTCAATACTAACAACTTTTCCACCATCATTTGTTCTCATTAATGTAACTCCTTGTGTAGCTCTTCCAAGTACACTTATTTCTTTAACATTTAATCTTATAATTGTTCCTGTATCTGTTATTAACATTACATCATCATCCTCTGTTGCAATTCTTACGCCTACTAATTTTCCTGTTTTTGGTGTTATCTTATATGTGATAACTCCTTTTCCACCTCTGATTTGCACTCTATATTCATCTAGTTCAGTTCTTTTTCCAAATCCATTTTCAGTAATTGCAAGTAATGTTGCTTTTCCCCCAGCAATAATAGATTCCATACCTATTACTTCATCTTCATCATCTAGTCTTATTCCTATTACACCTTGAGAAACTCTTCCAATTGGTCTTACATCTTTTTCATCAAATGTAATGCACATTCCTTCTTTTGTAACAAGCACTACATTATCTTGTCCGTCTGTAAGTCTAACTGTTATTAATTCATCATCATCTTTCAATGTAATTCCTTGTAAACCTGTTCTTCTTGCAGAATTATATTCACTTAATGCTGTTTTCTTTATAAGTCCTTTTTTAGTAGCCATTAATAGATATTTTCCTTCTGCAAAGTTTTGAATTGGTATAACTGCTGATACTTTTTCCCCTGGGTCAAGACTTAATAAATTGACTATTGCTGTTCCTTTGGCTGTTCTTCCAGCTTCTGGTACTTCATATCCTCTCAATTTATATAGTTTTCCTTTATTTGTAAAGAATAGTATCGTATCATGTGTAGAAGCAGTAAATATTTGTTTTACAAAATCTTCTTCTCTTGTTGCTATTCCTGTTATGCCTTTTCCACCTCTTCTTTGACTTTTATATGTATCTATTGGCATTCTTTTAATATATCCAAAATGTGTCAATGCCACTACTGTTTGTTCTTCTTTTATTAAGTCTTCAACAACAAACTCTCCACTTGCTGGTACTATTTTTGTTAATCTTTCGTCACCATATTTGTCTTTTATTTCAAGTAATTCTTCTTTTATTATTTCATATACTAAAGTATCACTTGATAATATATCTCTTAAGTGTGCTATTAATTTCATTAATTCGTTATATTCTTCTTCTATTTTTTCTCTTTGTAAACCAGATAATGTTTTTAATCTCATATCTAATATAGCTTGAGCTTGTATATCTGAAAATCCAAATCTTTCCATTAATCTTTCTTTTGGATTGTCATAAGAAGAACGAATAATTGCTATTACTTCATCAATATTGTCTAATGCTATTTTTAAACCTTCTAAAATATGCGCTCTTGCTAGGGCTTTGTCTAATTCAAATTTTGTTCTTCTAAGTATTACTACTTTTCTATGATTTATATAGCAATCTAAGCATTGTCTTAATGTTAGTATTTTTGGTTCTCCATCAACTAATGCTAATATTATTGCACCAAATGTTTCTTGCATTTGTGTATGTTTATATAATTGATTTAATATAACATTTGCATTTGCATCTCTTTTTAGTTCAATAACAACTCTTGTCTTCTCTTTTCTATCAGATTCATCTCTTACTTCTGATATTCCCTCTATCTTTTTATCTTTAGCAAGATCTGCTATTGTTTTTACAAGTTTAGCTTTATTTACTTGGTATGGTAAAGAAGTGATAATAATTTTTTGTCTGCTTCCGCTCATTTCTTCAATTTCAGCTTCTGCTCTCATTGTTATTTTTCCTCTACCTGTACTGTATGCTTGTTTAATTCCTTCTATTCCTAATATTGTTGCTCCTGTTGGAAAGTCTGGTCCCTTAATATCTTCCATCAATTCTTCTAGTGTTGTTTCTGGATTATCTATTATTCTTATAATTCCATTTATTACCTCTGTTAAATTATGTGGTGGAATATTTGTTGCCATTCCTACGGCTATACCAGATGAACCATTTACTAACAAAGCTGGAATTCTTGCTGGTAGTACTGTTGGTTCTTGTAATCTATCATCATAGTTTGGCATAAAGTCAACTGTATTTTTTTCTATATCTGTAAGCATAGATTCTGAAATCTTTGACATTCTTGCTTCTGTGTACCTCATTGCAGCTGGGCTATCTCCATCCACAGACCCAAAATTTCCATGTCCATCTACTAATGGGTATCTCATTGTAAAGTCTTGTGCTAATCTTACCATTGCATCATAAACAGAACTATCTCCATGTGGATGATATCTTCCTAAAACTGAACCAACTGTATTAGCACATTTACGATATGCTTTATCAGATGTAATTCCATCTTCATGCATTGCATATAATATTCTTCTATGTACTGGTTTTAAACCATCTCTAACATCTGGAAGTGCACGTGATACAATAACACTCATTGCATAATCTATATATGCTGTTCTCATTTCTTTGTCTATATCTCTTTCTATAATTTTTCCGTCTCTTCTTTGTGGTGTTTCTTCCATTATTCTCCCTCTTTTCATTGTTTTTTGTACATTTGTATTATACTAAAAGCTATATAAATTTGCAAGTAATTTTGGTAAAAAATTGCTTATTTTCTTAGGGCTTTCTAATATTTCCTCCTATTACTCTTCAGCTTTCATACTATGTAAAAAATAACCTTTACATATAAAATGTAAAGGTTATTTTTTTATTTTAATGCTTTTTCCAAATCATTTATTATATCTTCTGCATCTTCTATTCCAACTGATAATCTTAACAATCTTCCTGTAATTCCTAATTTTTGTCTAATTTCTTCTGGAACAGAATTATGTGTTTGTGTTAATGGATATGTAATTAAAGTTTCAGTTCCTCCTAAGCTTTCAGCGAACATTATTAAATCTACTTTTTCTAAAATTTGTTTTGCAGTTTCATCATTGTCAACAGAAAATGAAATCATTCCTCCAAATCCATTTGTTTGTTTTTTCGTAATATTATATTGTGGATGATCCTCAAAACCAACAAAATATACTTCTTTTACTTTTGGTTGATTTCTTAACCAATTAGCTACTTTTATAGCATTTTCATTATGTTTTTTCATTCTAACAGATAATGTTTTTAGACCTCTTAATACTAGCCATGCGTCTAAAGGCGCTATTTGATTTCCAAAAGTTTTTACTTGTTCAAACATAAAATCTGCATGTTCTTGTTTTTTTACTACTATAATTCCTGCTAATGTATCATTATGTCCTCCTAAATATTTTGTTCCACTATGTATTACAATATCAGCACCTAATTTAAGTGGTTTTTGAAAATATGGAGTTAAAAATGTATTATCTACAACTGTAATTGCTCCTATTGATTTTGCTATTTTTGATATTTCTTCAATATCAGCTACTTTCATCATAGGATTTGTTGGTGTTTCAACAAAAATCATTTTTGTATTTTTACGAATTGCGTTTTTTAAATTATTTAAATCTGTCATATCAACTTGTGTGAATTCTATTCCATATCTACTGAAAAATGTTTCATTAATGTGTAATGTTCCTCCGTATAAATCGTCTGACAAAATAACATGTTCTCCTGGATTTAGCATTGATAATACACATGTTACAGCTGCCATTCCACTAGATACCGCAAATCCTGCTAGCCCTTCTTCTAAGATTGCCATTGTTCTTTCTAATTCTTCCCTTGTTGGATTTTTTACTCTTGAATACGAAAATCCCGTATCTTGTCCTAATGCAATATGTCTAAATGTTGATGATTGAAAAATTGGGAAACTTACTGCTCCTGTCATGGGGTCATGTCCTAATGCTCCGTGTACTACTTTTGAATCGAATTTTAATTCTTCTTTTTTACTATAATCATTATAGTTTTTGAAATTTTTCATAATATCATCCTACTTTTTTGTGATAAATGTCTATTTAATCTTAATTAAAATTAAATATATTAATTATCTTATACACCATTTTTTGACATTAGTCAACAATTTCTATCTCTTATTTTTCTTATACAATTTATTCAAAATGATTATATTTTTTCAATAAGTTCTAATTCTTCTTGTGATAATTC
This sequence comes from uncultured Clostridia bacterium, assembly GCA_963559065.1. Lineage (GTDB taxonomy): Bacteria > Bacillota > Clostridia > TANB77 > CAG-508 > CAG-269. Next base: position 86,726 of record CAUWIY010000007.1, read on the forward strand.
AAAATTTTGTCCATTATTTTTTATTAAATTTTGTAGATTTTCTATTTTTCTTATTTCATTAATTGTATTTTCTATTGGAATTAAATTTTTATATTCTTTTTCTATTTTTTTATATTCTTTTTCCATTCCCTCAAAATCTTTATTTTTAAAATATTCTTTCCAATTATTTATATATTTTTCTGTATAGGTTAATGATTTTATTTGATTATTAAATGTATCATTTATATTTTTTTCTACATTATTTAATATTGAATTTTTTCCTTGTTTAATGGTTCTGGCTACTTTAGGATTTATTAATCCATTTATTTTTGCTTTGTCAATAACATCGTCTAATACAGAAGATATATTGTCTATTATTCCTCCACTTTTTATTGCATTATGGGCTTGAGAAATATTTTCAAAATTTCCAGTAATTATTCCAATTGCACTTTTTCCTAAATCTATTGCATCATCTATACTCTTTTTTATTCCATCTTTTAAACCATAATTTATTAAATTATTTTTTAAATCAATTACTTGTTCTTCTATATAATCCGGAAGTATTGTCCTAATACCTATATCAATTCCTGTATTTATAGTTTTTCCTAATGTTGTTTCTAAAAAATTATTTTGTTCTTTTTCTATTTCTATATTATTTTTTATCTTTAAATCTTCTCTTATTAAATTTTCCATAACTTTATCTCCTTTAAATAATTATTTTATGTTAATCTTTTTGTTTTTACATTTTCGATTTATAAAAAATCGAATTTTTCTTTGTTGCGTAGGTCTTTTTTTGAGTTCACTATTCTAATTCATATTGTATTTTTCATTCTATTAATCTTCCATTTGTAAACCTTTATATTATGTTACTTATTATCTTTTTTGTTTCTATTGAATTTGTATTTAAGAAACATTCGTTTTGTTTAAAACCACAATTTATTAATTGCTCATATTTTTCATTATATTGAATCGTTCCAATTATTTTATTCTTTTTGAAAATATTTTTTATTAAATCTTCATCTATAGAAAATTTATTATAATTATTTATTATAATATTTAATTTTTTTATATTTATTTTATTATTATTTAATTTATTTTTTTCTATTATTTTATTTGCATTTTTTATTCCCAATAAATTAGGTCTAATTATTAAAATATTTTTTTGAGAATTTTTAATTAATTCTTTATTTAAAAAATTATTTTTATTAATATAATTTTCAACAAATATATAATTATAATTTTTTTCTAAATATTTTAATAAATTTAATGTAATAAATTTATTAAAAGAAATTAAGTCAATATTTTTATTAATTTTTAAAATAAAATTATTTATTATTTTTCTATTTATATATTTTATTTTATATTTTTTATATTTAATTTTATATAATTTTTTTATAATTTTTCTATATTTAATTTTATTTTGTATTTTTAATTTAAAGAATTTGTCAAAAGATGTATTTTCTATATTTAATTCTATAATTAAAATTTTATAATTTTGATTACTTAAAAAATTTGATATATTAAAAATTATTAATGATTTTCCTACTTGTCTTTCTCCAAAAAAAAGAATTAATTTTGAATTATTTTTAATTTCATTATTTTCTATATTTTTTGATATATTTTTTTTATATAAATTTTCATAATTATTATATACTTTTAATTTATTTAAATTAATATTTTTTTCATAATATATTTTAATTATTTTTTTATTATAAATTATTTTTTTATCTTTATCTTCTTTTTTTATAGTAATTATTATTTTTATTTTTTTATTTTTTTCAATTATTTTATCAATTAATTTATTTATTTCGATTTCTCCAGGTAAATCAATATTTATTATTATATAATTAATTTCTAAATTGTTTTCTAATAATTCTAATATTCCTTCTTTGTATTGAATATCTCTTCCTATTATTTCTATGTTTTTTTCATTTTGTAATTCTTTATTTAATTTAGGATTATCCATAGCAGTTATTATTTTTATCATTTTTTTCTCCTTCTATAATGTTTTTTTCTAATTCAGATGCTTGAATTTTTGTTAAAATATGATCTTCTCCTACTAACATTAAACATTCTCCTCTTTTTAGTGATTTAATTTCTATTTTTTCTTTTTCTGAAATATTTGTATTTTCTCCTAATATTTTTATGTTTTCTTCTTCTAAGGCAAAAAATGTTTTTATACTTGAATTATTTAAAATACTTTTTCCATATGTTCCATTATCTAAACTAAATATATCAGATACATCTTGTGTTATTGCTACACCACTTCCTCCATATTTTCTTATTGTTTTAAATATTTTATAAATAAAACTTGCTACATTTTTATTTGATGTCGCTCCTATTAATCTCCAAATTTCGTCCATATAAATCGCTTTCTTTTCTCTTCTATTTTCTTTTACTTTATTCCAAAAACTATCTGTAATTTTACTAATTTTGAAACCGAAATCCAAAAATAAAGAGTGGTAAAT
>CAUWIY010000008.1:0-86068 GCA_963559065.1 uncultured Clostridia bacterium
GTTACCCCATATCCTCTTTCTAATGGTTCACATACAAATTTTGCATAATTATTTGCATCATCAATTTCTAAACATTCAATATTTGGCTTTTCAAATTCTATCATTTTTACCTCCCAAATGAGATTTCTCTCAAAAATTTAAAAACTTTTAAGTTTTTTAAGTAAAATTTTAAAGTTTTGACTAAACCTTTACACTTACTTCTAAAAACTATTATTTTGAGTAAAGCTCTACTATTAAATGTTCTTCGATTGGAAGATCAATGTCTTCTCTAGCTGATAATCTAATTACTTTACCACTTAGTTTTTCACTATCTCTTTCTAACCAAGCTGGAACTGGTCTAGTTGTGCTTGCTTCTACGTTTGCTTTTAATGTAGTATTATCTTTTTTATTTTCTTTAACAGTGATTACATCTCCTGCTTTTACTAAATAAGATGGAATATCAACTCTTCTTCCATTTACTTCAAATTGTCCGTGGTTTACGAATTGTCTTGCTTGTGCTCTTGATGTTCCAAATCCTAATCTGTAAACTACGTTATCTAATCTGCTTTCTAATATTTGTAATAAGTTTTCACCTGTTACACCTTTTTTATTAGAAGCCATTTCAAAGTATTTTCTAAATTGTTTTTCTCCAACTCCATAATATGCTTTTGTTTTTTGTTTTTCTCTTAATTGAGTTCCGTATTCAGAAAGTTTTGCTCTTTTTTGTCCATGTTGTCCTGGTGCATAATTTCTTCTTGAAATACTACATTTATCAGAATAACATCTTTCACCTTTTAAGAACAATTTTTGTCCTTCTCTACGGCATCTACGACATTGTTCGTCTTTATATCTTGCCATTTCTATACTCCTTTCACTTCTCTTCGCTCGTTCATCATAAAATAAGAAATATAATATTTTTATTTTACGAATCGCTTCTTTATGCTTGCTCATTATAAACTAAAAATTCCCAATTTTAGCTTACAAATCACTCTGCTTAGTTTATTATAAAATTATTTTTTATTTATTTTTATTTATACTCTTCTTCTTTTTGGTGGTCTACAACCATTATGTGGTATTGGTGTTACGTCTTTAATAGCGCTTATTTCTAATCCAGCAGTTTGAAGTGCTCTTATAGCTGCTTCTCTTCCTGAACCTGGTCCTTTAACAAATACTTCTACAGATTTTAATCCATGTTCCATAGCTGCTTTTGCTGCTGTTTCTGCAACTTGTCCTGCAGCGAATGGTGTACTTTTTCTTGAACCTTTGAATCCTAATTCTCCAGCACTTCCCCATGAAATTGCATTTCCTTGTGTATCTGTTATTGTAACTATTGTATTGTTAAAGCTAGAGTGAATATGAGCTGCACCTTTTTCGATGTTTTTTCTATTTCTTCTAGCTACTGGTTTTCTTGTTGTTGTTTTTTTATTAGCCATTTTCTAAAATTCCCTCCTTCATTTATAATAAGGTATATATCGTTATTACTTAAACTCAATTAAAATATCAATTTTGCTTAAGTTTTGTTATTAATTTTTATTTTTTGCTTTTACTAACTAATTTTCTAGGACCTTTTCTTGTTCTAGCATTTGTTTTTGTTCTTTGTCCTCTTACAGGTAATCCTTTTCTATGTCTTAATCCTCTGTAGCATCCGATTTCTGTAAGTCTTTTTATATTTAGGGCAACTTCTCTTCTTAAATCACCTTCAACTTTGTATGATTCATCAATAACTTTTCTTATGCTATTAACTTCATCATCTGTTAAGTCTTTTACTCTAGTATCTGGATTAATTCCAGCTTTTGCTAGTATTTTTTGAGAGCTTGTTAATCCTATTCCATAAATATATGTAAGTCCTATTTCTACTCTTTTTTCTTTAGGTAGATCTACTCCTGCTATACGAGCCATATTTTTTTGCACCTCCAAATTTTTCTTTTAATTAATTTAATTTCGTCTTTATTTTTCTCTAAAGGTGAAATGCACCCATGCTCTTGGGTCTTTAGATATTCTTCAGACATGTATATAAACACAAACTGGAATTAAATTCTTTTTTAGAATTCAGCCGCATCCTAATTTGTGTTATAAGCTTGTTTAATAAATTATCCTTGTCTTTGTTTGTGTTTAGGGTTTTCGCAAATAACTCTAATTACACCTTTTCTTTTTATTACTTTGCATTTGTCGCAGATTTTCTTTACAGATGGTCTTACTTTCATTTTTTGCACCTCCTATTTGTTTAGCCTTTAGCTTATATATACAATCATGTTGATTGGATTATATTTTTGCTTATATTAGTTTTACTAATGGTTTACACTTTAATATTTTATTTTGCTCTCCATATAATACGACCTCTTGTCAAATCATATGGTGAAAGTTCTACTTTTACCTTATCTCCTGGTAGAATTTTTATATAATTCATTCTAAGTTTTCCTGAAATGTGAGCTAATATTTGATGCCCATTTTCAAGTTCCACTTTAAAACTTGTATTTGGTAATGCTTCTACTACAATACCTTCTACCTCTATAACATCTTCCTTTGCCAAAATATCCCCTCCTATAAGAGCTTTTTTATTATGTATATTTTTCCATTTTGATAATAACTACTACATTATACTATATAATTAAAGTATTGTCAATATTTCTGGTTCTTTTTCTGTAATTAAAATTGTATTTTCATAATGTGCAGCCATACTTCCATCTTCTGTTATTATAGTCCATCCATCATCTAGTTCTAAAATGTTTGGTTTTCCTTGAATTACCATTGGTTCTATAGCTAATGTCATTCCTGGTTCTAGGCGAATACCTCTTCCAGCTTTTCCGTAATTTGGAATTCCTGGTTCTTCGTGCATTTCTTTACCAATTCCATGTCCTTGGAATTCTCTTACTACCGAAAATCCTTGTGAGTGCACATATTCACCTATTGCATGACATATGTCTCCAATTCGGTTTCCTGCTTTTGCATATTTTATTCCTTCAAAAAATGCTTGTTTTGTTACATCTATTAATCTTTGGTTTTCTTTTGTTGTCTTTCCTACTACAAATGTTCTTGCCGCATCTCCATTGTATCCATCTTTTAATGCAACTGTGTCTATACTTACAATATCTCCTTCTTTTAGAATTCTAGTTTTTGATGGAACTCCATGGATAACTTCATCATTTATTGATACACATATAGATGATGGGAATTTAGGAATTCCCCTTATCCCTGGGTCATAGCCTTTTTCTGCTGGTATAGCACCCAGACTTCTCATCGTCTTTTCTGCTATTTGATCTAATTCCCATGTAGAAATCCCTGGTTTTATGTGTTTTTCTAGTTCTTGATATGTTAGTGCTACTACCTTACACGCATTTTTCATCAATTCTATTTCTCTTTTTGATTTTATTGTTACCAATTCAGGTCGTCTCCTTTTACGTTTTAAATATTTTTATTTTATATGTTTTGTTTATTTGTTTATTTTTTGTGCAATTTCTTCTGCAACATCTTTTCCTAATTTATTTATACTTTTACTAACTTCTTCTGTTATTAAAACTTGTTTATTCTTATAGTAATCAATTAGAGGGCTTGTTTGTTTGAAATAGCTTTTTAGTCTTAATTTTACAGTTTCTTCATTGTCATCTTTTCTTTGTATTAGTTTTGAACCACATTTATCACATATTCCCTCTTGTTTTGGTGGTGTTAATATTGTATTATAAATTGCCTTACATTCTTGATTTGAGCATACTCTTCTATTTACAATTCTTTCTAAAATTTCTTCTTCTGGTGTTATCAAATTTATTACCATATCGACTTTTTTGCCTTTTTTTTCTAATATTTTATCCAATTCTTCTGCTTGATATATTGTTCTTGGGAATCCATCTAAAATAATTCCATTTTGTACATCATCATCATTCAATCTATTTTCTACAATTTTGATTGTTACATCATCTGGCACTAATTCTCCTTTAGAAATATATTGTGTTGCTATTTTTCCAATTTCTGTTTCTTCCTTCATATTTTTTCTAAAAATATCTCCTGTTGATACTTGCATGATTCCTAACTTTTCTTGTAATATACTTGCTACTGTTCCTTTTCCTGTTCCAGGTGCTCCTAACATAATAATTACCATTTTGGCATCTCTCCTTATACGAATTAGATTATTTATAATAATCTTTATTATATTTATTATCTTAGTAATTAAATAAATAATTCAATTTCTCCTTTGTGTGTAAATAATAAACATGATAAAAATTATCATAGGGTGATATAATTTAATTATATCTCCCCTATATCTTTAATTATAGATTTTTCTATAATTTATTATTCTAAAAATCCTTTATAATGTCTCATAACCATTTGTGATTCTAATTGTTGAACAGTTTCTAATGCAACACCTACAACAATTAATATAGATGTACCACCAAATGCAATGTTTAAGTTTGTAAATCTTAGTAGCATTGGTAATATTGCTATTACAGCTAAGAAGAATCCTCCAAACCATGTTAGTTTAGATATAATTGATGATAAATAATCTGTTGTTGGTTTTCCAGCTCTAATTCCTGGTATAAATCCACCATTTTTCTTAATGTTATTTGATACTTCTGCTGGATTAAATGTAGCATAAGTATAGAAAAATGTAAATGCCATAATTAGAACTAGATATACTACTGCATTAGCTATTGAGTATCCAATCCCTACTTCTGAAGATGATGTAGCAATTGAAAATTTATATAGTCCTGCTAAAAATCCTGTTTGACTGGCAATGTCATTAACAAAGATTTGTATAATCATTGCTGGAAATGTTAAAAATGATGATGCGAAAATAATTGGCATAACACCAGCCATTGCTAGCTTAAGTGGTATATGTGTATTTTGTGCTCCAACCATTTTTCTTCCAACAACTTTTTTTGAATATTGTACAGGAACTCTTCTTTCAGCTTGTTGTACAAATACAACTCCTGCAACTAGAATAATTGCTCCAATTACAATACCTATTGCCATTAATAATCCTGTTGTACTAAATCCTGAACCTGTTACTATCATGTCCCATAGTGTTAATACAAAGTTTGGTAGTCCTGATATGATACCTACAAATATTATAATTGATATACCGTTTCCGATACCTTTATTTGTGATTTCATCACCAAGCCACATCAATATTGATGTTCCTGCAACTAGTGATATTACAACCATTGCTGCAGTTTCAAAGTTTGTGTTTACGAATATTCCAGAAGATTTATAAGAAACAAATAATCCTATTGCTTCTACTAAAGCTAATACAATAGTTAACATTTTTGTATATCTGTTTATCTTCTTTCTTCCTTCTTCTCCACCTTCTTTAGTTAATCTTTCTAAAGCAGGTATTATCATGGCTAACAATTGAATAACAATTGATGCTGTGATGTATGGACTGATTGACATTGCAAAAACAGAAAATCTTGAAAATGCTCCTCCTGAAATAATATCAATTAATCCTGCAATTCCATTGTTTGATTTCATTGCTTCATTTAATGCTATACTATCTACTCCTGGTACTGTAATATAGCATCCTAATCTAAATACTACTATTAATAATAATGTATATAGTATTCTTTTTCTTACATCAGGTGTTTTTAACGCATTTTTTATTGTTTTGAACAATTAAATCACCTCAGCCTTTCCGCCTAAAGCTTCAATTCTTTCTTTTGCTGTTGTAGTAAATCTTTTAGCCTTTACATTTAATTTTTTCTCTAATTTTCCTGTTGCTAATACTACTATTCCATCATTTACTTTTCCAATTATTCCATCTGCTAATAAAGTTTCAGCTGTAACATCTTCTACTGTTGATTTATTTAACATTGTTAATGTTACTTCTGTGTAGTTTTTAGCATGAATATTTGTGAAGCCTCTTTTTGGTAATCTTCTATATAATGGTGTTTGACCACCTTCAAATCCTCTTCTTACTCCACCACCTGATCTTGCTTTTTGTCCTTTATGTCCTTTTCCAGATGTTTTTCCTAATCCAGAACCCATTCCACGTCCTACTCTTCTTCTTGAAACTCTTTCTTCAGTTGGTCTTAATTCTCCTAATTTCATTTATGCTTGCACCTCCTCTTTTTTTGTACGGGTATTTTATATTAATTTATTTTATAAATAGTTATTTCCCTCTATTTTTTACTTAATAATATTTTATAGAATATCTTCTACTTTTTTACCTCTTTTTTTAGCTACTTGTTCTATTGTTTGCATTGATTTTAAACCTTCTATTGTAGCATAAACAACGTTTCTTGGATTGTTTGTTCCAATAACTTTTGTTCTTATATTTTGGTATCCTGCAAGTTCTAATACTGGTCTAACGCTTCCTCCAGCAATAACTCCAGTACCAACATCTGCTGGTTTTAATAAAACTTTTGCACTACCAAATCTTCCAACAAATTCGTGTGGTACAGTTGTGTTTACAATTGGAACTTCTACTAAGTTTTTCTTAGCTTCTTGCATTGCTTTTTTGATAGCATCTGGAACTTCAGCAGCTTTACCATTTCCAACACCAATGTGTCCGTTTCCGTCACCTACAACAACAACGGCACTAAATCTAAAAGTTCTACCACCTTTAACAACTTTTGCAACTCTGTTTATGGCAACTACTTTTTCTTTTAATTCGCTTTTTTCTTCCATCGGTTTTTCCTTTCCTCCTTCTGGGGACATATCTTTACTCTAGGCCATTTCCACTAGGGCAAAGATATATCCCTCTTTTTGTGGACAAATGATGACCTTTTTGTAGTCCTCTTATTAATAAATCTTTTATTCTAATAATTCTAGAATTTAAAATAGTTTAGAATTTTAATCCGCCTTCTCTTGCAGCTTCTGCTAATTCTTTTACTACTCCATGGTAGATGTATCCACCACGGTCAAATACTACTGTTTCAATATTTTTTTCTAACGCTTTTTTTGCGATAGCAGCTCCTACTTCTTTAGCAGCTTCTTTGTTTGCATGTTTTGTTTTAATGTCTTTGTCTAATGTTGAACAACTTACTAAAGTATTTCCAGCTACGTCATCTATAATTTGTACATATAAATTTGTGTTACTTCTATATACACATAGTCTTGGTCTTTCAGCTGTTCCAGATATTTTTCTTCTAACTCTTAAATGTCTTCTTTCTCTTTCCATTTTTCTATCTGTTTTCTTAACCATTTTTATTCCTCCCTTCAAAAGATAGTTTATAAGGTTCAATTTATTTCAGTTTAATGAATTTTATTTACCTGTTTTACCTTCTTTACGTCTAATAACTTCATCAGCATATTTAATACCTTTTCCTCTATATACTTCTGGTGGTCTTTTGCTTCTTACAACAGCAGCAGTTTGACCTACTAATTCTTTATCAATTCCTCTTACTATAATTGTATTTGGATTTGGTACATCAAAAGTAATTCCTTCTGGTGCATCAAAGATAACTGGATGTGAATATCCTAATGTTAAATTTAGACCATTTCCTTGTTTTGCAACTCTATATCCAACACCATTTATTTGAAGTTCTTTTGTGTATTCTTTTGTTACACCTTCAATCATGTTTTGGATTAAAGTTCTTGTTAAACCATGTAAACTTCTGTTAGCTGGTTCATCATTTTTTCTGATTACATTAATTGTATTGTCATTCATTTCTAAAGAAATGTTTGTATGTATTTCTCTTTCTAATGTTCCTTTTGGTCCTGTTACAGTTATTTTATTACCATCGATTGTAATTTTTACTTCGGCTGGTACTGTAATAGGTTTATTTCCTATTCTTGACATTTTTAGGTTTTCCCTCCTTCTTTTTATATGTAACAAATACTATATATTTGCTTATTGACATCTATTAGTCAGATTGGATTGTTTTATTATTACCAAATGTAAGCTAAAACTTCTCCACCTACACCTAATTCTCTAGCTTCTTTATCAGTTTTTAAACCTTTAGATGTTGAGATAATAGCAATTCCTAAACCATTTAATACTTTTGGTAGTTCTTCTTTTGCTGCATATACTCTTAATCCTGGTTTACTAATTCTTTTTAATCCATCAATTACTCTATTTCCTTTTTCATCGTATTTTAAAGTAATTCTGATGATTCCTTGATTTTCATCTTTTATTTCTTCAAATGCTTTAATATATCCTTCTTTGAATAATATTTCAGCAATTCCTAATTTCATTTTTGATTCAGGTATATCAACTGTTTTGTGTTTAGAAGTGTTTGCATTTCTAATTCTTGTTAACATATCTGCAATTGGATCTGTAGTATTCAACTCTTTTTCCTCCTTTTCTTCTATTTATAAGTATTATAAATACTCTATTTTTTTGCTTAGTTCGTAATTATTGTTTTCACAACTTTTTTATTACCAACTTGCTTTTTTAACTCCTGGTATTTCTCCTTTATGCGCTAATTCTCTAAAACATACACGGCAAATACCATATTTTCTTATATAAGCATGTGGTCTTCCACATATTTTGCATCTATTATATTCTCGAGTAGCAAATTTTTGTGGTCTGGCTTGTTTTACTTTCATTGATTTTTTAGCCATAGTTTTTCTATTCCTCCTTACCTTTTTTTCTTTAAGGTTTCACTTTGTTAAGCCTTATAAGTCATATGTAAAGTTTGTTAACCTTAGCTTCTGACCTAGTTTTTGAAAGGCATTCCCATAAGTTTTAATAGTTCTTTTGCTTCTTCATCAGAATTAGCTGTTGTTACAAATATAATATCCATTCCTCTTAATTTATCTACTTTGTCATATTCGATTTCTGGGAATATTAATTGTTCTTTAATACCCATTGAGTAGTTTCCTCTTCCATCAAATGAATTTCCAGAAACACCTCTGAAATCTCTAACTCTTGGAAGTGCTACATTGAATAATTTATACGCAAAGTCATACATTTTGTCTGCTCTTAATGTAACTTTACAACCTACGTTTACACCTTCTCTTAATTTGAATGCAGCAATTGATTTTCTTGCTTTTGTTATAATTGGTTTTTGACCAGTAATTTGCATTAAATCGTTTATTGCATTTTCTAATGATTTAGGATTTTCTTTTACATCTCCTAATCCTATATTAATAACTATTTTTTCAAGTTTTGGAACTTGCATTACTGATTTGTAATTAAATTTTTTCATTAATGCTGGGATTACTTCTTTTTCATATTGTTCTCTTAACTTTTCCATAGTCTATTAATTCCTCCTTTCACTCACTTCGTTCGTTCATCACAAAATCAAAATTTCTTTTTGCTTTTGCAAATCATATTTTAGTTTCGTTCATCGCAAATTCAAAATTTTTTTGCTTTTGCAAATCACATTTTACGTTTCGTTCATCGCAAATTCAAAATTTCTTTTTGCTTTTGCAAATCACATTTTATGTTCGTTATTTGTTTTTATTATTTTAGTTTTGCACCGCATTTTTTGCAAACACGAATTTTTTCGCCTTTTTCTTCGCTATATCCTACTTTTGTAGCTTTTCCGCATTTTGGACATACTACATTTGCTTTTGAGCTTGGTATAGCTACTTCAACTGATATTATTCCGCCTTCTTCTCCTTGTTTTCTTGGTTTAACATGTTTTTTTCTGATGTTTACACCTTTTACAATGATTTTGTTGGCTTTTGGTATTACTTCTAATACTTCTCCTGTTTTTCCTTTATCGTTTCCTGATAGGATTTGAACAGTGTCTCCTTTTTTTATTCTCATTAGAGATTGCCTCCTTTCGCTCACTTCGTTCGCTCATCGCAAAATCAAAATTTCTTTTTGCTTTTGCAAATCGCTTTTTGGTTCTTTCACTCATCGCAAAATCAAAAATTCTTTTTGCTTTTGCAAATCACTTTTTGTTTGTTCATCATAAAATTTTAAATTTTATAAATCACTTTTATTACCTTTATTTTTATTCATTTTTATAAAACTTCTGGTGCTAGAGATAAAATTTTCATGTAATCTTTTTCTCTTAATTCTCTTGCAACTGGTCCAAATATACGTGTTCCTTTTGGTGTTCCGTCTTCTTTTATTATTACAGCTGCGTTTTCATCAAATTTTATATATGAACCATCTGGTCTTCTTAATCCTTTTTTAGATCTAACTATAACAGCTTTTACAACATCGCCTTTTTTAACAACGCCACCTGGTGTTGCTGTTTTAACTGAAGCAACTATTACATCTCCAATGTTAGATGTTTTTCTGTAAGAACCACCTAAACATCTAATACACATAATTTCTTTTGCACCAGTGTTGTCTGCTACTTTTAATATTGTTTGTTGTTGTATCATTATCTGTTTTCCTCCCTTCACTATGTTTTCATAGTTTATTTTATAATTGCTTTTTCAACTATTTTAACTACTCTCCATCTTTTGTCTTTAGAAAGTGGTCTTGTTTCCATAACTTCAACTTTGTCACCTGTTTGGCATTCATTGTTTTCGTCATGTGCTTTTAATTTATATGTTCTTTTTACTGTTTTTCCATATACATCGTGTCTAACACTTGTTTCAACTGCTACAACAACTGTTTTATCCATTTTGTCAGATACTACAGTTCCTATCATAGTTTTACGAAGATTTCTTTCTTCCATTTATAAATCCTCCCTTCGCTTGCTTTGTTTGCCTAAGCTTTTGCTTCAGCTATTTTTCTTTCTGTTAATACAGTATTTATTTTAGCTATATCTCTTTTTACTTCTTTTATTTTATTTGGATTATCTAATCCGTTTGTAGCTAAACTAAATTTTAATTTGAATAATTCTGTTTTTAGTTCACCTAATTCTTTTTCTAAATCTGGTGAAGACATTTCTCTTATTTTATTTATCTTCATCATTTTCACCTACCTTTTCAGTTTCTCTGGCAACGAATTTTGTTTTATTAGGTAGTTTATTCATTGCAAGTCTAAGAGCTTCTCTAGCTGTTTCTTCTGGTACACCAGCAATTTCAAACATTACTCTTCCTGGTTTTACAACAGCTACCCAATATTCTGGAGCACCTTTACCTTTACCCATACGAGTACCGATTGGTTTAGAAGTTATTGGTTTGTCTGGGAATATTTTAATCCAAACTTTACCACCTCTTTTTATATAACGAGTCATAGCAATTCTGGCTGCTTCTATTTGATTACTTGTTATTAAAGCTCCTGTTACAGCTTGTATTCCGTATTCTCCATCTGTAACTCTGTTTCCTCTTGTTGCTTTTCCTCTCATTCTACCTTTTTGTACTTTTCTATGTTTTGTTCTTTTTGGTATTAATGGCATTATTGGTCTCCCCCTTCCTTTTTAGTTGGAAGAACTTCACCTTTATAAATCCAAACTTTTACACCTATTTTTCCATAAGTTGTATCTGCTTCTGCAAATCCATAATCAATATCAGCTCTTAAAGTTTGTAGTGGTATATTTCCTTCTTTGTAGAATTCTGTTCTAGCCATATCAGCTCCACCTAATCTTCCAGATACTGATGTTTTAATTCCTAAAGCTCCTGCTTTAAGTGATTTTTGCATACATTGTTTCATAGCTCTTCTGAATGAAATTCTTCTTTCTAATTGACCAGCTATATTTTCTGCAACTAATTGTGCATCTGTGTCAATATTTTTAACTTCAACGATATTTAAGTTAACGTCTTTTCCTATTAATTTTGCTACTTCAGCTTTTACGCTTTCAGCTCCAGCTCCACCTTTACCAATAACAATACCTGGTTTTGCTGTATATAAATTTATTTTTACCATTTTTGCTGTTCTTTCGATTTCTATTTTAGAAATTCCAGCTACGTATAATTTTTTCTTTAAAAATTTACGAATCTTTTGGTCTTCTACTAAATAATCTGCAAAGTTTCTTGAATCTGCATACCATTTAGAGTTCCAATCTTTTATTATACCAACTCTTGCACCTGTTGGATGTACTTTTTGACCCATGGTTAAATTAAGCCTCCTTTTCCTTTAGAACAATTGTTATATGACTTGTTCTTTTTCTTATTCTTACTGCTGAACCTTTTGCAGCTGGTCTAATTCTCTTTAATGTTGGACCTTGGTTTGCAAATATTTCAGCAACATATAAATTTTCATGTTTCATTTCATGATTATTTTCAGCATTTGCAATTGCTGATTTTAATAATTTTTCTATTACTTCTGATGAAGCTTTTGGTGTAAATTTAACTATTGCTAATGCTTCATCAATGTTTTTTCCTCTTATTAAATCTGCTACTATTTTAACTTTTCTAGATGATATTCTTGCAAATTTAAGTGTTGCTCTAGCTTCTTTTACTAGTGTTTCTTCCACTTTACTTACCTCCTTTTTAAGTCAGTTGTTGAGGTTTTGTACTATATATTTATTAATAATATTTGTACTTTTAATTCCTCATCAATCATTTATTTAAACTTTTATTTTTTTACTGTTGTTTTTTTGTCTCCAGCGTGACCTTTAAATGTTCTTGTTGGAGCAAATTCACCTAATTTATGACCAATCATTTCTTCTGCTATATAAACTGGAACATGTTTTCTTCCATCATGTACAGCTATTGTATGACCAACCATTTGTGGATAGATTGTTGAAGCTCTTGACCATGTTTTTAGAACTTCTTTATCTCCATTTTCATTCATTTTTTCTATTCTTTTTAATAGTTTTTCTTGAACGAATGGTTTTTTCTTGCTTGATCTAGACATATCCTAATGTCCTCCCTTCTCTTTTTAACGAAAATATTTGTAATTTTCTACTACTAAAGTTACTAAAGATAATTTTGCTAATTCCAAAATTGCCTTTGTAACTTTTGAAGCGTTTTTCAACGCTTCGAAAGCGACAATTATTTTCTTCTCTTAACAATAAATTTATTAGATTGTTTTTTCTTGTTTCTTGTTTTATATCCAAGAGCTGGTTTACCCCAAGGTGTCATTGGTCCAGCGTGTCCTACTGGAGCTTTTCCTTCACCACCACCATGTGGGTGATCTACTGGGTTCATTACAGAACCTCTAACTTCTGGTCTCCATCCCATATGACGTTTTCTTCCGGCTTTACCGATTTTAACGTTTTCATGTTCTGCATTTCCTATAGTTCCTATAGTTGCTCTACATTTAACTAATACTTTTCTCATTTCTCCTGAAGGTAATCTTAATGTTGCATATTTTCCTTCTTTAGCCATTAATTGAGCACTTTGTCCTGCAGTTCTTACTAATTTTCCACCTTGTCCTGGATTTAATTCTATATTGTGGATTAATGTACCTACTGGAATACTTTCAATTGGCATTGCATTTCCTGCTTTAATGTCAACATTTTCTCCAGATACAATTTTATCTCCATCTGTTAATCCTTGTGGTGCTAATATATAAGCTTTTTCTCCATCTTCATATTGGATTAATGCTATATTTGCAGTTCTGTTTGGATCATATTCTATTCCGATAACTGTTGCTTCTACGTTATCTTTTCTTCTTTTAAAATCTATAATTCTATATTTTTGTCTATTTCCTCCACCTTGATGTCTAACTGTTATTCTTCCATAACTGTTTCTTCCTGCTTTTTCTTTCTTTGTTGTAAGTAAAGATTTTTCAGGAGTTTTCTTTGTTATTTCTGAAAAGTCTGAAACTGTCATGTTTCTTCTTGATGGTGTGTATGCTCCAAAATGTTTCATTCCCATTTTAATTTTTCTCCCTTCAAAACGATTAAAACTTTATTGTTTTTCCGTTTTTCTATTTTATATTTACGGATATTTTTCCTACTCCGCATTGCAGATATTCTTTATTTTCCTGGTATTTTCCAGATATTTTTTACTTAATACTAAGCCCCCATAAATTCGTCAATAGAATCTTTGAATTTTTTTGTAGCTTTAGTTACTTTACCACCTTTTGCTAAATATGTAGCTTCTCCTGGGTTTGTATCTATTGTAACAATAGCTTTTTTCCAATCTGAAGTTCTACCTACGTGGTATCCAACTCTTTTTTCTTTCCCTTTAACTGTCATTGTATTTACTTTTAGTACTCTAACTTCAAAAAGTTTTTCAACAGCTTTTGCTATTTCAACTTTTGTAGCTTTTTTGTTTACTTTAAAAGTGTATTTTCCTTCTTGTAATTCATCGTTACTTTTTTCAGTAACAACTGGTGCAATTATAATTTCTTCTGGTCTCATTATGCGTACACCTCCTCAATTTTTTTAACAGTTTCTAGTGGTAAAATTAGATTGTTGTATTTTAATAAATCAAATACATTGATGTTGTTTAAAACTATTGTTTTAACTCCTTCAATATTTCTAGCTGACATAAATACGTTCTCATTGTTTTCTGGAAGAACTATTAATGTTTTTCCTTCAACTTTTAAGTCTGCTAATGCTTTTACCATAGTTTTTGTTTTGATTTCTGCTAATTCTAATTTATCTACAACTGTTAATTCTTTTTCTAATACTTTTGAGCTTAATAAAGATTTAATTGCTAATCTTCTTTCTTTTTTGTTAACAGTATATTTATATGAACGAGGTTTTGGTCCTAAAGCAATACCACCTTTTATCCATTGTGGAGCTCTTATACTTCCTTGTCTTGCTCTACCTGTTCCTTTTTGTCTCCATGGTTTTCTTCCACCACCACGTACTTCTGCTCTTGTTTTTGTACTTTGTGTACCTTGACGTTGATTTGCTAAATAATTAACTAAAACGCTATGTACTATAGCTTCATTTGGTTCAATTCCAAATATGTTTTCTGCTAATTCAACATCACTTACTTTTTTACCTTTTAAATCATATACATCTATTTTTGGCATTTCGTATTTCCTCCTTCCTTCTATTTAGTAGCCTTTACAGCTGATTTTATTTTTAGAATTGTTCCTTTTGCTCCTGGAACGCTTCCTTTTACTAATAATACATTTTTATCCATGTCTACTCTAACAACATCTAAGTTTTGTATTGTAACAGTAACTCTTCCCATATGTCCTGGAAGTTTTTTACCTTTAAATACTCTACCTGGTGTTGATGTTGCTCCCATTGAACCTGGTCTTCTGTGGTACATTGAACCATGTCCCATTGGTCCTCTGTGTTGTCCATGTCTTTTTATAACACCTTGGAATCCTTTTCCTTTTGATGTTCCTTGTACATCTATTTTTTCTCCAGCTTCAAAAACATTTGCATTAAGTTCGTCTCCAACTTTTACACCTTCAACTGTATCTAATCTGAATTCTCTTAAATGTTTTTTTGCTTCTAAACCAGCTTTTGTAAAATGTCCTTTTTCTGGTTTATTGATATGTTTATCTTTTACTTCGCCAAATCCTAATTGTATAGCATTGTATCCATCTGTTTCTACAGTTTTTACTTGAGCTACTACACATGGTCCAGCTTCTATAACTGTTACTGGAATCACATTTCCTTTTTCATCAAAGATTTGTGTCATTCCAACTTTTCTTCCGATTAATCCTTTTTTCATTTTTATTCCTCCTATACGTTTGACCGCATAAGTTATCCGTAATTTGTTCTTTTTGAACGGCTAACTTAACTATTGGCTGATACTTTGTATTTCATTTTTTAAAATGTTATATCAGCTTGGTTTCGTTTTTTATTTGCTTATTAATAATTATAGTTAATAGCAAATTTGTTTTATTTTTAATATTATAGTTTGATTTCTATATCAACACCTGCTGGTAATTCTAATTTCATTAGACTATCAACTGTTTTTTGTGATGGATAAAGAATATCAATAACTCTTTTATGTGTTCTCATTTCAAATTGTTCTCTTGAATCTTTGTATTTGTGTGGAGAACGTAAAATTGTTACAACTTCTTTTTGTGTTGGTAATGGAATAGGACCTGAAACTTTTGCTCCTGTTTTTTTAGCTGTTTCTACTATCTTTTCAGCAGACTGATCTAAAATTACATGGTCATAAGCTTTTAATCTTATTCTTATTTTTTCACTTGTTACAACTGTTGTGTTTGCCATTGTAATTTTCCCTCCTTAAAATAAAATTTTGTTTTGGGTTTCCCCATAAAATAGCATATTTGCTATTTAAATTACCGTGGCAAGTAAAAACGCATTCTAGTGTTTTGAATATTCACTATATAAAAACCCAAAATACGCATGATAATTCTGGGATAAGTGCATTTTTATATTAACTTACCGCCTGGTCTCTGCCATGACATGCTCCATTGAAGTTCCCTCCACCTCTATTTTTATAGTGATGTAGCCACATTCAATTTCAACGCTTAATTCATGCTTATATATTATACAACGCTTTAAGCCGTATGTCAATTCTTTTTTATACTTTTTTTGGTAAAATTAATATTATTTTTATAATTTGGTAATTTTAATACTCACTTATTTTTTCTTTTATAATTTAAATTTAAAATATGCAACTTAATATTGAAAAAATAGTACATTTTAAACATACTGAACTAAATATTTGAATAGTAACAAATTTTATTCCTGCATAGTTTAGTTTATCATATTGCCTAATTACTTTTTCTATTTCTTCTTTTTCTGATAAATTTGTTTCTTCCATATAGTCTTTTGCTAAAAATCTAGCTTTTATCATCGCATCGTTTTCCAAATAATTTCTTATTATATAATATATAAATCCAAATATTAATAAAATAAATAAAAAAATCATTTTCATTGGAAGTATTTTTGCTATTACTAAAATTGATAACACTATAAATAACAAATTATATATATTTGAAAATATATAGTTTGTCCATAATATTCTTTTATCTTGAATAGAGTGTAAGCACTCATGTGCTATTGTTTGTATTCTCGTATAGCTATTTTTCTGATTCCCGATAAATATTTTGTTTCCTAGTATAAAGTACATTGTGCTATTAGATTCTATATCTTCTTCTACATTTACATTATTGTTGTTTAATTTTTCTAGTAATTTATTGCAAATTTCCATATTAGTAGGGTATTTTTTTATTATTTCATCTAATTCCTTATTATCTCCTAATTGTTTTATTTCTTTTACATTTGTGTTAAAAATTGTTCTTATAAATATATATGTAATGATTAAAATTATAGATATAATTAAAAATTCAAAGTTCATTTTTATATTTCCTTCCTAATAATATATTTTATTTACATCTATACTTTAATTTTAAAAATAATCAATCCTTTATTATTTTTAAATAATGGCATGGTAAAAGCTTCTTAATTAAATACTTTTATCATGCCATATATTTATTGTAATACATCTTTTATTGCATCACCAATTATTTTGTTTACATCTGCTAGTAAAATATTAAATTTCATTTCTGCATCAAAAAATCTTTTTGCTTCTTCATTTTCTATTAATTCTATATATAAATTTTGCATTTTTTTAGTTTTTTCTTCATCAGTCTTTCCAGTTTGCATTGCTGTTATTTGAGCCTCATATCTAGCTTCTTCGAATTCTTGTATTTTCTTTTTTAAATCTTGTTTTAAGTTTAATGTTTCTTTTGCCATTTTATAGTTTATATATTCTTCTGATTCTTTTAGCTCTGAAGCTAATTTGTTTACTGTATCATAAACATTCATTTTATATTCCTCCTATTGTACTTTATTTGATGTTGAGTTTATTGTGTTTCCTATTGGTTCTTCTATTCCTTCTATCTTAACATTTGCATTTATTGGACAAATTTGTACCCATGTATTACCATCATTTACTTTTATTTCATTTCCTTGTAAATCTTGATATTTTGTTTGTAAGTTTCTTGCTTCCTTAATACATTTTATTTTTATCGCTTTTCCATTTGTTATATAATATCCATCAAATGTTCCTATATTTTTTAAACCTTGTCTTCCTTTATTTTCACTATCAGCTAATGTGTAATTATCACAAAATGTTATTATTATATTTTTTGTTGTAATTGGATTTCCTGTGTCCCAATCAGTTTGTGCTTTTTTTCTAGCATATCTTTTATATACTTTATTAGCACTATCATATTCATATTTTACTGTTTGTAAATTAGAATGTGGTATTGTTATTGTTGTTGCTGATTGACCTTCTTCTAAATTCACTTCATCTGTAACATAATTTAGTACACTTTCTTTTGTTGATGTAGTTTTATATCCTTTTGCTTTTGCCACTTTAAGTAGTGCTTTTGTACTTGTAACTGCATTATGAGGTGCGTATTTGTCTTTTACTCTCCAAAAAGTTGATGAACTTTCTGTTATTCCATTTATGTTATTTATTGAATATTGACTAATATCTTTTTGTGCTTGTGGACTCCATCCAAAATGTGCATATATGGCATCATTTTCCATTGCGTAGTCTAGGAAATAATGTCTTGAGCTTCTTACTGGTCCTATTTTATCAACATCTACTCCTTTGAATAAAGCCATTAATCTAGTTTCTCCACCTTCAACTATAATTTCATAAACCATGTATGCTTGGTTTAGCCCAGCTTGTGGCCATGCACCATTATGGTTGTCTATCATAACAGCAATTGGTCTACTATCTCCTTGAAATATTTGTACTTTTTTATTTTCTATTTCTGCTGTTAGCACATTTTCTTCTTGATTACCATTTGATACTTCTTGTGATTGATTTTTTTTATCTTGTGTAATTTTATATGCCATAACTCCTCCTGCTAGTATAATTAAAATTACTAAAATTACAATTAATACTTTTGTTCCTTTCATTATAAAACATTCCTTTCATCTATTTAAAGTATGTTATTCTTAATTAAAATTCAAACAAGTTGTTTTATTTATAACATTATCATATTATAATGCTAATCTCTTGTTATTTTTAATTCATTTAAAATTTTATCTTCTTTTGGTCTCATTTCTTTTTTGTCTTTTTCTTCTATATGGTCATATCCCATTAAATGATAAAAACCATGTACTAACATATAACTTAGTTCTCTTTCAAAACTATGTCCATATTCTATTGCTTGTTCTTTTACTTTTTCGATTGATATTATAATATCTCCTAATATGTCTTCATGTAAAAAATCTTCTTTTTCTATTTTTTCCTCTATCTCCACTTTTTCAAACATAGGAAACGATAGTACATCTGTTGCTTTATCAATATTTCTATATTCTTTATTTATTTTTCTTATTTCTTCTGGATTTGTAAATGTAATTGTTATTGTTAGTTTAGAATTTAACAATTTTTCTTCTTCAAAGCATTTTTGTAATACTTTTTTTACTGTTTTTTCATATTGTTCGTTTTCTTCTATGTTTAAATATGTAATTTCGTACATTATGCACTCACCCTATTATCTTTCTTTTTTATTATTCCTGTATATATTCCATAAGATTTTGCATTATTTTTTATTGTTCTTATTGCATCATAGTCTACTAGTTTTCTTTTATAATATTTTATTAATTTTGTATAATCTACTTTGGCATTTCTAATTTTTTTCATGTCATCTTTAATAAATAGCACTTCTCTTTGTCTTACATATTCTACAAAATCTGTGTCTTTTAATTTTTTGATTTCTTTGTACTTGTCCCAGAATTTTTTATATGTATCTCTTTGTTTTAAATTTTCCCAATATACTTTTGTTGATAAAATTCTTGTGTTGTATTCTTCTATTAAATCCATTAATGTATTAAAAGCATTTTCTCTTTTTGCAGCCATCTTTGTGTCTTGTACTAATGTTCTAGCATCTTTTAATAATTTTTCATAGCATTGTTCTGCAACAACAAGTGGAATGCTATGTGTAAATATTTTTCTGCTAATTCCCATTAGTATCATATTTTTTTCTATATTATCTTTTGTATCTAATTTTCCAACAGAATAAGCTTCAAATTTGTTATAGTCTTCTATAATATCTTCATATTTTTCTTTATCTTCTTTTTGCATTTTTAGTGTTAAAATATTTTCTACATAATCTTCTAATGTGTAAAATATTTTTGTGTATATCCATTCTTTTGATGAATCATAAATGTTTGTTGTGTCTGCTAATTTTATTGAATAGTTTTTTAAAATAGCTTTGTATAGTTCATCCATTTTTTCAATATAAAATTCATTGTATCTTTGGATAAATTTTTCTTTTAGATTTGCTTCTATTCCTTCTTTGTCTAATTCTATTAAATATTTTTGTTTTCTATATTTGTAGTCAATATATTCTTTTTCTTTTAAGCTTGTTATTTCATAATATTTTGATAACGCATTTTTTTCGAATTCTGATGCTGTATTATTTTTTACTTTTTTATATATAGAGTCCATTACATATTTATCTAGTGTTTCTAAATATAATGTATAGGCATTTTCATATTTCTTTTCTGTTTCTTCTTTTTCATTTGTTTCTTTTTGGTAATTTTCAAATGTTTTTATTAAATTATTTCTTTTAATTGAGATAATCATTCCATTTATTCCTATTTTAGTAGGAATTAGCATTTTTGTTATTGTTTTTGTTATTTTATTAAAAAATGTTGTATTAGTACCTGTTATCTTTAGACTTTTTTCTTCCATTTTTATCATCCCTTCATTCATCATAAATTAAAATTTTTATTTTTAATTTATAAATCAAAACACAATTTTCTCATTTGTTCCTATGTTTTCAAGTACTTCATATGTAACACGAACTTCAATCCCATCTTCTTGTTCATATGTATTTATAATTTTATTTACAATTTTTTCTTTATCGGAAATTTCCTGTTCTAATTCTTGCTCTAATTCTTGTATCCCTATGTTTTTAGCTTCTTCTTTTTCATATTCTTTTACTTCTTCTTTTTGTTCTTTATATGTCGTTTTCACGATAGAAATTGGTAAATAAAAATCGGAAAATAGCTTGATTTTTTTTTCTTCTGTAATTGTATCATAAATTTTAAATTTTGGAAGCTTTTTTGATAAATTTATTTCAAAATTATTTATTTTTATCTTGTATTTGTTTTCTATATTGCCTGTTTCTTTTATTTCCGTAGTGTTATACATTATTTTTTTGCTTTTTTCATACCATACTTTTGCTTCAATTTCTCCTCTTGCATGTACATAACGTATTCCTGTATATTTTCCTTCCATCCATCCATTAATTAATGTTGTTCCAACATTTACAGTGTCTCCTACTTTTACAGCTATACTTCCATTTTGTGCATTTATTTTTGTTATAATTCCTGGTTTATTTGCTACCACATTACAATACTCTTCTTCATTTATAATATCTGGTTTTTCTGTTGATTTTACTACTTTAACAATTGCATTTGTTCCTTTAAGTTCTATTCCAATCCATGAGATGTCATTTCTTTTAGTTCTAATATTATTTATAATTTCTTTTGTGTTTATTTTATTTTTTGGTGTACCTATTGATAGTCCAGCTTCTTCTATATCTTTATATATGCTATTTAAGTCTAAATCACTTTCATCCTGTTTTACGATTTGTATATTCCATACGAAATTTGATGTAATTCCCATCATTATTATAATAAGTAGTAAAAATGTAAAAAATAATTTTCTTTTTCTATATTTATTAAATATAAATGGAATTCCTTTCTTTTTGTTAATTTTCATTTTACATTTAGTTTGTTTGGCTATTTTAGCTATTTTTTTTACATCATTAATTCCAACATTTAATTCTAGTTTAACATTTTTATCTCTTTTTAAGTTCCATATCAAAATTTTATTATTTCTGCATATATTTATAAATCTTTCTATATAATATCCTTCTATTGATATTCTGACATACCCTAATAAATAATATAATATTACTTTAAATAACATTGTTTTTCCTTTCAAAAATATCGTGTTTTATTAAAATTCTATAAATAAATTTAATTATTCAAAATTTTTTTCTAAGTCAAAACTCTCTATTTTTCCTGTTACTTTTATGTCATCATTTGTCATGTTTTCTAATTTAAGTTCATATCCATTTATATTTATAATTCCTATGCTTGTGTTTATTCTGATGTAAAAATCTTCATATTCTAAAATTCCTTTGAAATTTTCTATTATCATTTCTTCAAATCCTGTAATTGTTATTTTAGGAATATTTGAATATATTTCTTGTGGCATTTCTAAAATTCTATCAATTTTTGATAAGGCTCTTCTTTTTTTATTCATATAATTCATCCTCTCGTAAATTCTTCTTTTAAAGTATATTTTGGAAATGCTTCTTTTATTCTCTCTATTGTTTTATTATTCTTTAAATTCATCTAAAGATTTAAATTCGTATCCCATATTTTTTATTTCTTTTATTACTTCTCCTAATATATTAGTGTTTGTCTTTGAGTTTCCGTGTAATAACATTATTTCTCCATTATGTATATTGTTTAAAATTTTTTGTTTAGATTTTGATTCATCTGGTTGTTTGTTTTCATTCCAATCTTCATATGCAAATGACCACATTACAGTTTTGTATCCTAAAGAGTTAATTTGGTTTAATGTTTTTTCACTAAATTCTCCCATTGGTGGTCTTATGTATTTCATTTCATATCCAAATTGTTCATAAATTGATTTGTGTAAATCCATTATTTCTTTATTTATTTGTTCTTCTGTTAATGTTGGCATGCTTTTATGATTAACTGTATGATTTCCTACTATATGTCCTTCATCAATCATCTGCTTTATTAACTCTGGTTGTGTATTTGCATAATGAGCAGTAATAAAAAATGTTGCTTTTACATTATTTTCTTTTAAAGTTGACAATATTTGTTTTGTATATCCCGCTTCATATCCTTCATCAAATGTTAAATAAATATTTTTCTCTTCTTTGTTTCCCATTGCAATTCCACCATATTTCTCCAGAGTTTCTATATTTTTCTTTCCTAAATCTGGTTGTTCGTTATTATCGTTTCTTTTAATTCCCCAACCTATTTTTTGATTACTTAATCCTTGTGAACTTGTTAAAATCGTTTCTTCTTTGTCATTTAATATTGTTAATGAACAAATTGTTAAAAATAGTAATATTATTACTATACTTTTTAAAATTCCTTTTCTTTTTTTCACATTCATCATATTACCTCCAAACATAATTAATATTAATATCATTTACCAATTGGATAATTTTGTAGAATTGCTCTTGACACAACTGTTTTTTTGGATTATATTGTAATTGTTTTTGGAAAATAAAGGAAATTTATTTTTTTTTGTCGATATTTTATTTTCCATATTTTTTTATATTATATTTATATTTTGTAGGGGGATAATATATGTTAAATTTCGTAATATGCGATGATAATTTAAATATTTTAGATAGATTCTCAAAAATACTTGAGAATATTTTTATTAAATATGGGTATGAAGCCAAAATTGGTCTTAGTACAAATAATGTTGATGAATTATTAGATTATATAGATGATAATAAAACTGATGTACTAATTTTAGATATAAATTTAAAATCTAATAAAAGTGGATTAGAAATTGCATCTAAAGTTAGAGAAATGAATAAAAATACTTATATTATATTTACAACTGCACATTTAGAATATGCAATGATGGCTTATAAATTTAAAACTTTTGACTATTTAGCAAAACCTGTTACATCAGATAGACTTGAAGAGACAATTATTCGTTTATTTGAAGATGTAAATGGCTCTCCAAAGAAGTATATCAAAATTGATAATAAAAAGACAATCATAGATGCTAGCCAAATTTATTTTATAAAGCGTGATGGTATGAAATTAGTATTCCATACAAAAAGTCGTGACTATGAAATTTATAGTTCTTTTAATAAAATTCATGATATATTACCAGAAGATTTTATTAGGTCACATAAGTCTTTCATTGTTAATATTTCTAATATAGTCAATTTAGATCCTGTATCAAATACAGTTTATTTTGAAGATAATTCTTATTGCGATATTGGTCCTAAATACAAAAATGATTTATTGGAGGAGGTGAAAAACAATGGAACTTTTTAATGCAATATGGAACTATATTAGTACTCCAAATGAATTACTACTTAATATATTTTTGATATTTGCTACTTTTCTTATTGAAGCTCCTTTAACATTTTTTATGATTACAAATATTTTTAAAATATCATATGATAAAAAGCAAAAATATATCTATATAATTTTAACATCTATAGTTTCTTTATCAAGTATGTTTTTATTAAGTAGTCCATTTAATCTTGTATTTAATTATGTGATGAATTTTATAATTATACATTTTGTTTTTCATATAGAAAAATTTAAGAATTTGATAGCAACGATTTTTCCAAGTATTGTATTTAATTTATTAATTGTTCTATTTCTTAATCCATATTTAACAATTTTACATATTACATATGAACAGGTAAATACAATTCCTTTATATAGAATACCTTTATTATTATTTATATATGCTTTTGTATTTATTTTTATAAATATTTTAAAATTAAGAAATATAACAATTAAAATATTAAGTAATTTTGATAAAAAATCTAAAGTTTTTATAGTTATAAATTTTATTTTTGGACTTTTAACTATTATAGTTCAATCTATTTTAACTATAAATTATATTGATATATTACCTATAGAATTTACGTTTTTTAATTTTATCTGTTTACTTGTATATTTTTGTTTTAGTTTTTATAGTTTAGCCAAAATCATGAAATTGGTTACAACTACACAGCAATTGGAAAGTGCCGAAGAATATAATAAAACTTTACATATTTTACATGATAGTGTTAGAGGTTTTAAACACGATTTTGATAATATTGTTACTACATTTGGTGGATATGTTAAAACAAATGATTTAGAAGGTTTAAAAAAATATTATTCTCAACTTGAAGAAGATTGCCAAAAAGTAAATAATTTATATGTCTTAAATCCAGACATTATAAATAATCCTGGTGTTTATAATTTGCTTACAGCTAAATATAATGAAGCAATTGAAAAAGATATAAAAGTAAATTTAACATTTTTACTAGACTTAAATAATTTAAATATGAAAATTTATGAATTTGCAAGAGTTCTAGGTATTTTGTTAGATAATGCAATTGAAGCTGCTTCTGAATGTGATAAAAAAGTATTAAACATTACTTTTAGAAATGATAGTAGAAATAGTGTTAATATTATTGAAATAGAAAATACTTATTTAGATAAAGATGTTAATCTTGAATATATTTTTAGTAAAGGAATTAGTGGAAAAGAAAATCATACAGGACTTGGTTTATGGGAAGTAAATCAAATATTAAAGAAAAATAATAATGTAAATTTATATACTTCAAAAAACGATGAATACTTTACTCAACAATTACAAATACATTATTAAAATATGGCATCAAATTTTGATGTCTTATTTTTATTATATTAAAATACCAAAAAAGAACAGTTTTCACTGTTCTTTTTTGACGGATTGTTTATAATAACATTAAAGTATATTGTATTTTTAAATATATGTATTGTCGAACTACATATATTTAAAATTAATAACAAATTAGTCTTTTTTAATTAAACTAGCTGGCATTTTAGGCTGATGTAAAATTGCCCACATTACGCAAGCTGTGTTTGTTGATTTTGCATATTTTTCTGCTACTTTAGCTAATAATTTTAACATTAGAAGCCCTCCTTTGTTTTTTATATAACACAAAAATATAACCGGTATTTATTTTTGTATTTTACATTATTATATATTTTCATATACTTCATAACCATATTTGTTATTTGTAAGTTTATATACTAATCTAGTAATCATACAAGTTTGTACAAAATAACCTAATATAATTATGTTAGTAATAATGTTGTTGTTAATTACTGTTGCAATTATAAGTCCTGCTGTTAATAAAATATATGATAAAACTTTCTTTTGTTTTCTTGCTTTTTTACTTAAGATAGGTACATTTTCTGTATCTGCCGGTGCATATTTTTTTATCATAATCATACCAAATATCCATATAGCTAATGCACTTGTGTATTTTGCAAAATCATCTAGTATTAATGTTTTTGATAAAAACGCTATTCCACAATAAAATGTGCATGTGGATATAATACAACCTATATGAGTTTTTAGATGAAATCCTCCAGAAGTACATCTATATGGCATTAATATAATAAATGTTAATAATGTTAATTTTAGCACTCCTAGTAAATATGCAATTCCTAGCATAATAAAAATCTTTGGAACTTCGCCTAATAGAATTTGTAGACCATAGTCTATAGCTTCTGCTCTTTCATCATCTATTTCTGGCATTTTCTTTCTGATTTTATTGGTTAGTGACTGAGTGATTTTTTCTATCATTTTCTCACCTCACTTTTTCTCTTAAGCTGAGGTAAGTTTATCACTAAAATTGCTTTTGTGCACTTTTATTTTATGAAATATGCTTTTTGTTTTATATTAATTTTATTTTTTAGTTTCATAAACTTTTTTAGTGTTTTTGTAAAACATTTTATAAATTTATAAACTTTTTATAATTTTTTTAGTATACTCCATGTTCCAACTTTTTCTGGAAAATCTGTAAATGTCATTTCTTCTTTAGTTATTGGATGTATTATTGTTAATTCATATGCCCATAATGCTATTTGTTTTCCTTTTCCTCTTGTTCCATATTTTTGGTCTCCAAAAATACTATGCCCAAAATTTGAAAGTTGTACTCTTATTTGATGATGTCTTCCTGTGTGTAAATTAATTTTAAGCAAGCTTAGTTTTTTTGCTTCATCATATATAATTACTTCATAATCTAATTTAGCTAATTTCGCATTTTTCTTATCTTTGTTTACTACTTTACTCATATTGTTTTTTTCATCTTTATATAGATAATCTTCAAGACTTCCACTTCTTTTTTCTATTTTTCCATCTACAACCGCTAAATATTTCTTTTTAAAAACCTTTTCTCTTATTTCGTCACTTAGTCTTCCTGCAGCTTTTGAAGTTTTTGCAAAAACCATAATTCCGCCAACAGGTCTATCTAATCTATGAACCAATCCTAAATAGACATTTCCAGGTTTATTATATTTTTCTTTTATATACTGTTTTACTAATGTAATCATGTCTATGTCTCCGGTTTTATCTGCTTGTGATGGTATATTTGGTATTTTTTCTACTACTATTATGTGGTTATCTTCAAATATTATTTTTAAATTTTGCATTTTATTCCTCTTTTCCATATGGCATATTAATGTTGTTATTTATATTTTTTGAATTTATTATTATTTTTCCCATCTTCCATAAATTCCACATGGTAAAACTAATTTTGATTCTTCCATTGGTATTCCAATTTCCCCTGATTCTATTTTTCCTTTATGTTTTTTTCCAACTGTTAAGTTTAAAATATCTTCTAATACTTTACTTGATATTCCTGTTGTATATGAATTAATTAAGAAAAATAGTGGTTTTTCTGACAGTACTTTTGTACATAATTCTACTAAATCATAAATATTATTTTCAAATTGCCATACTTCTCCTTTTGCCCCTCTACCATATGAAGGTGGATCCATTATAATTGCATCATATTTATTTCCTCTTCTTATTTCACGATTTACAAATTTTATAACATCATCAATAATAAATCTTACAGGTCGATTTTGTAGTCCAGAAGCTTCTACGTTTTCTTTTGCCCATGTTGTCATTCCTTTTGAACTATCTACATGACAAACACTTGCCCCTGCTGATAAACAAGCAACAGTCGCTCCTCCTGTATATGCAAATAAATTTAATACTTTTATTTCTCTTTTCTCTGTTTTTATTTTATTTATCATCCAGTCCCAGTTAACAGCTTGCTCTGGAAATAACCCTGTGTGTTTAAATCCCATTGGTTTAATATTAAAAGTCAAGTTTTTATATTTTATTTTCCATTGATTAGGTATCTTTTTGTTAAATTCCCATGAACCTCCTCCAGAACTACTTCTATGGTATGTTGCGTTTATGTCTTTCCATTTTTTGGGGAAACTTTTTTCTTTCCATATAATTTGAGGGTCTGGTCTTGATAATATTACATTTCCCCATTTTTCTAGTTTTTGTCCATCTGCCATGTCTAATATTTTATAATCATTCCATTCATTTGCTAGTTTCATTTTTTCTTAAAATAGCTTGTTTAGCTATTATCCTCCTTCTTTTAGAATATTTTTATTGTATCATATTTTATTAATTTTTGAAAGAGCTTTATAATAAAAATGTAGGATTAGACGCCCAATAGGATGTTTCGACTAAGGAAGCCAAGAAGGACGTCAAAATGGGACATTGTTTAAATTGTTGAAGTTTTCATGAATATTTTTTATTTATTTAAAATTTTATTCAAAATAAAAATTCTTCAATCATTTAAATAATGTCCCTTTTCGTCGTATAGCCTTACCTTTGGCTTAATATTGTCATAAAGCTATAAATTAAGTAAAAGTTTATTCCAGACAAAATTATAAACATGCTTATAGCTAAACTAATTAATTTATGGCTTTCTATTTTTCTTCTTATTCTCTGTGTCATTTTATCTTTTGGCACTTCTAGCCTGTCCAATGTTGAATTATACCTAACTCTAAAAATATTTTCCATATAAATCCCCCCATTTTATAATATGTATATGCTATATTTTTTTTAATATTCCAAAAATTATTAATATTTAAATTTTTATTGTTTAAGAAAGATTTTTATGTTATAATCCTTTTAACTTATTGTTTGTCACTTTAGGAGGGCTCATATGAAAAATATTAAAAAATTTTTGCTTTTCATAGTAGTTCTATTTTTACTAATACCTTGCATTTGCAAGATATTTAGTAGTTTGAAACATCAGAGGAATAAAATATTTTCTTTTGATGGTTTCTATGACATAAATGGTTTTCGTATAGATATACGAAAAGTCATTCATGCACCTGGGGAAATGTAATAGTTTCCCCTTTAAATAAAAAAGAGGAGTGTTTTTATGGAAGAAAAAATGCAAAAATTAAAGAAGTTTTCTGTAATCGTTTTAATTATTTTAATGAGTGGAATTATCTTCTTCTATCAAACAAAAAAAATAGGATTTCATGAAGACGAAGGTTATACGCTATGTTCTTCTGTTAATCCTAATAATGGTTTAATGTCTGCTTATGATTCTGAAAAAGACCCAGTATGGAGAACTAAAGATTATGTTAAAAATTTTATGTCTTTAACTCCTAATAATTACTTAAACTTTAAAGCTCTTTATGTGAATCAAGCTTATGACAATCATCCACCAGTATTTTATACATTAGTACATTTTTCTAGTATTTTATTTTCTGGTGAATTTAATAAATATGTCGTATTTGTTGTAAATATTATTGCTTTTATTTTAAGTTGTTTTGTTGTGAAAAATATTTTGAAACTCTTGAATAAAGAACATTTAACTTTCGGAGCTTTAATTTTATATGGTCTTTCTATGGGAACTATCTCTATGGTTATTTTCCAAAGAATGTACATGTTGCTCACATTTTTTATATTATTATATTTTTATTTAACCTTAAAACTTTATAAAAATGATTTTATTTTAGATAAGAAATTAAAAATACAATTGGGTGTTACTACTATTTTAGGGTTTTTGACACAATATTTCTTTGCTATTTATGCTTTCTTTATATTTGCTATTATGATTATTGAGATGTTACGTCAAAAGAAAGATAAAAAAACAATAGCAACTTATATTGTGTGTCACATTATATATGGTGCTTTAGGAATTTTACTATTTGTTCCTTGTATTAAACATTTGTTGTTTTCAGATAGAGGCTTAACTAATTTAGGAAATTCTGGATATATAGCACATTTATTTACTTATTTAAAACATCTAGCATATGCTTTTACTATCAATAATAATAGTACTATTTTAATGTTATCTATATTATCTATTTTTGTTATTGGTTTTGTTTATACTTGTATCAAGAGTAAAGAAAAATTTATATTATTTATAACTTTTATACCTAGTATTTTTTACTTTTTTATTAGTGTAAAAATGACATCTTTTCAAGAATTAAGATACATAATGCCTGTTATTCCTTTTGTTGTTCTTACTTTATTTTTTATATTAGATAATTTGGTAAAATTTAAATACAAAGGAATTGTTTTTGCAGTAATTTCTATTGTTTTGGTTGTAAATGGTATGATATGTTCTAAACCAAAATTTTTATATGAAAATTATCAAAATTGTTTGGATATAGCACAAGAAAACAAGGATAAATCATTTGTTTATGTTTATGATAATTTCTTTAATCACATGCAAAGTATTCCTGAAATGATGATTTATGAAAAAACATTAATATTCAATTATAATAATGATGAATTAAGATGTATTGTAGATGATGAGAGTTTAAATAAAGAAGGTTCTTTTATATTATCAATAAAGGCGTATATGGATAATGAAACAATTTTAAATAAGATAAAAGATAATTCTGATTTTAAAAATATAGAATTGCTTTATGAAGGTGGAAATGAAGAGGGCGTTGTAAATAATAATTACTATTTAGTTTCAAAATAATAATAAGAATATAAAAAATAAGTTATAATAAATAAGTTTATAAAAATAGTCTTTTATAGTATAATTAATAAAACTTAATATTATCATGTTTTTTCTTATTAAAAAAATGGTTATAAAAAAGACTGAGCTTCGCAAAATTTCGAAAGCTTAGTCTTTTTTTAGTATTTCTTCTGCTATTTTTTCCGTAATTCCTTTAACCAGCATTAGCTCTTCCTTGCTAGATTGTTTAATTTGCTTTACACTTCCAAAATGTTTTAGCAATTCTTTTTTCTTTACTTCTCCAATTCCTTTTATTTCATCTAATTCAGATTTCGTTATTGCTCTTTCTCTTAATTTTCTATGGTAGCTAATTGCTGTATCATGTACAGTATCTTGAAATCTTGTAATTAAATTCATTAGATTTTCTGAAATTGGTATTTCATTCCTATCCTCATCTATCAATGCCCTTGTTTGATGCTTATCGTTTTTTACCATACCAAATATCTTTATATCTAAATTTTCGTATTTATTTATAGCTTTTCTAATTGCTCTTATTTGAGTAATTCCTCCATCTGCAAAAATAGCATCTGGTAATTTTCCAAATCCGTTATTTTCTTTTTCATCTAATGAATGTGCTATCCTTCTTGTTACTACTTCTTCCATACATTTGGGGTCATCTTGTGTTAAAACAGTTTTAATTTTAAATCTTCTTGATAGGTTCTTTTTTATTACTCCATCTTGTATTACACACATTCCTGCAACCATAAATTCCCCAGAAATATTTGATATATCAAATGTTTCTATTTTTCTAGGTGGTTTATCCATTTTTAATGCTTCTTTTAATTCTAATAAAATTTCTGATTTGTCTTTTTCTTTATTTTCTAGTGTAACTTTGCTATTCATTTCTGCCATTTCTACAAATCTTAATTTTTCGCCTTTTTTAGGGCTTTTTAATTCCACTTTTTTTCCTGCAATTGTGGATAACCATTGCTCCAATATCTCTTTTTCCGCTAGTTCTTCTCTTAGCATTATTTTATTTGGTATGTTTGGACTGTCCATATAATATTGTTTTATAAATCCTGCTAAAATTTCGCCATTTTCCATGTCTTTTAATTCTTGGAAAAAGTAATGTTCTCTACCAATCATTTTACTTCCACGTACAAAAAATATTTCTATGCACACTTCTAGTTCTGATTTATATAATCCAATAACATCAATATTATTTTCTGAGATATTTGATACTTTTTGTTTTTCAGACACCCTTTCTATTGCTAATTTTCTATCTCTAATATATGCTGCATTTTCAAAATCTAGTTTTTCTGAAGCTTCTTTCATTTGATTGTCTAATTCTTTTAAAATTTTATCTGTCTTTCCTTCTAATAAATCAATTATTTCGTCAATTTGTTTTCTATAGTCTTCTGGAGTTATATATCCCATGCAAGGTGCTAAACATCTTTTTATATGATAATTTAGACATGCTCTTGTTGTAGACTTAAAGTTTCTACATTGGCGTATCTTATATTTTTGTTTAATAAAATCTAACATTTCTTTTGCTGCACCTGGATTAGCATATGGTCCAAAGTATTTAGAACCATCGTTAATTACTCTTCTTGTTATTATAACATTTGGATATTCTGATTTTACATCAATTTTTATATATGGATATGTTTTATCATCTTTTAATAATACATTAAATTTGGGCCTATTTTTCTTAATTAAATTACATTCTAATATTAGTGCTTCTGCCTCATTATCAACTACTATGTATTCAAAATGGTCAATTAAGCTTACCATTTTTTTTATTCTTTCTGTTTTATTTGTTTTTCTAAAATAAGATCTTACTCTATTTTTTAAAGAAACTGCTTTCCCTACATAAATAATTGTATCATTTTTGTCTCTCATAACATATACTCCAGGTTTTCCTGGCAGCTTTTTTAATTCTTCCTCAATATTAAACATTCTTTCATCTTTCATTTTACTCTGCTCCATTCATCATAAAACAAAAAAATTGTTTATTGATTATTGCATATTATTTTATTTAATTATTCTTTATAACCTATATATGGTAAATTTCTTAAATTTTGATTATCATCTAACCCAAATCCTATTACAAATTTATCTTCTATTTGAAATCCAATATAATCTACATTTAATTCAATTACTCTTCTTGATGGTTTACTTAGTAATGTTGCTATTTTGACACTATTTGGATTTTTTTCTTTTAAATGTTCTAATAAGAAATCTAAAGTTCTTCCTGTATCCACAATATCTTCTATTATAATAACATCTTTTCCTTCTATACTTTGTTTTATATCTTTGTGTAATGTTACTTTTCCAGTGCTTTCTGTTCCTTCATAACTAGATACTTCTATAAACTCTAAAATGATATTGTTTTTAATTCTTTTTGCTAATTCCCACATAAATGGAACTGATCCTTTTAAAACACCTAAAAATACTATATCTTTTCCTTTATAATCTTTTTCAATTTCTTTTGCTAATTCATCTATTCTTTTTTCTAATCTTGATTTGTTTATTAATACATTTATCTCTTCCATTTTTCTATATCTCCTTTTTAATTATTTGTATATAAATATTATATCCTATAAGTTAGTCCTAAATCAATATTAATTTAATTTGAGTTTCGTTTTTTCATCACCTGCTATGCTATGATATTATAATTCATAATGTAGATTTGAATGGAATGAGTTTTAAAATTTGTTATTGCTTATCTTGAGTAATGTTCACGGATGCAATGAATATAGTTATATTTTGATAATTTTCTCGGTTCAATACACAACATAAGAAATTCTAAAATAATTTTATGGCACCCTTCCACTAAAAGTGAACTCTTTCCATAAAATTATTTAAAAATTTCTAATATTGTTCCAATCACATTCGAAAAGTTATAAAAATATAACTATATTCATTGTAGGCCTGAGTGAAAGAGGCTTAAGATAAACAATTACAAATTTTTAACGAATGAAATGAACAAATACATTATGAATTATAATATCATAGCATGTAATGAAAAACTGAAACTTAAATAATTTAATATAACAATATTGGTTTTATAAATATTTTAAAAAGTGCCCCATATGGGACACTCTTCTGAAGTTATTTAGTTGTATGAGCATTCAATTCTCCTAACGCCCATGTCAGCTCATTGATACAAGCCTGAAGAAGCATTGTTCCGGTACGCAAATGTTCTTTTTGCGGTGCCTGTGTTCCATACTGGTAATGTGTCTCCAATTTTGAAATAAACAGAAAATCCATTGGTTCCAAACCATCAATGTAGACATATTTATCTGCCTGGTCGATTGTAAGCCGCGGAACATCCAATTTCAAATTGTTGTTAATTCCTAAATAGGAACAACAATCGGCATATTTTTCTGCCAGTTTGCACCTCTCACTTTCGATTTTGGAAATCAAGTCTCTAATTTCTTCTTTGTCCTTCTTTCCATTTCTCACTGCCTGCATCTTTTCTACAAGATGCCGTACCTCATGTGCTGCGTGAGTGCTTCCTACAATTTCTTTGCTCATATTGCTACCTCCATTATAAAGTATAAATTTTTATTGCTTGGCTATTCTATCACATTATGTTACCTAAATCAAGTGTAAATTCTAAAATATTAAAATTTGTTTATTAATCTTGCACAATTTTGTCTTTTATAGTAATATAATATCCATATATAGAACATGAATAGAATATGATTATTATTCATATCTATATATTATTTGCTAAATACTTTAATAGCAATATATTGAAAGTTGCATAAAAATTAACGAAAGGAGTTTTTTAAGCGCCAGAACCAAAATGGTTGACGAGGTCTAGGGTTATCGAATTTTTCGGCGGGTGCCCTGGTGGCTTTTACTTATAGTCATTAGTATTGATACAAAAATTAATTTTAATATTAAAACAAAGTTCAATATATTTAAGTTTGCAAACTTTCAATTCCAAAAATTTAAATTTTACAAGGAGGATTACTATGTGTGGAATTGTAGGTTACATAGGAACAAAAAAAGCCTGCCCTATTTTATTAGCAGGTCTAAGTAGATTGGAATATAGAGGTTATGATTCAGCCGGTATTTCAACAATTGAAAAATGTGGTTTATCTTTGATGAAAGATAAAGGAAGAGTTAAAAATTTATCTAGTTTAGAAGGAATTGACAATTTGGAAGGAACAATTGGTATAGCTCATACAAGGTGGGCTACTCATGGAAAGCCTTCTAAAGAAAATTCTCATCCTCATCAAGATAATTCTAAAACTTTTAGTGTTGTTCATAATGGTATTGTTGAGAATTATAATGAATTAAGAAATTTCTTGACAGAACATGGATATAGTTTTTACTCTCAAACAGATACAGAAGTTATACCAAACTTAATCCATTACTATTTTTCTAATGACACAGAAAATGATAATTTAAAATTTTTAAGGGCTGTAAAAAATGCTTGTCTTGACTTAAAAGGAAGTTTTGCAATTGAAGTTATTTCTAAATTATATCCTAACAATATGATTGTTGTTAGAAAAGATAGCCCTTTAGTAATTGGAACTTGCGAAGATGAAAAATATTTATCTTCTGACATTCCTGCTATATTATCTTATACAAGAGATTTTTATCTTTTAAATGATTTAGAATTTGTTTTATTAACAAATTCTAGTGCAAAATTTTTTGATAAAGAATTACATGAAATAGAAAAAGAAACTCAAACAATTGAATGGAATGCTTCAGCTGCTGAAAAAGACGGTTTTGATGATTTTATGTTAAAAGAAATTTATGAACAGCCTGTAGCTATTAGGGAAACGATTGGAGCAAAATTAAGTTTAAATTCAAAATGTGAGTTTGATGAATTAAAATTTACAAAAGATTATTTATCTAATTTAAATAAAATATATATAGTTGCTTGTGGTACTGCAATGCACGCTGGTCTTAGTGGAAAAAATTCTATTGAAAAATTATGTAGAATTTCAGTTGAAGTTGATATTGCTTCAGAATTTCGTTATAGAGACCCTATAATTGATGAAAAAACTTTATGTATCTTTATTTCTCAATCTGGAGAAACAGCAGATACAATAGCAGCATTAAAATTATCAAAAGAAAAAGG
Organism: uncultured Clostridia bacterium; assembly: GCA_963559065.1. Lineage (GTDB taxonomy): Bacteria > Bacillota > Clostridia > TANB77 > CAG-508 > CAG-269. The sequence continues at coordinate 35,202 of CAUWIY010000008.1, forward strand.
TGCAAAAACACTAGCTATTACAAATGTAATTGGAAGTTCTATAACAAGAGAAGCTGATTATTCTATTTATACACATGCTGGGCCAGAAATAGCAGTTGCTTCTACAAAAGCATATACTTCACAAGTTGTATTAATTAATATTTTAGCAATTTATTTTGCAGAGATATTAGAAACAGAAAATGTAGAATTTATAAATACTTTGAAAAAAGATATTTTGGATTTACCAAAAAAAATAGAGGAAACTTTAAATACAAATGAACAAATTAAAAATTTTGCAAAACAAATTTATCAAGAAAAAGATGTATTTTTCTTAGGTAGAGGAATTGATGAAACAGTTGCTAAAGAAGGTTCTTTAAAGTTAAAAGAAATTTCTTATATTCATTCAGAAAGTTATGCTGCTGGCGAATTAAAACATGGTCCAATTGCTTTAATAGAAAATGGTATAACTGTAATTAGTATAATGACTGACCCTAATTTAGTTAAGAAAACTGTTAGTAATATTCAAGAAGTAATTACACGTGGTGCAAAAACTTTAGTTATATCAAATCAAAATATAGATAAGAACATGTTTGATATTGTAGTTGATATTCCTGAAACAAATTGTTTTGTTTCTACAGTTTTATCAATTATTCCTTTGCAATTACTTGCTTATTATATTTCGAAAGAAAAAGGATTAGATGTTGATAAGCCTAGAAATCTTGCAAAATCTGTTACTGTTGAATAATTTTAGATTTTATTTAAAATTTTATTAATATTATTGATAAGGCATGTAAAAATTTAGTTTTTATATGCTTTATTTTTATATTAGTAGGCGACAGGAAATGTAGCGATGTAAGTGTCTTCACGGAGTTTACTCCTATGATAGCAATAACTTTACAATAACCAAACACACAGCTCCTGGAAGCCCTAATATTCCAACTATTATACTAGTAAAAATATTAAGCCCTATATGAAAACCAAAACTTGCCCCTACAAGATTAATTACAAAAATGGTAATTCCTCCTAATATTGAGTTTATTACTATTTTTAAGATTTTTCTAATAGGCACAATAAATACTCTTCCAAAAATAAACAAAAAACATATACATGCTAGATAAGTTAAAATATTACTATCAATATTCATATTCATCCCTCTTTTTCTCTTAACACATTTTTATGATAAGAGTTGGACAAATATTACTTAATTATCCTATTTCTTCTCTATAATCTTCATATTCTATTTGATTAATATTATCAATAGTAATTCCTTTAGCTTTCGCCAATCTTAATAAATACCCTAATTTTGCTTGATTTGCCTTTATTTGATAAATATAGTAATCAATTAATTCCAATTCTGCATATTCATAATTTTTATTATCTTTTTTTAATTCTTCTCTTGTTTTTATAATATTTTTAATTAAATCTTCTTCTTTTTCCAATTCATTTTTTTCTTCTATATTTATCTCTCTTGTATATTCTTCTCCCATAATATTTTTGTATGATCTATTTAATATCTTAAATAGACACACACTCCTCCTTATTTTAAATTTTTATAATATATGTCTAAATCTTTTAAGAATGTTCTATAATAAAAAACCATATAATATTTATTTGTAACATATTATATTCTATTTTTTGTTGTTTTATTCCAAAAGTGCTTGATTTTTTGGCTATTTTGTAAGATAATATATATGTATGATTTTATTTAAAGGGGCAAATAATTTATGAAAATAATTGATAATTTTTTAAAGAAATTAGGTACTAATAGAAATACTTTTATAACATATGTTTTAACTTTAATAACTATCTATTTAGTTGTTGATAGAGTTGTTGAATTTTTATTAATGTTATTTACAGGAGTTTCTTATTCTTATTGGGGGCCAATACAATATACATTTGCACTTGCTTGTCCTCTTTTTGCTTTTGTATTTTCTTTTGCTTCACAATTTGTGCCAACAAAAAAACATAAAGTTATTTTATTTTACTTTTATATGATTAATTTTGCAGTATTAGTTATTTCTATGTTTACTCAATGGCTAAATATGGGTGCATGGTTATTGCTAGTATCTAATCCTGGATATGTTGATATTATTACTAATTTTTCAGATTTAGTAAGACCTGCTCTTACATCTATTACTATATTAATCCCAGTATTAATTATTCCAAAAGTATTTAGTTTCTTATATTTTGAAATTAATGATAGTTTGGATATGACTCGTTCTATTTGGGATTATGGAGGAATTGATTTATCTGACAAATCTAGTGGACATGGACCTTATACTTGCGAAGTTTTTTTATGTCAGAATAGTGAAACATCTCAAATGATTACTATTCCTGAAAGTTCAAGATATCAATCAATGTTTGTGTGTGGTGGTTCAGGTTCAGGAAAATCTTCTTTAGTTTTTGAACCATTAATCGCTAGAGATTTAGAAAGAAAATTCTTTTTTAGAGAAGTTTCAAAAGAAATGGGATTTACTGCATTAAAGACTGGAATAGCTACATTAAAAGGCCCTTATGATAACGAATATTTAAATACTAATTTTAATTTAAATATGCTTGTTCCTACTTCTGGAAATGAAGATGTTTACAAAGCATATATGAAAAAAATGATTTTAGATTCTACTTCTGAAATTACTTATCGTAATTGTGGTGTTACAGTAGTATCTCCTGATAAAGAGATTTTAACTGATATGATGAGTGTTTGTAAAAACTTTGGTTTATCTTATAACATAATAGACCCTGCTGATAAAAATTCTATTGGATTAAACCCTTTTGTATATGATGATGCAAATAAAATTGCAATCACTATATCTTCTGTTTTAAAATCTATGTTTAATATTTCTAAATCAGAAACTGATGAAGTTTATAGAGAAGACATTATTACTCAAGCAATTGAAAACCTATCTCTACTATTAAAAGAAATGTATCCTAGAATGAATGATGGTGTATTACCTAATTTATCTGATATGTTAAAAATGCTTACTAATTTTGACTTAGTAGAAAAAATGGCAGAAATTTTATCACATGATGAAGAATTAAGAGAAAAATATAGTGTACAATTAGCATATTTCAAGAGTCATTTTTATAAGAATGGTTCTAATAGGTCAATAACGGAAAAATATATATACACTGCAATTTCACAACTTGATAATCTTCTTCGTTTACCTGGTGTAAAATCTATTTTGTGTAATAGATATAATAATATAGATTTTGATAAAATGCTTGCAAATGGTGATATAACTTTTGTTTGTACTAGACGTGGTGATTTAGGTGCAACAAGTAATAAAGCATTTGGTTTATTCTTCTTAATATCTATGCAAAATGCTGTTTTAAGAAGACCTGGAACAGAAAAGTCAAGAATTCCTAACTTTTTATATATTGATGAATTTCCTGATTTTATATGTAAAGCTACTGAGCCAATATTTACTATGTATCGTAAATATAAAATAGGTACTACAATATCAGCTCAAAACCTTGCTCAATTAGATACAGATGGTGGAAAAGAAAATTATAAACAAACAATATTAGCAAACTGTGCAAGTAAAATATTTACAGGTAATGCTACTATAGAAGAATTGCAATGGTGGTCAGAAGAATTTGGTAAAAAGAGAGAATGGACAATGGCTAATAGTATTGACTTTAACAAAATGGAATATGAAGCAAAACATGGTAATGTAAAATGGGAATTTGTTTATTGGTTTAAACCTGGAAAACTACAAACTCTTGGTACTAAAGATTGTGCATATAAAATTAGAGGAGAAAATGGAAAACCAGATATAGGTCAAGGTAAATTAAATTATCTTGAGTCTAAGTATAAAGAACCAAAAAAATTAAAAACTTTTGATTTTGGAAGATATTCAGATGGTGTAACAACATATACAGAAGATGATACAGATTCTAGTGCAAAAAAGAAATTTGACCTTAAACATTTAGATTTTATAGATGAAAGAAATGAATATAATCCTGTTCAAACAGATACAACAGATTCTAATTATTTATTTGATAATGAAAATGCTATTGTTGTAGATTTAAAGAAAAAAAGAAAATAAAAAAATACAGCTAAGCTTATATATTTAAGTTTAGCTGTATTTTTTATATCGTATTTATATGCTTATATTTATTGCTTGTAAAATAATTCCTGATATTGTTCCTATCAAATATAACAATCCTACTATTTTTACATTTTCTTTCCAGTTTTTATTTGTTTTGAATAATATAGCAAGTCCTACTCCTGCTCCCGTTAATAATCCTGCTATCATACTTCCTACTGAAATTACATTTTCTAAATATAAATTTGTTAAAATAACAGATGCTGCACAATTTGGAATTAGACCTATTAAAGCAGCAATTGCTGGTCCAATTATTGATTTGTTTAAAATCCAACTTGCTATTGTTTCTTCTCCTACAAAATGTACAATAGTATTAATTAAAAATGAAATAATTATTATAAATAAAAATATGCTTAGAGTATGTTTTATTGATGATTTTAAAATTCCATTTTCATGGCAATGACAATGTTCTTCTTCACATACATGTTCTATTTCTATTTTTTCTATATCTTCTTTTTTATTTTTTCTAAATAAATGTATAACAAAATCAATTATAAATCCTGCTATCATTCCAATTATTAATTTAATTCCTAATATTTTAAAAATAATAATTGGTGATACACCTTCTGATATAAAAATTGGTAACATTTCATCAGATGTTGATAGATAAACTGCAATTAATGTCCCTAGTGTTATAACTCGTCCAGCATATAAATTTGTTGCTGAAACAGAAAATCCACATTGTGGAAATATTCCTAACAAACTTCCAAATAGTGGTCCCCATTTTCCAGATTTTTGTATGGCTTTCTTTGATTTTTCTCCCATTTTATGTTCTATATATTCCATAATTAAGTATGTAATAAATAAAAATGGTAGTAGTTTTATGCTATCAATTAATGTTTCTTGTATAATTTCTATCATATTTGTTCTCCTTTACTTTTCTAGTTTAGCACAAATTATGCAAAGTTTCAAGTTTTTAATAATCTAATATTAATTTATATATTTTTTACTTATTATTATTTTATTCATAAGTAAATTTGTGTGAAATGCCTTCTGTTATAAGACAATCTTTAATTTTTCCTATTCAATAAAAAAATTGGTATCTCCTTATTAAGGGTATCCACCAATTTTTTATATATAAATTGCTGACAATATTTTAAATTTATCTCCTTCTATAACACCCACAAAAATTTCCTGTTCTACCATTTGAATTATTATTTGGAAATACATTTGCTCTAACTGCTATAGAATTGTTTGATGTATTGCAATTGCAAGAACATGAACAATCATCAGAATTATTTGTTCTACAACTTGAATTAATTGTTAATAATTCATTTTCGTTTCCATTGCAACCATTACTGCTTATAGTTAATAGATTTCCATTATTGTTATTATTGCAATGTCCAGTTATTGATAGTAATTGTGCAGTATTATCATTATCATTTGAATTTCTGCAACAATTATTGTCATTTGAATTTCTACAGCAATTATTGTCATCTTTTCTATCTATTTCTCTTAATATTCGGCAAACTATTTTAGTTAATATTGCAGTTATAAATGAAAGAATTGTATATGCTATTGTAGCTACTAAAAATATCAGTTCTCCTATTATAAAAGTTACTACTAAAAATATTGCAAATATTATGGATGCTACTAATACCGGACATTTAAGAATCTTTTGTAAGGCGATTGATATTATGATTACTGCTATTGGTAAAGCAAAAAATACTAGTAATAAAGTCATGTTTTTTCTCCTTTCACTTCTTTTTACTATATTTTATGCTTATTGTTACTTTTGGTTACTTTATGTTTTTTATTTTTCTTGTTATTTTATTATTTATCTAATTCTGTGTTATATTTTACCTGAACTAAATATAATCCTTGTGGAGGCAATGTTTTTCCTGATTTTGCTCTGTCTTTTGATTCTATAATTTTTATAATTTCTTCTGGTTTTATTTTTCCAATTCCAACATCAACTAATGTACCTGCAATAATTCTCACCATATTATATAAAAAACCATTTCCTGTTAATTCTATATATATTCTATTGTTTGGCATTTGTATAATTTGAGCGTTATAAATTGTTCTTATACTGCTCTTACTACTTGTTCCGCTTGCTTTAAATGCTTTAAAATCATGTTCTCCTTCAAATTGTTTTACTGCTTGTGTCATTTTTTCTATGTCTAATTTATATGGTATATGTGTTTCTAGGTTTCTATAAATCGCTGATGGTATTTCAGAATTATTTATAATGTATCTGTATGTCTTATTTTTACAATTTAGTCTACTATGAAATTTTTCGTCTACTTCTTCTGCTTTTAATATACGTATCGATTTTTTTAAGTTACAATTTAAAGCTATTGGTATTTTTTCTGTTGGTATAGTACTGTTTGTTTTAAAATTAGCAACTTGTCCTAAAGCATGTACTCCTGCATCTGTTCTTCCTGAAGCTTGTAAATCTACTTCTTCCCCTGTTATTGTTTTAATTGCTTGTTCTATTGTTCCTTGTATATTTAATTTATTTGGTTGCTTCTGCCATCCATTAAAGTCTTTTCCATCATATTCTATTGTTAATTTTATATTTCTCATAGTATCTCCTTTTTTATATTATTAATGTTTTATTATTTCATAATATATAATAAGAATAGGATAATTGTTTTCCTATTCTTATACTTTGTTATAATTTGTTATTTTCCATTTCATTGTTAATTTACTATTTTACCTATTTATTATTTTGTTGTTTTACTATTTAGTTTTATCTACATTCTCATTTTGTTCTGCATTTTTACTATTTTCTTTTTGTTTTTTCATTTTTTGTTTTATTTTATTTATTCTGCTTTCTTTTACTACTGTTTTTTCTGCAAATCTTTTTGTCACTACATTACTAATTAATATTTTCTTTAATGTGTCTTCTCTAACATCTGCAATTAATGTTCCGTCTTTTGCTACTGAAATTTTTCCTGTTTCTTCTGACACGACTATAACAATACTATCAGATTCTTTTGAAATTCCTATTGCAGCTCTATGCCTTGTTCCTAGTTCCCTTGCTATGTCTTTATCGTCTGCTAAAGGTAATACACATGCAGCTGCTGCTATTTTATTATTACTAATTACAACTGCTCCATCATGTAGTGGTGTTTTTGGTGTAAAAATATTAACTAACAATTGTGGTGATACTTCTGAATTCATTGGAATTCCCGTTGCTATAATGTCTTGTATGTTTATGTCTCTTTCTAATACTATTAATGCTCCAGTTTTTGTTTTTGAAAGTTCTGTTGCTGCAATTACAACTTTGTAGATGTCTTCTTTTGTTTTTGATGCAATATCACTTTGAATTCCTAAAAATTTTGTTAATTTATTTGTTCCTAGTTGTTCTAATGCTCTCCTTAATTCTGGTTGGAAAATTACAATAATTGCAATTACTCCCCAGTTCATAATTCCTGTTAAAATAGAGTTTAATATGTGTAAATTTAGCATTCCACTAATCCATGTGGCTATAATTAAAAATGCAATTCCTTTTATTAGTTGCCATGCTCTTGATCCTTTTACAATTCTTATAAAGCAATACATTAAAAATATAACTATTGCTATGTCTAAAATTGTTGTAAAAAGATTGAATGGATTATCTCTTAGGTTGTTAATCATATTTAAAATGTTTTCATTGTAAAAAGCAGTCCAACTATTTCCAATACTTTTCCCCATTTTACTACCTTTCCTTTTTATTTATCTTTTTTATTACTTTTTTAAATATTATAATTTCTTTGTAATTTTTTAATTTTAGTATTATTCTACTATATTAAAGCATAAATTAGTGTTCCTGCTACTGACATAAGCATCAATATGGCCAAGATTCCTGCCATTACTTTTACAAAAACTTGTCCTCTATCATAGTTTTTTTGTTCTTTATTTTTTATATTTTTTTCTTGTTTTCTTTTCATTTTAGTTCCTCCATAACATTTCTATTTATATTATAGCACTTTTGTTTTCTTAAATTCAATATTTGTTATAATATTAACTATATTTTTTCTAAAATTGTTTGGATTTTATCACAATACTTGTCTGATATTTTTATAATTTCTAATACTTGTTTTTTTGCTTCTTTTAATTTTTCTATGTCATTAGAATATATTTTGCCTAATGATTCTCCCTTTTTTACTTTTGTTCCTATTTTTTTATTTAGTATAATTCCTACAGAATAGTCTATATTATCTTCCTTTTTTATTCTTCCTGCTCCCAAACCGCATGCTACTTTTCCTATTTCTTCTGCATTAATTTCTTGTATATATCCATCTTGATTTGCAAATATTTCTTCTATTAAATTTGCTTTTTCAAATTTGTTTGTATCTTCTAAATATGATATATCTCCTCCTTGATTTTGTACCATTTCTTTTAATTTATTAAATGCTTTTCCATTTTGTATATTTTCTAGCATTCTTTTTTTATTTTCTTCTAAGTTTTCTCCCAATCCCGCTAGTTTTATCATATAAGCACCTAATTCTAGTACTACTTCTTTTAAGTCTTGTGGCATTTCTCCTTTTAGAAATTGTATAGCTTCTTTGACTTCTAAGTTGTTTCCTATAGCATTTCCTAATGGCTCTTCCATACTTGTTAATACACAAACAACTTCTCTATTAGCAAGTTTTCCTATTTCTATCATTTCATTAGCTAATTGTTCTGCATTTTCAATGTTTTTCATGAATGCACCTTTTCCAACTGTAACATCTAAAACTATTTTGTCTGCTCCACTTGCTATTTTTTTACTCATTATGCTAGAAGCTATTAATGGTATGCTTTCTACACAAGAGATACTGTCTCTTAGTGCATATAATTTTTTATCTGCTGGTGCTAAATTTAATGTCTGTGAAATCATACTTATTCCTATGTTTTCCACATTTTCTATAAATTTGTTGATAGATATATTTGTTTTATATCCTGGAATAGATTCTAGTTTATCTACAGTTCCTCCTGTAAATCCCAATCCTCTTCCAGACATTTTAGCAACTGGAACTCCTAAAGATGCTACTAATGGTAACAAGCAAATTGATACTTTGTCTCCTACTCCTCCAGTTGAATGTTTATCTACTATTATTTTATTAATTTTAGATAAGTCTAGTATTTCTCCTGAATTTGCCATAGCAATTGTTAGATTTGTTGTTTCTTGTTTTGTCATACCATTTAAAAAAATTGCCATTACTAATGCAGCTGCTTGATAATCAGCAATTTTTCCTTCTACATATCCTTTTATAAAATATTCTAATTCTTCTTTTGTTAATTCTACTTTTTCTCTTTTCTTTTCTATTATTTCTAATATATTCATTTTATTTTACCTTTTCTTTGATTTTATATAAAATGCCCTGTAAAGCTTCTTCTATGAATTGGGCATAATCCATATTCTTTTATTGCTTCAATATGTTTTGCTGTTCCATATCCTTTATGTCCTGCAAATCCATATTGTGGATAGACACTATCCCATTCTCTCATAATTCTGTCTCTTGTTACTTTTGCTATGATTGAGGCTGCTGCAATAGAATAGCATTTAGCATCTCCTTTTATTATTGATTCATATGGTACACCATCTGTATCAATATGTTGTAGTGCATCTATTATAACTAAATCTGGTCTTACGTCTAACCCTTTTATTACACTTGTTACTCCTCTTTTGGTTGCATTTAAAATATTTATTTCATCTATTACATCTTGTCCTATAATTGCAACCGAGTAGCTTATTGCTTCTTCTAATATTTTGTCATATAGTACTTCTCTTTTCTTTTCTGATACTTTTTTTGAATCATTTACTCCTTCTATTTCAGAATCTTCTGGCATTATAACTCCTGCAACAACTACTGGCCCAGCTAGTGGGCCTCTTCCTGCTTCATCTATTCCTACTATGTTTTTAAATTGTCTTTTGTGTAGTTCTTTCTCTATTTGTTTTAAATTTGTTAGTCTTTCTATTTCTTTTTCTTTCATTTTATTTATTTTAATATTTTCCTTTTTATATTTAGGTTTTTATATAAGTTATTCCCTATAAACTTTGTATTTATCTACTTTTATTATAAGTTTTCAATTTCGCTTAGTGAATAATATATTTTATCGTCTTTTTCAAATCCTTTTAGATTATATATTTCTGCTTTGTCGCTTTTAATATCATATTTTATGACATACCAACCACTTTTTTCATCTGATTTTACTTCTTTTAGTCCCATTTTTTCTAAGTCTTCTTTTGTTAGTTTATAATAATATATATAATTTGCATTATCTTCTGCAATTTGTTCTGTTGTTATATTTATGTTTCCATTAAATATACTTCCATCAATTATTTCTGTTCCTTTTAAATTTTCTTTTGCCTTACTAATTCTATTATTTTTTTCTTCTTGTGTTACTTTTTCAATATTTGTTCCTAAGCTAAAATTTGCATTTTCTAAATATTCTTTTGCTTTGGCTTCTATTAGTAGCATATTTGTTTTTAAATTTTCTAATTTTGATATTTTTATTGCTTGGTTTCCTTGTCCAATTGATATTCCTGCAATTATTAAAAGTACAACTATTGTGATTACTAGCGAAATCATTGTTATTCCTTTATTTTTTTTCAATATTTATCTCATTCCTCTCATTAATTCTTCTTTTATTATTATATCAATTTTAATTTTCTATTTCAAGCAGTATTAAATAATTACATTTTTTTCACATAAAATTCACAATTGTATTGTATTCTACTATATAAATAGGTTATTATATAATTATAAATTATATATTTGTAGGAGGTAATATAATGGACGAAAACAAAAATCAAGATACTAAATTTACAGCTATACCAGTTACTGGTAAAACATCTTATGAAAAAAAAGAAAAAAATAAATCTGGATTTGGAAAAACAATACTTCTACCATTTTTTAGTGGAGTTGTTGGGTGTTCAGTTGTAATTGGAACATGTTTTGGTGTTCCTTCTATTAAGAATAAATTAGTTGGAAACTCTACATCTAATATTAGTACTTCTAATAATAACTCTACATCTTCAAATGGATATGTAGATCAAATTTCATTAAGTAAATTTTCTGATACAGCAGTATATGCTGCAAATAAAATTTTACCATCTATTGTTGGAATAAAAATTGAATATGCTGTTAATACAACTTCTATTTTTGGTAAAACAGCTTCATCTACTGCAACTGCTTCTGGTTCTGGTATTATTATTAGTGATGATGGTTATATCTTAACTAATAATCATGTTGTCTCTTCAAATACTTCTGAGTCAAATTCTTATTATCAAATTACAGAGGCAACAAAAATAACTGTTTCACTATTTAATGATGAAACAGAATATGAAGCTAAAATTATAGGTCAAGATGAACAAACTGATTTAGCTGTTATCAAAATTGATAAAACTGGTTTAACTAAAGCTGAATTTGCTGATTCTGATAGTGTAAAAGTTGGCGAATTTGCAATGGCTGTTGGAAATCCAGTAAATATGACTAGTACTGTTACAACTGGTATTGTAAGTGCTGTTAATCGTAAAATAACAGATTCTGATGGAAAAACATATACATGTATTCAAACTGATGCTGCTATAAATTCAGGTAATAGTGGTGGTGCTTTAGTTAATAGTGAAGGAAAAGTTATTGGTATTAATACATTAAAACTTTCTGGTACAGGAATTGAAGGTATTGGTTTTGCTATTCCAATTAATTCTACTACAGATATTACTTCACAATTAATCCAATATAGTAAAGTTAAAAGACCTTATATTGGAATTTCTGGTATGAGTCTAAATGAAGAAACTGCAAAAGCTAATAATTTAGTAATTGGTGTTTATGTAAAATCAGTTGATGATTTCTCTGCAGCAGAAAAAGCTGGCTTAAAACCTGGAGATGTTATAATTGAAGCTGAAGGTAAAAAAATAACTACTATGGAAGAATTAAATGAGATTAAAAATACTCATCAGATAGGTGACCAACTAAGAATTAAGGTTAATCGTGAAGGTAAAGAAAAAGATTTAACTATAACATTAGGAGAACAACCTTAATAAAAAAATAATAAGACAGAACTTTCACTTTTAGTTCACAAAAAGGACAAAATTCTAAATTATAATATCATCATAGTCAGAAAGGAAATATTTCATCTGACTTGATTATAAAAACATCCCCTTTTATTTTCAAAAAAGAAACCTTACATGATATAAGGCTTCTTTTTTTATATTACAATAATATCAATCACGCTTGTATTTTCATTGTTTCCATATGGGTATATAATATATAAGTTTTTGTTTTTTATAAAGAATTCATTAGAATTTTCTATTTTATATGTTTCATCTTGCATTTTTCTTTTGTATACATTATACCCTAAGTCTATCAGTTCTTGTGCTTTTTCATTTTCTTTTTTGATATCACTATTTATTTTGTTTTGTACTTGTTTACTATCTAAGTTGTAAATTTTGATTATATCTTGTAAATTTAGTTCTTTGTTTGTTTCTAAATTGAAATTATATGTTTTAAGTAATGTTCTTTGTGCTCCTGAGTTTTCTTTTAATTCAGCATATATCATTACTGATAATATATTGTTTTCAATATTAGCAGTATATTTTGTTGAATATACTGTTTTTACATTTTCATTTTGTAGTATTTGTTCTGCCTTTGCTTTAAATGTATTATTTATTTCATCGTTCCAGCTTTTTATTTTACTATTTTTAATATTTATATATGGTAATATTACATTAATTTCATGATTACTTGTTGTCACACTTTTTTCGTAATTTGTATAAATTATATCTTTTGTTTCATCTACTTTGCTTACATTAATATTGTTGTTATTTGTAAGTTTATTATCATATAAATTGTTAAAATTTGCTTTTAGACTTGCTTCTTCTTGCTCTGTTTTGTTTATAATTTTATCTATTTTAAAAATGCTATTTATTATATCTTTTCCTAGTATTTGGTTTCCTACGATTAATAATATTGCTAAAATACATGTAATAGTTGCAATACTATAAATAATGATTGTTCTTTTTTTCATTTTTTCTTTTTCTGGCAATATCACATTCATAATGTTATCACTCCTCTCTAGTTTAGAATTAAATTAATTTTATAATTATTTTTCTAACATAATTGTTACAGGTCCATCATTTATAAGCTTTACTTGCATATCAGCTCCAAATATTCCTGTTTCTATGTCTTTTATTTCTTCACTACATTTTTTTATTATATATTCATAAAGTTCTTTTGCAAATTGTGGTTTTGCTGCATCTGTAAATGATGGTCTGTTTCCTTGAGTGCAATCTGCATATAGTGTAAATTGAGATACTAATAAAAGTTTTCCTTCTACATCTTTTATTCCTAAATTCATTTTACCATTTTTATCTTCGAATATTCTTAAATTTATTAATTTTTTTATTAAATAATCAGCTATTTCTTTTGTGTCTGTATGACTTATTCCTATAAATACTAATAATCCTTTTTCTATTTCTCCTACTATATTTTGGTCTACTTCTACTTGTGCTTTTTTTACTCTTTGAATTAAAAATTTCATTTTATTTTTCCCTTCCAAATTGTAAATTTATCTAATATTGATATTTTAATTTTATTTGCTTTTGTTTTTTATAACATATTTTTATATTTTTTACAATACTTTATAAAAACGACAGATACGATATATCTCGTTCTGCCGTTTTCTTGTTTTTCAGGATATTTGTTTCTTATTCTGGAAAATTTTGTCTATCTGATTTATGTCTCCAAAAACCATGCAAAGTACTGTCATTTTCCACATGTCTTCGATAAGATAATCTGAACATTTTCTTTTTACAAAAATGTCTTGTATGTCGGAGCGAATTTGCTCTGTTAATTTGTTCTTTCCAAGAAATTCTTCTAATTCGCTGAACCGATATTCTTTTCCAGTGTCTGTTACCATCATGTAGAAATTACCTACATCTGTGACAACGTAATTTCCAAACCGGTATGAACTTCCCAATTTGTTTTCGGAAAGCACGTTAGCCAGTTCTTTGAAGAAATCACTCCAAATTGTTATAGTATTGTTCTTCATGCTTTTTCCTCCTGAAATTGTTAAAATTAATCAAGTTCATTCTTATTATACTATACTTTACATAATTTTGCAACTTTTGTTTTAATTATATGTGGCTTGTACTTTTTATAATTAATTATGTTTTTATTTTTATAATTACCAAAAATATTTTAATAACTTATCTAAATCCTTATTTACAAAGAAAAATCAATATTTAATCCATAAAAACGCTTGAAAACTCAAGCGTTTTTGTGTTTTTTAACCTTTATTCCATTACTTCTATTGCAGTACTTCCATCAACTCCATTTAAATTATAGTAAGTGTTTGGTATATTGCCTATGATTACATTTTCAATTAATAATACCTGATTACTTATATTTACTGTTATATTTTCAAATGATGTTAAAACTTTTACTTGACAATTCACTTGTAAGTACACCCTGTGTAATGTTTGATTAATTCCTTGTGATTTGAATTCACTTCTTAAGTCTGTCTCTACATTTCCAGTTGTGGATATTGTCAACTTTATTCTTGGACCTTCTCCTGATAAAAATTTTATTCCTGTTAGACTTCCTACTGGTATTGATATATTTTCTTTTCCTTTGTTATCTATTTCATTTTGTATTTTTACTGCGACATCAGAAATAATTTCATTAATTGGATTTACATTTGCTTTTATCATTTTTATATTTCCATCTTTGTCTTTTTCAATTGTAAATAATTCTTCATATTTATGTTCTCTCATTACATTTGTTGCTTGTTCATTTGATACTATTGTTGCTATAGATTTCGCTTTTTCTTCACAAAGTGTTTCAAAAACTGGCAAAACTGCTTCTAATATTGTTTTTATAGTTATTGTTGCTATTAATATCACTATTATTATTTTTATTAATTTTTGCTGTTTTTTTATTTTTTCGTTTCCTCTATTTGATAAAAATATTTGAGGAATTTTAATTCTAGGTCTTGAATAAATTTTACTCATAACTTTGTTCTGATATTCTTGTATATTTAGGAATAAATAGCTTTTGTCCTGGGAAAATTAAATTTTTATCTTCTATTCCATTAACTCTTACAATTCCATCTATTGTGCTACCAAATTGTTTAGCAATTTTCCATAATGTATCGTCTTTTTTTACTATATACATTATTATGCTATAATCTTGTTCTTCTCTTTCTCCATCTTCTTGTATGCTATCTATCATATTGATATTTGCTGTACGATACATATTTGTGTTTGTTTCCATGTCTATATTACAATTTATATCTCCTCCATCTTGAATAATAAAATCTTTTGTTTTTATTGCTAAATAATTATTTGTATTTAATGTTTCTCCATTTTGTAAATTTTCTACTGTATATTCAAATGGTATTTTAGTTTCTTTAATATTCACTTGCATTTTTGTGTTTACAAAAATAAATCTTAAATTCAATTCTCCTTCATATAAAATTTTTGTATTAATTTTGTTTTCATTTATTATTTCTGGAATAACATCTACATCTATTAAATTTTCATTTTCAATATCCTTTAGGTTAATTTTTTCTCTTATTTGTTTTATATTTTTTATACACTGTTTTTCAGTCATTGTTGATATTTGTCTTGTTTCAAAGTTAAGGTTTGTAGTTGGGCTGTATATATCTTGTATTAGATTAATTTGCTTTACTTCATAAGCACTACATTTTACTTGTATTTCCATTTCTACATAAATAGAGTGTTCTTCTTGTGAATTAGGTTTTATAATTAGATTTCTTATTTCGTAATTTACATCACATAAATTTTCTTCTGTTACATCTTGAATGTCGATAAATCCTACTACTGGTATTTTGTATGTTGCATTGTTTATTCTATTATCTTCTGTTAAATACATGAATCTTATTTCCGCTTCTGCTTTTGTTAATACTTTGTTATAACTTATCTTTATATCTCTGTCTACTAAATTAATTTCTGATTTTAGAATTTCAGCCAAATTATCTATATTGTCAATTGGTATATTATCTTTCGTATAAATCTTTGTCTCTCCTGACCCCACTAAAGAATTTACTGTTAAGTCTTCTTTTAAAACTTGTATATTATCTGTATTTTCCATTTCGTTTATTATTTCTACTTCTTCCATAGAATATATTTTGACATTTACTTCCAAAGTTGCTTTTATACTAATTTTTCTTCCGTTTAATACTTTTGCTTCAATCGATTTTATTTTTACATCGGTTATGTCTTCCATTCCTTCTTTACAATTTTGGATTCCTATGTTTTCAGAAAAATCTAAATTTGCATTTAATCCTCTTACATTATCTTCTGCTCCATCTGGCATATACATTATATATGTGTTAATTGTGCCATCTATACGAAGTTTTTCTTCTTGTACTTCTTTTTTATAAATTGATACAACACCACTTGTACAAATTGTATTTAAAATATCTGGTTTTGAATCTGGAACAATCATATCTCCTTCTGCAAATAAAATTTCTCTTTTTTCTGCTACTAATTTATTTATGCTTAATTTTTCTTTTTGTGTTTCTATCATTTTTTACCTCCTCAATATTTTTCTTTATAAATTTATATGTCCATTTTTTTAAATTATTCTATTTTATTTATTATAAAATCTATTTTCTTTGCAGTAATATATTGATTTGGTTTTTATTTATTTTAATTTTTAGTTGGTGTTATGATTATATTAATATTCGGATCGTATTTATATTGATTTGTTATTTTTTCTGAAAAGCTGGCTAATTCGTTTGGTATAATTATTGTTGTATATTCTTTGTTTTTCAATTCATCTATTTTAGAGTCTATTTTTTCTGGTTCTTCTATTTTATTTATTTCTATTCCTAAAATATGTGGTAGTCTATATTGTTTACTATCGTTTTTATATTGGATAAATATAGTTTTCATTTGTTTTCCTCGTATAATATGAATATCTTTATTATACGAATTCCTCCTTTCTTTGAAATTTGTGATAATATTAATGTTTAGAGTCTAATTTTCCAGTTTACATTGAATACTGTTTTTTATTATTTTATCTTTCTATTGCTTGATTTATTCACTTTTTTGTGTTATACTTATTTAGCAATTTTTTCTTTACGAAAGGAGATTTATATGCTTAAATATCTCGAAAAGATTGAAAAACGGTTAAAGGAAGATTATACTATTCTTTCTTATCTTATTTTAACCTGGTTTTATCAAGATGAATGGGAACTTGCTAAAGCAATTGTTGCTAATGGTAAGAAAAAAGCTAAGCACAAGCACACCCGCTAGGGTGTGCTTTTTTTCGTTTTCTTCATTACTTGTTATGCTATGATTTTATAATACATAATATATGCTTGAATGTTATGCGTTTTAAAATTTGTTATTGCTTATCTTGAGTAATGTTCATGGATACAATGAATATATTTATATTTTTATAACTTTTCGAATGTGATTGTAGCAATACTAGAAATTTTTAAATAATTTTATGGAAAGAGTTCACTTTTAGTGGAAGGGCACTATAAAATTATTTTAGAATTTCTTATGTTGTGTATTGAACCGAGAAAATTATCAAAATATAACTATATTCAGTGTATGCTTGAGTGAAAAAGCTTTAAGCTAAACAATTACAAATTTTTAACGAATGCAATGAACAAATATATTATGTATTATAAAATCATAGCATAACAGGTAAAGCAAAAAAACCGAAACTTAAATTTCAAAAATGCTTGCATAATAAGAAAATTTGTGTTAAAATAAGTAATGTTATAGTGTAATATAGACTAAAAGGAGGTGCAAACATGCCAAACATTAAATCAGCTAAGAAAAGAGTTAAAGTAATTGAAAAGAAAACTTTAAGAAATAATATGATAAAATCTGCTTATAAAACAGCAATTAAAAAATTCGAACAAGCTATAGAAGCTGGAAATATGGATGAAGCTAAAACTTTATTCTCAGAAGCTACTAAAAAAATTGATCAAGCTTGTACAAAAGGTGTTATTGTTAAAAACACAGCTGCTAGAAAAAAATCTAGTTTATCTAAAAAATTAAATGCAGCTATGGCTTAGTACAAAATAAAAATTATGCATAGTTTTTATTAATAGAAAAGAATTTTTAAAATTTTAATGAATCAAAAAATGTTTAACATTTGTGATAAACTTTAATTTTAGAAATTCTTTTTATTTTTTATTTATTCTTCTATTATTTTATTTTTATATTTATTTATATCTAAATAATATATTGGCACATTTCTTTGTTTAAATTTCTACACTTTCTGGTTTTAATTTCCATTGATGTTTGTTTTCACTGGTGTTATTATTATTTATAGGTGATGAGTTATGTTTAATAAAATTATTACTGCTTTTAAAGGTTTGGATAAGCTAACAAAATTAATTATAAATAATGGATTAATTTTTTGTGCTATTATTTGCTTAATTTCTATTATTCTTCTTGTTACATATAATTTTTCTTTTACTTTGCCTATTCTTTTTTCTGCAGGGTTGGTGTTATTTAGATTGAGTTTGATTTTTGGAATAGAATTTATTATTTGTGGTTTTGTTGTTGATGGAATAAAAAAACAAATGATATAATTGTTTATCAAAATTACATTGTGTAGAAACTCTCTTTGAAATTTTCACACATTAATAAATAGGGGCATGTAAGCAAACTAAAATGTTATGCTTTTTATATCATGCCCCTTTTATCATTTTTATTTCTTAATTTTTTAATTTTATTTTTTTAATTCAGTTAAAAACATTTCATTTAGCATTTTTGGATTTGCTTTTCCTTTTGTTTCTTTCATAGCTTGACCTACTAAAAATCCTAAAGCTCTATCTTTTCCAGCCTTAAAGTCTGCAATTGATTGTGGATTTGCTTCTAAAATTTTTAATACTATTTCTTTTATTTCTCCTTCGTCTGATATTTGTATCCAACCTTTTTCTTTTATTATTTCTTCTGGATCTCTTGGATTTTCAAATAATTCTTCTAATACTTTTTTACCTATACTTGAACTAATTGTTCCTTTGTCTATTAAAATAACTAATTTTCCTAATTGTTGTCCATTAAAAGGTATTGTATTTGCTTCTGTTTCTGTTTCATTCAAAATTCTTGAAATATCAGATATAATCCAGTTATTTACTGCTTTTGGATTATTGCATACTTTTATTGCTTCTTCAAATAAATCTGATAAATATTTAGATGATGTTATAATATTTGCATCTTTTTCAGATAGCTCATATTCTTTTAAATATCTTTCTTTTCTGCTTTCAGGCAATTCTGGCAAACTATTTTTGATATTCTCAATATATTCCTCTGAAAGTTTAATTTCTACTAAATCAGGTTCTGGAAAATATCTATAATCTTCTGCCTCTTCTTTATCCCTCATTGAAAATGTTTTTCCTGATACATCATCCCATCTTAATGTCTCTTGTTCTATTTTTCCGCCATTTTCTATTACATCAATTTGTCTTTCAATTTCATATTCAATTGCTCTTGTAATGCTCCTAAATGAATTCATATTTTTCATTTCTGTACGTGTTCCAAAAGGTGTTCCTGGCTTATGAACAGATACATTGACATCAGCCCTTAAAGAACCTTCTTGCATTTTACAATCTGATACTTCAATATATTCTAATATTGATTTTAATTTTCTCATATATGCTTCTACTTCTTCAGTACTTCTTAAGTCTGGCTCAGAAACTATTTCTATTAATGGCACTCCAGCTCTATTTAAGTCAAGCAAGCTTCCTCCACCCAAATCATCATGATTTAATTTTCCTGCATCCTCTTCTATATGAATTCTTAAAATTCTAATTTTCTTTTTTCCTTCTTTTGTATCTATTTCTACATACCCATGTTCACAAAGTGGTTTATCAAATTGAGATATTTGATAAGACTTTGGTAAATCTGGGTAAAAATAATTTTTTCTATCATTTTTACTATCTCTTGATATTTCACAATTTGTAGCAAGCCCAGCTTTCACTGCATATTCTACTACTTTCTCATTTAAAACAGGAAGAGTTCCTGGCATCGCCATACAAATTGGACAAACATGTGTATTAGGTGCTGCACCAAACTCTGTTGGACAAGAACAAAAAATCTTTGTTTTTGTTGACAACTCTGCATGCACTTCTAGTCCTATTATAACTTCATAATCACTTTTTGACATTTTTTCCTCCTTTTGGTCCTTTTGGGACAGTCTTAATTTGTTCCACTTTTTCTGTTGTATTTTGTCGTTTTTTATCATTTTTTTTGTTTTAATTTTTATTCTACTTTTCGACAATTTTCATTATATTTTTTGAGACATTTTTAACCTGACCCCTAAATTTTGTTCTAATGTATATGCCGCATTTAAGATTGTTTCTTCTTGGAATTTGTTTCCTATTAGCTGCATTCCTATTGGCATTCCTTCTTTGTTTACTCCAACAGGTATAGATATTCCTGGAAGTCCTGCTATATTAACTGATACTGTGCATATATCTGCTAAATACATTTCTAATGGATTGTTTGATTTTGCTCCAATATCAAATGCTACTGTTGGTGATGTTGGTGTTAAAATTACATCATATTTTTCAAATGCTTTGCTAAACTCATTCATTACTAATGTTCTGACTTGTTGAGCTTTTTTATAATATGCGTCATAATATCCTGAAGATAATACATATGTTCCTAAAATAATTCTTCTTTTTACTTCTTTTCCAAATCCTTCACTTCTTGATTTTTTATAGATTTCTTTTAAGTTTGTAAATTCTGGTGTTCTATATCCATAGCGAATTCCATCAAGTCTTCCTAAGTTTGAACTTGCTTCTGCACATGCAATAATGTAATATGCAGCTAGAGAATATTGAGCTACATCTAAAGAAAATTCTTCAATTTCTGCTCCTAATTCTTTGTATTTTTCTATTGCCTTTTCTAAAGTTTGTTTTACTTCTTCATTTATTCCTTCTCCAAAGAATTCTTTTGGAACTCCTATTTTTAGTCCTTTTACATCATTTTTTAATGCTTTTGTGTAATCTTTTTTAGGCATATCTTCTGATGTTGTATCTTTTTCATCATGTCCAGCAATTAAATTTAAAAGAATTGCACTATCTTGTACATCTTTTGTTATTGGTCCTATTTGATCTAGTGATGATGCAAATGCTACTAATCCATATCTTGAAACTAGTCCATATGTTGGTTTTAACCCTACTACTCCACAAAAGCTTGCTGGCTGTCTTATTGAACCTCCTGTATCTGAACCTAAAGCCCATGGTACAAGATTTGCTGCAACAGCAGCTGCTGAACCACCTGAAGACCCTCCTGGTACTTTATTTAAATTCCATGGATTTCTTGTTTTCTTAAAATATGAATATTCTGTTGAACCTCCCATTGCAAACTCATCCATGTTCAATTTTCCTAAGTTAATCATATTTTCAGCATTTAACTTTTCTATAACTGTTGCATCATATGGTGATACAAAATTTTCTAACATTTTTGATGCACATGTTGTTTTTATACCTTTTGTACAAATATTATCTTTTATTCCTATTGGAATTCCTGCAAAGTCTCCTTTTTCTTTTCCTTCATCTATATCTTTTTGTATTTCTTGTGCCTTTTCCAATGCTTCATCTGTTAATAGTGTGATAAATGCTTGTACATCTTTTTCTTTTTCGTTTATTCTGTCTACATATGCTTTTGTTATTTCTGTTACTGTAATTTCTTTATTTTTTAATTTTTCTTGTAACTCATGTACAGTCAATTCTGTAATATCCATTAGTTTACCTCCCTTATTTGTTTGCACTCTCTTTCCAAGAAAATACCTTTTCTATTTTATAAATTTCTTTTACTTTTTGACTCCTCTAAATCCTTTTAAATCCATAATCCATTATTTTTACCAATTTTTTACTATTTATAAACAATTTACTTTTAATTTATCACTTTTGGTAATTTAAACATATTTCTTTCTTTAGATGGTGCATTTTGTAATAAAGCTTCATTATCTTCAAATATCTTGATTTCGTCTTTTCTAAATACATTTGCCTTTTTATTTGCACCTATTGTAACTGCCAAATCATCAGCATGAGCATTATTTACGATATCTGCAAAATTTAATATATCTTCTAAATTCATAATATATTTTTCAATTTCATCTTCTTTTATCTCTAAATCAGCTAATTGTGCAATGTGTAAAACCTCATCTCTACTAACTTTCATTTAATCATCTCCTCCTTGCTATTTTATAATTTTTAAACTTGTTTTGTCAATAGGGACGCCCCTTTTTGACAATCTCTATTTATAAAGATGTTTTTTGTGACTTTTTCGCTGTTATTTCATGATGATTAAATATTATCCTCAATGTATGTACCTTAGAAAATAATAATTTAGTTTATGATTTATTTTTTTCAATGAAATTGTAACAATTAAAATATCAATTTTACTAACTTAAAATAAATGTCCAAAAAACTACATTCCTATTGGTTTCTTTTAATAATTTAAAATACCTTGTTAAGAACCATCATTTCCATTGGCTACTGTTAGCAATTTAAAATAACTTGTCAAAATCCTACGTCCCCATTGACCACCATTGAACATAGGAGTATTTTTTCTTGATAATATGTTTTGCTAATTTGCTATATTATATCTTAATTATTATACCTTCATTACTAAACATATACTCAATATCAATGAACAAAATAGCAAAATTTATTTGATAAAATACAATTTATATTAATTTATTTTAATAAAATTTTAGAAGTTGTCAAAAAGGGGCGTCCCTATTGACCATAAGCATAAAAAAAGAAAGCTAGAGATAGCTTTCTTTCTATGAATTCATATATTTATATCTAAAATTATTTTTTATTTACTAAATCTTTTAATGCTTTACCAGCTTTGAATACTGGAGCTTTTGAAGCAGGTATTTTGATTTCTTCTTTAGTTTGTGGGTTTCTTCCTTTTCTAGCTGCTCTTTTTCTAACTTCGAAAGAACCAAATCCAACTAATTGAACTTTATCTCCTTCTGTTAAAGCTTCTGTTACTGTTTCAACAAATGCGTTAACTAATTTTTCAGCAGTTTTCTTTGTTTCTCCTGTTTTTGCAGCTATTGCTGCGATTAATTCAGCTTTGTTCATTTAAATTACCTCCTATAAAGTTTAAATCTATGTACTTTTATCGCCTGAACTAAGCAATAACTGTACGTTCTATTATGAGTATTCGCCAACTTTCGATAAAATCCTTCTTTTTTTCTAATAAATTTTGAATTTTTCTAAAATTTTAAGTATTTTATTACCTGATGGCAACATTTTTATTTCATCCTTTGTAAAAATCTTTAATATCGCAATGCAAATTGCATATATTACAACTGCTAATGTAATTGCTATTATTGTAGCCAATCTTTCAGCAATTATTCCACTTAATACAGAATAACTAAAATATGATAAAATTGACATTATTGTTGTTGCAAGTATTGGCTTAACTACAAATTTTGAAAATGTTAAATTTAGCTTTACATATTTTCTTAATGCTGAAAATGCTATTGTAAATGCTACAACATGACACGCTACTGAACCAATTGCTGCTCCATATACTCCAATATTCTCATTTGGTATTAATGTAACATTTAAAATCAATTTAACAATAACTCCTGTTCCTAAAGATATTGTTGGTATCATCAGTTTTCCATATCCTTGTAAAACACCATTTATTGTTTGGTCTAAAATTGTAAATATAGTTGCAAGTGAACTAATTTGTAAAATTAGTGCTCCTTCATTTGCGTTTGGAAACAATAAATTTAAAATTGGTTGTGCAAATATAACCATTCCTATTGTACAAGGTAGACCAATTAACATTGATAATAGCAAAGAAAATGAAGTTTTTTGTGTAATTGTTTTTCTATCCCTTTTAGCTTTAGCTGCTGATATTGCTGGTACCAGTGCAGTTGCAAACGCTACATTTATTGCTAGTGGTAATGTTGTTAATGTATCTACTTTTCCCCCTAAAATGCCATATAGTGCTGTTGCCTGATCTTCTGGCATAAAGTTTTTTAGATTTCTTACTACTGTGAATGAGTCTACATTTTTATTTATTGATGACATAATGGCAGTTAATGTAATTGGGATAGAAACAAATAATATTTTCTTTATAATTTTTGATACTCTTTCGTATTTATAATTTACAGTATTTTTTATTTCTCTGGAAATTTCTCTTCTTTCATTTTTATAATACATAAACAAGTAACTAAAACCTAAAAATGTTGCTAATGTAGTTGCTAAATTTGCACCTGCTGCCATCCATTCTGTTGATACATTTGATAAAATTGCTATAATTTCTACTATAATAATTGTTAATAATGTTTTGAATACTTGTTCCAATGTTTGTGATTTAGCACCTGTACTTATTTTTTGTCTTCCATTAAAATATCCTCTTAAAACTGACGCAATTGTTACAAAGAATATTGCTGGCGACAATGCAACTAATGTCATTTCTGCTTCTGGTATTTGTAGCCATTGTGTTGCAATTACATGTGCACCAAAAAATAGTAATAAACTTCCTACAAGACCTATCATCGCAAATGTTGCAAATGCAATTTTAAAAATTCTAAATGCTCCTTTATTATCTCCTACTGCCACTCTTTCTGAAACTAGTTTTGATATAGCACTAGGAACTCCTATTGATGAAATTGTTAATAGTAAAGCATATATTTGATATGCACCTGCTGATATTCCATTTCCTGTGTCTCCATATCCTTCTCTATTTGTTAAGTATAATGTATATACAAGCCCTAAAATTTTAATTAGTACTTGTGAAAACATAAGTGTTAATACACCTTGCATAAATCCTTCTTTTTTTGTTCTACGCTGTCTAGTATTTCTTTCAGTTGTATTATCTGTTCTTTGTTGTGGATTCATTTTTCCTCCCTCTATATCTAGTTTTCTTTTATATTACTAATTGATATTTTTATAATTATTATTTTATTCTATTTGTTTATTCTTTTTCAAATATTATAATTTT
This sequence comes from uncultured Clostridia bacterium, assembly GCA_963559065.1. Lineage (GTDB taxonomy): Bacteria > Bacillota > Clostridia > TANB77 > CAG-508 > CAG-269. The sequence goes on from CAUWIY010000008.1 coordinate 60,183, forward strand.
TATTTTATATTTTATCAACACTTTTCTTTACTTTTCACAAATTTTCCAAAAGTCATTGACAAAACAGCTTTTTTGTAATAGAATATTTTAGTAATTATGTTAGAATATGTTTTAGATATAAACTTCTCCCCGGTGGTTTTTATTTAAATGTCATATTAAAATAAAAAATTATTGAAATAGGAGGGTAATTATTACCATGAATAATACAACATATAGCCCAAAAAAGGCTGAAATAGAAAGAAAATGGTACATAATTGATGCAGCTAATAAACCTTTAGGTAGAGTTGCTACAGAAGCTGCTAAATTATTAAGAGGAAAACACAAACCAACATTTACACCTAATATTGATACAGGTGATCACGTTATCGTTTTAAATGTAAAAGATGTTATTTTAACAGGAAATAAATTAGACAGCAAAATTTACAGACACCATTCTGGATACATTGGTGGAATGAAAGAAACTCCAGCAAGAGTAATGTTAGAAAAAAATCCAGAAAAAGCTATGACATTAGCTATTAAAGGAATGTTACCACACAATTCTTTAGGAAGAGCTCAATTAAAAAAATTAAGAGTTTATGCTGGTAGCGAACATGAAAATCAAGCACAAAAACCAGAAGTTTGGGAGGTAAAATAAGATGGCTAAATCAGAAAAAATAGTTTACTGTGGTACAGGAAGAAGAAAATCTTCAATTGCTAGAGTAAGATTAGTAGAAGGAACTGGAAAAATTACTATTAATGGTAAAGATATAGATGAATTTTTCGGATTAGAAACTTTAAAAGTTATTGTAAGACAACCACTTACAGTTACAAATACAACAGATAAATTTGATGTTATTTGTAAAGTTCAAGGTGGAGGATTTACAGGTCAAGCTGGAGCAATAAGACATGGTATTGCTAGAGCTTTAAATGAAGCAAATAGTGAATTTAGACCAGCATTAAAAACAAATGGATTCTTAACAAGAGATCCTCGTATGAAAGAAAGAAAAAAATACGGTCTTAAAAAAGCTAGAAAAGCTCCACAATTTAGTAAGAGATAATATGCTTTTATGCAAAATATATAAAAATCTCAGAAGTTTCAACACTTCCGAGGTTTTTATTTCTATTTGATTTGCTGTTTGGTAATTTTTATTAAATTGAAATGATAACCACATTATTAATATTCAAAATACTAAAATGTAAAATAACCTCCTTGAAAGTTTATACTTTCAAAAAGGTTATTTTACATTTTTTAGTTATATTAATTTTAAATACAACCATTTTTATAAAATTTAGATTAATTCTTTTCCGCTAAAAATTCTTCTAAATCTTTAGCAAAAATTGTTTTTTCTGTCCTTACTTCTGAGCAAACATTCCCTTCTACTTCTGCTATAATAGAAAGTGACACTTTTTCAGTACTAATATACATACAATGTAACAAAACAAATCTAGCTCTTTAAAATAAGCCATTGCAATTTATTTAACTAGATAATAATTAATCCAATTAGAATAAAATATATTTCCATTTTCGCTCCAAGAATCAATTGGTTGTCCATTTTTATAATAATTTTTAGGCTCTTGTATATCAAGTCCCTTTAATTTATCTCTTTTATATTCATTATCCAAAGTATTCACATCATATTCTAAATGTCCCATAACAAATATTTGCTTTTTTTCTTTGTCTTCCACTAAAAATACTCCAGCTTCATCTGAAAATGATGTAATAATTAGATTTTTGTTTTTTTGAATTTCTTTTGAATCAACAGTAGTATGTCTTGAATGTGGAGCCATAAAATTTTGTTCCAACCCTTTTACTAACAAACTTTGTGTATCATTAATTGTATGTTCAAATACTCCAAATGTTTTTTCTTGTAATAGGATTTTTTCAATACCATAATGATAATATAATCCCGCTTGTGCCCCCCAACAAATATGTAATGTTGATTTTACATTTTGTTTTGACCATTCCATAATTTGTTCTAGTTCATTCCAATAGTCTACTTCTTCAAACTTTAATAATTCAATAGGTGCTCCTGTTATAATAAGTCCATCCCATTTTTTATTTTTTATTTTGTTAAAATCCTCATAAAAATTATCTAAATGTTCTTGACTTACATTTTTGTATTTGTGATTATATGTCTTCACAAATGTAATTTGTACATTATTATCTGTACAAGATAATTTTCTTAATATTTGCAATTCTGTATCTTCCTTCATTGGCATTAAATTTAAAATTAAAATTTGAATTGCATTTTCTTTTTCCTTTGTTTCTTTTACTTTAACTCCTTCTTTTTTTAAAATTTTGTTTGCAGGTAATTCTGCTTTAGTAATAACTGGCATTTTTCTCACCGTTCCATTATTATTATATAAGGCATTCATAATTATAAATACCTCGTATTATAATAACATTTATGCAAATAAAACACAATACTAAATATTCAATTTTCTTTATATTTGATTTTTCCTATAACAGAAAAAAACACATATCTTACCCGAAAAAATTTCTGTAAGATATGTGTTTATAAGGATTATTGACATTTTGCCGTTTCAAAGTATAGCTTTGCTTCGTTTGTCTCCCAATTGCTTATAATGCAAAACTCAACTTCCTCAAATCGTATGTTATCACATCTTTCGGTTGATAAAGCTTTACATTTTACTGTTTCCAGTGGTTTGTTGTCCTCCTGCTTGTATATAATCAATTTGGGAGCTATAACTTGACTGCTATCTTTCATAAAGTTGTCAGTTATCCGTCGTGCTAATTTTATTTTTCCCAAATATGATAATGGAATTTCATATTTAGGAATTTCTCTTAACACTTGTTGTAATACTTGTTCAAATTCTGTCATTTCTCCTCCTCGCCTTTATTAGGCATTGCTTAATTTTACATTTGCTATATATATTTTACTACATTTATTCTTAAATGTCAAATTATGGAAATCATATATTTTCTTTTCTTATTCTTATAGCTTAATTTTTATTTATATTATACATATGACATACGCTTTATACTTGACTAATTTAAACTTTTGAGTTATTATATATCATATTAATTTATATTTAGAAATGAGGAATTTAAAAGTTATGATATGTTCAGAATGTAATAAAAATCCAGCTATACTTTTTTATGATAAAATTGAAAATGGAAAAAGTACAATGCAAGGTTTATGCTATGATTGTGCTAAAAAGAAAGGTATTGATGCAACTGAAGTATTAGCAAAACAACAAGACATTTTAGCTAGAGATAAAATAAATTTAGGCGATATGAATAAACAATTTGAATCTATTTTTAAAGATTTAGCACAAAACTTAGATTTAAATAATTTAGAAGATATTGAAGGTGCAATCACAATTAAAGATATTGGAGAAGATGGAGAAGAAAACATAGATGATTTTGGTGAAGAAAAACCAAAATTTGCAGCAGCCGCTATTCCATTAGGTTCTATTTTTTCTAATATGTTTCATACAAAAGGTGAAGATTCAGAAAAAGATGTTTCTAATACATCAAAATCTAATAAAAATGATAAGAAAAAAGTAGAAAAAAAGAATAAAAAGAAAAAATATTTAGACACTTATGGTACTAATCTTACTGACAAAGCAAAAAATGGTCAATTAGATTTAGTAATAGGAAGAGATAAAGAAATACAAAGAATTATACAAATTTTAAATAGACGTTCAAAAAATAATCCTTGCTTGATTGGCGAGCCTGGTGTAGGAAAAACAGCAATAGCTCAAGGATTAGCGATTAAAATTGCCAATCAAAATGTTCCAGCTAAATTATTAGGTAAAGAAGTTTATCTTTTAGATATGACATCTGTTATTGCCGGAACTCAGTTTAGAGGACAGTTTGAGTCAAGAATGAAAGGCATTATAGATGATTGTAAACAATATGGTAATATAATATTAGTAATTGATGAAATTCATAATATTATAGGTGCTGGTGATGGAGAACATTCTATGAATGCTGCAAATATACTAAAGCCATCTCTTTCTAATGGAGATATTCAATTAATTGGTACTACTACATTAAAAGAATATAGAAAATATATAGAAAAAGATTCTGCTTTAGAGAGAAGATTTCAACAAGTATTAGTAGAAGAACCAAATATTGATGATTCAATTGGTATTCTTGAAGGTGTAAAAAAATATTATGAAGAATATCACAAAGTTAAAATTTCAACAGATGTAATTAAACAAGCTGTAATTATGTCAGAAAAATATATACATGATAGATTTTTACCAGATAAAGCAATTGATATTTTAGATGAGGCTTGTTCAAGAATTAATTTAGAAAATAAAGATTTATATAAACTAGAAATGTTAAAACGAGATTTAGCAGATGTTCAAGCACAAAAAGAGGAAGTTTCACAAGCAGATACAACAGAAGATTATCAAAAAGTTGCCGATTTAAAAACAAAGGAATGTCAACTAATAGAAGAAATTGATAGTATAAATAAAAAAATGAAATTAAAAAATTTAACTGTTCAAGATATTGCAACTGTAATTGAGAGTTGGACAAAAATTCCTGTTAAAAAAATTACTGAGGCAGAGACTCAAAAATTATTAAATTTAGAAACAAATCTTCATAAAAGAATTGTAGGGCAAGAACAGGCTGTAAGCAGTGTTGCAAGAGCTATTAGAAGAAATAGAGCTGGACTTCAAAATGAAAAAAGACCACCTTCTTTTATATTTGTTGGCCCAACTGGAGTTGGAAAAACAGAACTTGCAAAATCTTTAGCTTATGAAATGTTTGGTTCTGAAGATTCTATTATTAGAGTTGATATGTCAGAATATATGGAAAGTCATTCAACAGCAAAATTAATTGGTGCACCTCCAGGATATGTAGGTTATGATGATGCAGGACAATTGACAGAAAAGGTAAAAAGAAAACCTTATTCAATAATTCTTTTAGATGAAATAGAAAAAGCTCATCCTGATGTATTTAATATTTTATTACAAGTATTAGATGATGGAAAACTTACAGATTCACAAGGAAATACTATTAGCTTTGCTAATACAATAATTATTATGACATCAAATGCTGGTTCTAATTTAAATAATAACTCTATTGGTTTTGGAAAACAAACAATTGATAAAAGTAAAATTGAAGATAGTTTAAAAGATGTTTTTAGACCAGAATTTTTAAATAGAATTGATGAAATTATAGTATTTGACCCATTACAAAAAGAGCAATTACTTCAAATTGTAGATTTAATGTTAAAAGATACTATTAATGCTTTAAAACAAAAAGATATTTCTTTTGAAATTTCTGATGTTGCAAAACAATATATTTTAGATAAAGGTACTAATATAAAATTCGGTGCTAGACCTTTAAGAAGAGCTATTCAAAGATATATTGATGATGAAATATCTGAAAAAATATTAAGAAGTGAATTAATTAATGGTCAGACTATTTCTATTAATTGTAAAGATGATGAATTAACTTTTGAAATAAAATAAAATTTATTTATAAAAAAACTACTAACAATTTTAATAATTTATATTATAATGTATATTGATGTGCTATGTTTAGAATTAAAATACTCTTTCTAAACATAGCATAGAAGGAGTAAATATGTTTAAACATGTACCAAATATCTTAACAATAATAAGATTTCTATTTATACCAATTATTTTATATTATATTTTTACAGGTAATTATCTTTTGGGATTTATATTTTTTACAGTCTCTGGGATTACCGATATTTTAGATGGTTGTATTGCTAGAAAGTTCAATCTAATATCTAATTTTGGAAAATTAATGGATCCTTTAGCAGATAAGCTGACACAAATTTCTGTATTAGCTGCACTTGTTATTGTAAATATTATTCCTGTATGGATTTTAATTATTGTTGTATTAAAAGAATTAATTATGGTTATAGGTGCTTCTTTTTTATATGGAAAAGATGTTGTTGTTTATAGTAAATGGTATGGCAAACTTGCTACTGTTTTATTCTATTTAGCAATTGTTGTTTCACTAATAACTCGCCAATTCGAACTAACTGGATTATGGGTTGAGCTTGATATGATTTTATATTGTGTTGCAATTTTTATTACATTATTTGCTCTTATTATGTATATAAAATGCTTATATCAAGATGGTTTTATTGATAAAAGTGATTTAAAAAAAGAAAAACAAAAAGTTATTGTGCAAAATAAAAAAGGTTGTAAGAAAGTCAAATAAAAAAATTTTTATAAATATTTTTTAGACATGAAAAAAAGGGACTTTTTTGTAGCCCCTTTTTTGTTATTCAAAATCTTCAATTAATTGATTTAAGTTTTCATTTCCATTTACTCTAATTCCATTTTGAATATTTATTTTGTCTGTTTCTGTTAAATAATCAATTGCTATTTCTGTTTCTTTATAAAGTTCTTCTTCATTATTTTCGTTTATTTTATAAATTGCAATTCTTTCATCTTTATTTCTTAAAACAAAATGTTCCCCACATTCAGTATCATATTCCCTATATAATTTTATTTGAGTAGGAGAAAATTCTTGTATTTTCCAATTCTCATAGTTCTTTTGTACTTCTTCTTTAGTCTTGTTTATTAGTATATTAGGAATATCTATATACTCATTGTTTAAGTGATTACATTTTTTATAGTATTTTTGTAAAGTTACAATACAGTTTGGAGATACTTTTGGTTCATCTGAATTTGTTTGTATTGTGTCTTTATTTGCTTTTTCTTGTATTTCTTCCCATTCCTCTGTACACTCATCAGTTACTTTTTCTGATATTTTATTTATTTCATTTTCTACAATATTATTCTTTGGTTGATTTTTTTCATTACTATATATACTTATTGCAGCTACTATACCAATAATTATTATTGCTACAATTAGTAATATTATCCAGTTTTTTTTCATAATTTTTCCTCCATAATTTTTTATTTATTATTTACGGATTTATTTAAAATTATACATTTTTCTTTTTACTTATTTATAACTCTCTTTACATCAATTTTTCCATTTCTATCTACTGATATTGATATTTCTCCAATTTTGTCTGTTCTGTAAATTTTTGTTCCGAAAGTTTTCTAATCTTTTTATTACCTCATCATTTGGATGTCCGAATTTATTATTCTTTCCAACTCCAATTAGTGCTACTTTTGGTTTTACCGCTTCTATAAATTCATTAATTGATGATGTTTTTGATCCATGATGTGCTACTTTTAATAATTTTGAATTTAAATTTTCTGTATCATTTTTATATTCTTCTAATATTTCCTTTTCCGCTATTTTTTCTATATCTCCTGTAAAAAGCATAGAAAAACTTTTATATTTCAACTTACAAACTAATGAATTATTATTTATACTATTTTCTGTAATAACATTTTTCGGGTTTGGCCATAAGATGTCAAAATATATATTTTCTTCAATCTTTATTTTTTCTCCTATTTCTGCTACATGAACTTTTATATTTCTTTCTTTTACTATTTCCATGAATTCTTTATAGTTTTTACAACTTTCAAATTGTTTCCCTATTATAATGTTTTTTACTTTTAATTCTTTCATTATTGTTAACAGTCCGCCCGTACATGGTCACTATCAAAATGACTTATAATTATTGTATCAATTGAATTAATTCCTCTATCTAAAATATATGGAAGTAAAATACTTTCTCCCACATCATAACTAGAATTCTCACTACCTCCTCCATCTATTAAAATTTTTTTATTTCTAGGTGTTATAATTAATGTTGAATCCCCTTGTCCAACATCAATAAAATATATTCTTAAATTTTTGGGAACTAAGTTAATAATTACTATAGTTGTAAAAATAATAATCATTAAGTATTTTATTTGTGTTTTTTTATTTCTTATTTTAATTTTTATCAGTGCAATTATATTTCTTGCTCTTATTTGCGTTTTATTTGGATTTTTAGCAGAATATATCTTATATGTGACCAATACCATTATTAACAAAATATAGTATGTAATAATTGAAAATAAGCTTTGTGTTGGAAGGTATATTTTTGAATATGGTAACTCACCTATTTTTGATATAAAAATCAAGATTTGTATTCCAATTTTTACTATTTTAGAAAATATTATTGCTAATTTAGTATCTATTAGAATAATTATAATGAATAAAAATCCTATTATAACAATAGTGCCTATTAGTAAACTTAAAATTAAATTTGATATTAAAAAATATGGATTAAATGTATTTAAATTATTTATTATAATTGGTAATATAAATATTTGTACAGATATTGATATCGAAATTATCTCTTTTATTTTATCTAATTGTGTTTGTATTTTGGGTCTTATAAAATATTTGTAAGTCTTATTTTTTATCCTTATATTTTTTAATGCTGTTAAAATTGTTTTATTAAGAATTACAATACCAACTACTCCTCCATATGATAACAGTAACCCTAAATTTTGAATTAAAAATGGATTGTATATTAACATTAATAGTAATGAAATTGATATTGATGTATAAATATCATTTTTTCTGTAAATTACTTTTGAAAAAATCATTATAATTCCCATTATTCCAGCTCTTGTAATTGATGGCGAAAAATTTGTTATAAACATATAAAATATTAATATGAATATACAAAAAATATAGTTTTTTCTTTTTCCTAATACATTTTTTAATAAGATACTTATTCCTAAAATAACATATGTTACGTGCATACCTGAAACAGCTAAAACATGTGCCATTCCAGCATTTTTAAAATTTTCTTGTTTTTCTTCTTCAATGTCTACTTTATATCCCAATATTAATCCTAATAATACAGATGATGTATCTTTATCTAATAATTTTTTTGTCTTTGAAATTATTTTAGTTGAAATGTCATTTGCTACTTGAAAAAAATAATTTGCTCTTTTCTTTCCTTCTAGTTTGACATTTGTTGCTTTTATTGTTCCATATATTTTTAATTGTTTAAGATAATTTGAATAATCATATCCTTTATAGTTTCTTTGTGTTTCTGGTCTAATATATTTTCCTGTAAATTCTATTTTATCTCCATATTCTAGCATTATATCTTTTGATGTTGTTATATAAAGTTTTATTTTTTTATTATTATAATATGTTTCAATTTTATATTTATTGTTATAATCTTTTTCTTCTTTATTGCTTATTATTATTCCTGTTAAACTTATTTTTTCTTTACTTTCTAAGTTATTATAAGTTTGTTCATAATTTTTATTTTGGATAATTACTATTGAGTTTGAAATTATTGAACTAATGATTATTAAAATCATTGTTTTTGAATTTAAATAAATTTTTATATATCTAAAAAATCTTTTAAATGATAATAATTCTAATTTTTTATTTCTTTTGACACTAATCTTATTTTCTATTTTATCTTGTTTTAAATTAAATTTATGATTTTGTATTATATTTTTTGCTAAATATATTGCAATGATAAAAAAATAAAAAGGGACTATACTTATTTTTAAGTATTGTCCCACTAATATACCTATTATATATCCTATCATTGCAATGAAAATTGGTCTTTTCACATATTCTCCTTCCATTGCATTTATTTTTCTATATTTTCTTTTTAATTTATTTTTGTATTTTCAGTTTTATTTATTTTAAAATATTCTTCTTGCACCTACATAATTGTTTTTATAATAACCACTTGCTAATGTATCTATTGTTACTCCTCTTGATGGATTTGCTGCATGTATGAATTGGTTTCCACCTATATAAATTCCTACATGGTTAATTCCAGATTTTCCAAACATAACTAAATCTCCAGCTTGTAGACTTGTTACAGCTCTTCCATTACTATATTGTGCAGCTGCTGTTCTATTTAAATTAATTCCAAAATGTTTATATACATATTGTGTAAATCCTGAACAATCAAATCCTTTTGGTGTTGTTCCCCCATATACATATTTGCACCCTAAGAATTGCTTTGCATAGCTTACAACATTATTTCCTTGTCCTGATACTCCTGTGTTATTATTTGTATCATTGTTTGTATTAGCTGTATTGTTTGGTTTTTCTTTATTATTAGTTTCATTATTTGTATTATTTGGTTTTCTTGTATTTAAAGAGCTTCTTGATGTTGGAGATTTTGTAGTTGATAATAATCCTTCTGCAATATATCCTTTTTTACCATTTGTTTCTACATAATGCCATCCATTTTCAGTTGATATTACTTTTACTTCTGTATTTTTACTTAATTGTGCAACTACTTTTGATGTTGTATTTGCTCCTTCTCTTAAATTAATAGTTTGAGAATTTACATACATTGTTTTTGGTTTAGCTGTTTGCTCTAAATTACTATTTGCTGTTTCTGCTTGTTTTTCCTCTGGTTTGTTTTCTGTATTTTTATTTTCTTCTGTTACCTTTTCTAATTTTTCAGTTCTTATCCAACCTTGTGTTCCATCTTCCATTACAGCATATGCCCAATTATTTATTATTTCTGTTACTTCTATTTGTGTATCTTTTTCTACATTTTTAATGTCCAAAGAACTAATTAGTGGTACTATTTTTAAAGTTGATTTATCTAGTGCTTTATATTTTCCTAATATGTTTTCTTCAATTGGTGTTGTGTTAGTTTCTTCTGTTGTCTCATTTATATTAGGGTTTTCTACTATATTATTTTCTGTTACATTATTTTCTATTGTATTATTTTCTGAAGTGATATTTTGAGCATTATTATTTTGTTCTATACTGTTGTTAGTTACTATGTTATTTTGCTGTTCATTACCACTATTTTTTATTTCTAATAAATCTGTTCTTAAGTATCCTGTAATCTTTTTATATTTTACTTTACACCATTCGCCATTATTTTCTATTAGTTCTACTTCTTCTCCTTGTGATGCAAGTTCTAATATTTTTGATGTTGTATTTGGTTCTTCTCTAAGTCTTGCTGTTTCTACTGCTATTTTTGCAGTTGTTGATGCAAAGCTTATATTTATAAAAAACACACTTGATATACCTATAATAGTCATCAAAATTATGCTTTTTATATTCATTTTTGTTTTCATTTTTTGCTCCTCATAATATTTTATTCATTTTTATTCACATGTTGTATAATATATAATGAATTCTTAAAGTTGTCAACTCACAAAAAATAGACGGATTTTTACATCTATCTATCTTTTGTATGTTTTATTCTGTTTTTCTTAATTTTTTAAATGTTTTTGTCTATAAATGGTAATAGTTGTTTTTTTCTTGAAACAACACCTTCTAAAAATGCTCTGTTATTATCTAATTTTTTGCCAAATGCTTTTTCAATAACATCAGATTTTTCTCCTAAAGCTATAACTTCTGAATTACTATTTAAAATATCTGTAATTGCTAAAACAAATAAATTTAATTCTTTTTCTTTAATTGTTTTATTAATTGCTTCTTCTATATCATTTTGTCTTTTTAATACATCTTCAATACTTACTGTATTAACTTGTGCTATTACAAATTTTGTTTCATTTTTACATAAACTTTTTGCATCTATATTTATCAATTCTTCTGCTGAAAATTCATTTAAGTCTGTTCCAGCTTTTAGCATTTCTATTCCATATTCTTCTATATTTATATTAGCTATTTTTCCTAATTCTTCTAGTGCTTTTTTGTCATGTTCAGTTGTTGTTGGTGATTTTAATAATAATGTATCAGATATTATTGCACTTGCCATTAATATAGCTTCTGTTCTTTCTATTTCATGTCCAAATTGTTTAAATTCTTCAAATAAAATTGTTGATGTACATCCATATGGTTTTGCTGTATAGTATAAAGGTTCTGATGTTTCAAAATTTGATATTCTATGGTGGTCTGTTACTCCTAGTATTTTAGCTTTTTCTATTCCATCTACACTTTGATTAAATTCATTATGGTCTACTAATAATACTTCTTGCCCTTCTTCTACTCTTTCTATTAATTCAGGCGCTTCTATTCCTAAATAATTTAAAATATATTGTGTTTCTTTGTTGATTTTTCCTAGTCTTACTGCTTTTGTATCCCATCCATTTTTTCTATTTAATATTTCGCTTACTAAAGCAGAACAGATTGAGTCTGTATCTGGATTTTTGTGTCCAAAAACTAAAGTTTTATTTTCCATTTTTATTTCTCCCTTCAATACACTTTTGTTTCCAAAAATTTTTTGTCTGCCATTTTTTTGGCTATTTTTTACTATTGCCATTTATTTTTTGGCATTTACTTTTTGGCATTTATTTTTTAATACTGACATTTATTTTTTGCTATGCTAATTACTATACAACATTTATATGAAAAAAACAAGCAAACTTTCTAATTTTTATATTTTCTAAAACACAAGAAATTAAATTAATCTAGTGCTTTTTACATTTTACTCCTTGAGTAGTTACTTATCTAATATTTTTTTACCTTTTTTATCTTTTTAATTTGTAGCTATTTCTTCTAATTCTTCCTTTGTAAAATTATATTTTTTATTGCAAAAGTGACATACTAATTCTGCTTTTCCATCTTCTTCTATCATTTCTTTTAATACATTTTTGTCTAATGTTGCCAAAGCATCTTTCATATGTTCTTTAGAACAATCACATTCATATATTGGTGTAATATTTTCTTCTATTACTTCTATATTATTATCTCCAGTTACTTTTTTTGCTATTTCTATTAAAGATAAGTTTTCATCTAGCATTCTTGAAATAGCTCCTGCCTTAAATATTGATTGCTCAACTTTAGAAATTTCTTCTTCTGTTGCGTCTGGCATTGGTGTTATCATATATCCACCTGATGACTTTACTCCATTTTTATCAACTAATACACCTAATGCTGCTGCTGTATTTTTTTGTTCTGATTTTGCAAAATATTCTGCAAAATCTTCTGCGATCTCTCCAGATGTGATTGTAGAAACTCCGATATATGGTTCTTTCATCCCTATATCTTTTATAACATTAATAAAACCTGTATGTCCAACCGCTTCTCCTACATCTAGTTTTCCATCTTCATTTAAAGGTAAATCTACAACTGGATTTGCAACATAACCTTTTACAACAGGAAAGCTATTAGCTACAGTTACTATCATTCCAATTGGTCCATTTCCTTTCATCTGAATTGTTAACTTATCTTTCTCATTTTTCATTTCATTTCCCATTAATGCAGTTATTGTCAACAATCTTCCGAATGCTGCTGTTGTTACAGGACTTAAATCATGTATTTTTCTAGCCTTCTCTACAAGTTCTGTTGTATCAGCACATATTACTGATACTTTTCCATTATAAGCTAAACATTTTATTATCTTATCACTCATACTTGCTTTCATTCCCTTCATAAAAATTACTTGTTATTATGTTGTTATACTTTTTTTACGTTGATTATTATATCATTTTTCAAGTATTTTTTCAAGTGGTCAAGAGGGACGCCCCTTTTTGACCACAAAGTATATGCCTAAATATAAAATTCAATCGTAAATAGTAAAAAGTGGTCAAAAAGGGGCGTCCCTCTTGACCATAAAGTATATGCCTAAATATGAAATTTAATTGTAAATAGTAAAAAGTGGTCAAAAAGGGGCGTCCCTTTTGACCACTTATGTATTATTGTTGAGCATATGGTAATACAGCAATATGTCTAGCTCTTTTAACTGCTGTAGTAATATCTCTTTGATGTTTTGCACAACATCCTGTTGTTCTTCTTGGTAAGATTTTTCCTTTATCATTAACAAATTTCTTTAATTGATCTGGATTTTTATAATCTAGTTCAAAGTTTTTATCACTACATAAGATACAAACTTTTTTTCTTTGTTTTCTGAATTTTGGATTGTAATCTTCGTCATAATTTTTATTATTATTTCTTTTTTGTTTTTTGTCTGCCATTTTTAATTTTCCCCCTCTCGATTATAATTAAAATGGTAAATCATCTGCTGATGATGTTTCAAAGTCTGAGCCCATGCTTCCTGGCATTGTGCTTCCAAATGTACTTTCAAAGCTTCCAGCTCCCATGTCTCCTTCTCTTTTACTATCCGCAAAATATGCTTCTTCTGCAACTACTTCTGTTACATAGTGTTTTACACCTTGGTCATCATCCCATGTTCTTGTTTGTAATCTACCAATAATTCCTACTTGTTGACCTTTTTTAAAGTATTTGCTGCAAAATTCTCCTAATTTGCTCCAAGCAACGATATTGAAGAAATCAGCTTGTCTTTCTTCTCCTTGTCTTACAAATCTTCTATTTACAGCTATGCTAAAAGAAGATACTAAGGTATTATTTGTTTGTGTATATCTTGTTTCTGGGTCTCTTGTAAGTCTTCCCATTAATATTACTTTGTTCATTTTTATCATCCCTTCGCTATGTTCATTATCATTTTTAAAGTTTTACTTTAATTTAGGTCCCACATTTATTTAAATTATTTTTTTACAACGATAAATTTAATAATATTATCTGTAATTCTGTAAACTCTTTCAAGTTCAGCTATTGAATCTGGTTTTGCTTCAAAGTTAAATAACATGTATGTTCCTTCTTTGAATTTTTTGATTTCATAAGCTAATCTTTTTTTACCCATGTTTTCAACAGATTCAACTTTTCCATTTTCATTTATTAACCCTGTAAATTTTTCTTCTAAAGCTTTTAAACCAGCTTCATCTACATTTGGATTAATAATGATAACACTTTCGTATTTGTTCATTATTCTTTCACCTCCCTATGGATTAATAACCTAACTTTTCGTTAAGTAGAGATTTAAAATAGCTACGCTCTTTTAAAACATAGCTATTTTATCATATTTTCATTAATTTTGCAACTAATTTATTAAAATTCGTATATTTTCTCTTATATATTCAAAAAATTTTTAAGTGAATTTACTTTTTAAGTAACTATTCATATATTTTCTTTAATAATTTATTTGCTTCTTGTTTTAAAATTTGTTTATTGTTTTTTGCTTGCTCATCAGGGATAAATGGACTTCCAAATTTTACTGTTACTTTTGAAAAGAACTTTGGTCTTTGGTTTATAGAAACTGGTATTATAGGTATATTTGTTACTGCTGATATATGAATTGCTCCGCTTTTGATTTTTCCTATTTCTTCCTTTGTTTTTACAACTTTTCCTTCTGGAAATATTAAAAGTTTTATTTTTTCGTTTTCATCTAATAAATCTATTGCTGTTTTTACTCCTCTAATATCTGTTTTTTCACGATTTATAGGAAACGCATTATTATACTTTAATAATTTTGAAAAAAACTTATGTTTAAATAGTTCTGATTTTGCCATACTATACATATCTGGAACTACTTGTTTTAAAAAAACTGGGTCAAAAATTCTTGAATGATTTGGACAAATAATACATTTATCAAATCTATTTAATATTTCTTCATTCTCATATCTAACATGAAAAAGTAATTTACATACAATGTTTATTGTAATTTCACTTATAATTTTATACATTTTTTGGGTATGATATATTTAAATAATCATACTTTCCCCCTTTTTCTTACTATTTTTCTACATTATATTACTTTTTTTCGATGTTAGCAAGTTGTAAATCATTTTGAAATCCTATTTTTTCTAATTTAGTTTCATTCATTTTTTTCTGTAGTTCAATAATTGGAATTGGTAATATTGAAATTACAATTGTTATTATCCATTGCACTCCATTTAATGGAACTAACTCGAATATATTTGCTAAAAAAGGAACAATTACTACTATTGATTGCACAAATATTCCTAATATAAAGCTTCCCACTAAATATTTATTTTCAAAAATTCCTGTATCAAAAATTGATTTTTCATTTTTCACATTTACACTGTGAACTAATTCTAGGAAACCAATTGCCAAAAATGCCATTGTCCTTCCTACTTCTAATCCAAAATATTTATTTCCAATACTAAATGCCACTAAAGTAAGCATTCCTATCATTGTTCCTTCTGTAATAATTTTATTCCATAATCCATCTGCAAAAATTCCCTTTTTACTATTAATTGGCTTTCTTTTCATTATATCTTTTTCTGGTTTTTCTAACCCTAATGCTATTGCTGGTAATGAATCTGTTACAAGATTAATCCATAATAATTGTATTGCTAGTAATGGAGATTTCATGCCTAAAATCAATCCCATAAAAATAGTTACAATTTCTCCAATATTTGTTGCAATTAAAAAATGTATTGCTTTTTTTACATTATCATAAATATTTCTGCCTTGCTTTACCGCTTCTACAATTGTTACAAAATTATCATTTGTTAAAATTATATCAGCAGCATTTTTGGCTACATCTGTACCATTTTTTCCCATTGCAATTCCTATATCTGCATTTTTTAATGCTGGACTATCATTTACGCCATCTCCAGTCATTGCAACTACTGCTCCATTTTTTTGCCATGCCCTTACAATTCTTACTTTGTGTTCTGGAGTAACTCTTGCAAAAACTGCGTAATCTTTGATATTTTGTTCTAGCTGTTTTTGAGTAATTCTGTCTAATTCTTGTCCAGTAATTGCTTTGTCTTTTTTGTCCAATATTCCTAAATCTTTTGCAATTGCCTTTGCTGTTTCTAAATGGTCTCCTGTTATCATTACAGTTTTAATTCCTGCTCTTTTACATGTTTTTACTGCTTCTTTTACTCCTTCTCTTGGTGGATCTATCATACCTATTAGCCCTATAAATGTTAAGTTATTCTCAATTGTATTTGAGTCTATTTTACTTGGTAATACATCTATATCTTTGTATGCAACAGCGATTACTCTTAGTGCATTTTGTGCCATATTTTGATTTTCACTTTTTATTCTGTTCTCATTTAATCCTTGTACTCTAATTTGATTGTTACTTACATCTATATCTCCCATAATATTTAAAATTTCTTTTGTACATCTAGCTAACAATACATCTGGTGCACCTTTTGTAATAATTCTATATTTATTTCCTATTTTATGTATTGTTGTCATCATTTTTCTATTTGAATCAAATGGTATTTCATTTATTCTAGGTGCAATTTTTTCTAATTTCTGTTTACTTTCTCCTATAAGCAATCCCTCTTCTACAATTGCTTTTTCTGTAGCTTCTCCTGTAACAATATTTTCTCCATTCTCCACAAAAATGTCACAATCTGTGCATAAACTTGCTAATTCTATTGCAAATTTTGTTTCTTTAGATTTTACTTCTACGACTTTCATTTTATTTTGTGTTAATGTTCCAGTTTTATCTGAGCAAATAACATTGCTACTTCCTAATGTTTCTACTGCTGGTAATTTTCTTATAATACTATGTTTCTTTGCCATTTTAGTAACACCTATTGATAACATTATAGTTACAATAGCTGGTAGTCCTTCTGGAATTGCAGCAACAGCTAGACCTACAGATGTCATAAACATTTCGACTGGTTCAATATGTTTAATTAATCCCATTACAAAAATGATAATACAAATTACTAAACATGCTATTCCTAATATTTTTCCAACTTCTCCTAATTTTCTTTGTAAAGGGGTTTCAGGGGTTTCGTTTTCCATCATCATGTTAGCAATTTTTCCTACATTTGTGTTCATCCCAATATCTGTTACAACAGCTTTTCCATGTCCATTTACTGTAATACTTGCCATAAATGCCATGTTTTTTCTATCTCCTAAAGGAATTTCATTATTATAGGTTTGGTTTGCTTCTTTTAAAGATGGTTCTGTTTCCCCTGTTAAAGATGATTCTTCTATTTTTAAATTATAGCTTTCTAATATTCTAGCATCTGCTGGTACATAATTTCCCGCTTCTAAAACAATAATGTCACCTTTTACCAGTTCTTCTGCAGGTATTTCTATTGTTTTTCCATTTCTTATTACTTTTGCCATTTGTGGTGTCATCTTTTTTAATGCTTCTATTGATTTTTCTGCCTTTACTTCTTGGATTACTCCCATCAAACTATTAAAAATTACAATTCCTATTATAATAATAGAATCTATGTAGTCGCTCTCCCCTTGTATTTTAGAAACTATTGCAGAAATGATTGATGCTATTATTAATATAATTATCATGAAATCATTAAATTGTTTTATAAATTTGATGAATATGCTTTCTTTTTTCTTTTCTTCTAACTTATTTTTTCCATCTCTTTCTTGCCTATTTTTCACTTCTTGTTCAGATAGTCCTTCTTTTTCATTTGTGTTTAAATTTTTTAGAACTTCTTCTTTTTTTAATGTATGCCACATATTTTTCACTCCTTCTTTTGTTTTATTTTAATTATATGTGGCTTGTACTTTTTTATAACTAATTCTGTTTTTATTTTTATGATATTTTTTTAGTCTTTTTCCATTATTCTTTGTCTTATTTTATGGAACAGAAAAAATCTTATAAATATTGAATATTTATAAGATTTCTATTTGGTAGCGAAGGGGAGATTCGAACTCTCGACCTGCCGGGTATGAACCGGATGCTCTAGCCAACTGAGCTACTTCGCCATTTCATTGACAATAACTATTATATAATGTGTTACTGTTTTTGTCAAGCAAAATATAAGATTTTTTTATTCTTGTTTGTTGCAAAATTCAATTAGTAATATTATAAGCTATAATGTTAATAAACACTATATATAAATTCAGACTTTAATATGTATTTATTATTAAAGTCTGAATTATTTCATTTATTATTTTTAATATTAGATTTAAGTTTATCTATCTTCTCTTTCTTCTGTTAGTTCTTGTTGCATTGTTGCTATATTTGTTTTAATTTCTGTGTCTTTTATATTTTTAATTGGTTTATTAGTTTTCTTTTTATTTTGTTCCCTACTATTAAAATCGTTCAATAATGCTTTTATTCTTTTTGTACTTCCTAATTTTGCTTCTTCTGCAATAACTTCTTCTAGTGTTATTGTTGATTTGCTAGTATCTTGTTTTATAGAAGTACTTTCCTTATTGCTTGTAAATTTGTTTATTATATCTTTGAATATTGAGATAAAGTCTTTCCCAGATATTTTATAATCTATTTGTGTTGTTTTATCCATTTTTACCTTAAAACTTTATGTTTTAAGTATTCACCTCTCTTTTTTTAAAATACATATTTATTATACCATTTTCTGTAAAAAAATGCAATAGTTTTTGTTGTTTTTTATGTCTACCATATTTTTATATTAATACTGTTTATTTTGTATTATCGGTTTTATCGTTTTATTATATATGTTTAAATTCTCTTAATTTGACTTTATATACTCATATAATAACTCAGCAATCCTTTTGGAAGCAATTTCTAGGAACTCATTAAATGTTATCTCATTTTCGCCATTTGGAGAATCTGATATACTTCTCATAACAATAAATGGTATTTTATTAAGATAGCAAACTTGTGCAATAGCAGCACCTTCCATTTCTACACAATCTGCATTGAATTTGGCATATATTTTATTTTTCATAGATATATCTGTACAGAATATATCTCCAGAAGCTATTGTCCCAATTTCTATTTTATATTCTCTATTTTTATTATTATCACTTAATTTCTGAATTTTATTCACTAATGTTTTGTCTGAATAAATAAAATCTCCTACTCCAGTAATATATCCTTTAGAATGTCCAAAAGCTGTAATGTCAAAGTCATGTTGTATTAATTTATCTGCAATAATTACATCTCCTATATTAATAAAAGGATTCAGTGCTCCGGCTACACCAATATTAACAACATATTCTATATCAAAATAATCTATAAGAATTTGTGTTGCCATTGCAGAATTTACTTTACCAATTCCACATTGAACTAATACAACTTTCTTTCCTGCAATTTTTCCTTCTATAAATGTTATATGTTTTATTTCTTTTTCTTGTGGTTCTTCTACATATTTTTTAATTTCCTCTAATTCTTCTTGCATTGCAACTATTATTCCTATATTTTTCATATCAATTTTCCCTTCATATTTAGTAATTTTGTTTTATAAAGTTTTTGCTTATTATTCTATATATTAATATAATTTATAATAAAGGTCAATAATTTATGAATAAAACATAAAAAAACCATGCTAATAAATAACATGGTTTTATAAATTGAATTATTGTAGTTCAACAACTGCTCCAACTTCTGTAAATTTAGCTTTTAAGTCTTCTGCTTCTTCTTTAGAAACATTTTCTTTTACTGTTTTTGGTGCTCCGTCTACTAATTCTTTAGCTTCTTTTAATCCTAATCCTGTAGCATCTCTAACTACTTTAATTACTTTTATTTTTTGATCTCCAGCTTCTGTTAATACAACGTTGAAAGATGTTTTTTCAGCTGCAGCTTCTCCTGCTACTGCTCCAGCTACTGGTGCAGCTGCTGCTACTGCAGATACTCCAAATTCTTCTTCTATAGCTTTTACTAAATCAGCTAATTCTACTACTGTCATTTTTTTGATTTCTTCAATCATTTCTTCTTTATTCATTTTTTAATCCTCCTAATTTATTTTTTGTTATTTTATTTTTGTATTATTCATACATATTTGTAGTTCTTAATTATAAATTTAATTTATTATAATTATGCTTCTGCTTCTACTGTAGCTTCAGCTGTAGAACCTTCTTCTTTTTGAATTCTAACTTGATCAAGTGCAACTGCAAATTTTGAAATATTTGCAAGTAATGCTCCAGCAAGCATAGATAGTAAAGTTTCTTTTGATGGTAATTTTGCTAATGTAATGATTTCTTCTGCTGTCATTACT
This sequence comes from uncultured Clostridia bacterium, assembly GCA_963559065.1. Taxonomy (GTDB): domain Bacteria; phylum Bacillota; class Clostridia; order TANB77; family CAG-508; genus CAG-269. The sequence continues at coordinate 80,694 of CAUWIY010000008.1, forward strand.
TTTCCATCTATTACTCCACCTTTAATTTTATAATATTCATTGTTTTTTGTAAAATTATAAATTGCTTTTGTTGGTTCTAAGTAATCTTCATTGCTCATTATAACAGCTGTAGGTCCTACTAATTGTTCTTCTAAACCTTCAATACCTGCTTCTGCTAATGCTCTTCTTGTAATGTTGTTTTTTATAACAGCATATTCTCCATTTACTTTTCTTAATTCAGCTCTTAATTCTGTTACATTTTCAACATTAATTCCTCTGTAATCTGTTAAAAGTACTAATTTAGCTTCTTTAATTTTATTAGCTAATTTTGTTACTTCTTCTTTCTTTTGATTTAATATTGCTTCACTTGCCATTTTTGACTTTCACCTCCTATTTTTGAAAATTGAGGCTTAAAATAGTTTCCTATTTTTAACTTCTAATTTACAAAATTTATATATTAAAAATTTAAAAACACTTTTTATCTCCAACCGTGGCTATAAAAAGTGTTTTACACTCATTTTTATAACCTCGGTAGGACTTATTATTTTGCCTACTGTCTATGGCTTAATATTATTTTTGATCAATTATTATACTTGGTCCCATTGTTGTTGCTACAGCTACACTTCTTATGTATTGTCCTTTTGCAGCAACTGGTTTTGCTTTAATAATAGCATTCATTATTGTTTCGTAGTTTTCAGCTAATTTTTCTGTTCCAAAAGAAACTTTTCCAAATCCTAAGTGAATAATGTTATTTTTGTCTAATCTATATTCAACTTTACCAGATTTAATTTCATTTATAGCTTTTGTTACATCCATTGTAACTGTTCCTGATTTAGGGTTTGGCATTAATCCTTTTGGTCCTAATACTTTACCTAATCTACCTACAACACCCATCATGTCTGGTGTTGCAACTACGACATCATAATCAAACCAATTTTCATTTTGGATTTTTGGTATTAATTCTTCAGCACCAACATAATCAGCTCCAGCTTTTTGTGCTTCTTCTGCTTTTGGTCCTTTTGCGAATACTAATACTTTTTGTGTTTTTCCTGTACCATTTGGAAGTACTACTGTACCTCTAACTTGTTGGTCAGCATGTTTTGAATCTACACCTAATTTAACATGTAATTCAACAGTTTCATCAAATTTAGCTTTTGGCATTTTTTCAATAACTTCTAAAGCTTCTTTGATTTCATATTGTTTTCCTTTTTCTAATAATTTCATGCTTTCTGCATATCTTTTTGATAATTTTTTCATTTTACCCTCCTTTGGTTTTGACGAGTTATTACTCTCCCAATTTTATTTATATTTTTTAATTTTATAAACTAGTCTATAACAACTACACCCATTGATCTAGCTGTTCCTTCAACCATGCTCATTGCTGTTTCTAATGATGCAGCATTTAAGTCTGGCATTTTTTGTTCTGCAATTGCTTTTACTTGTTCTTTTGTTATTTTAGCAACTTTATCTTTATTTGGTTTTCCTGAACCTTTTTCAATTTTAATTGCTTTTTTGATAAGAACTGCAACAGGTGGAACTTTTGTGATAAATTCAAATGATTTATCTTTATATACTGTTATAACAACTGGTATAATCATTCCTGGTTGGTTTGCTGTTCTATCATTAAATTCTTTAACGAATTGCATGATATTAACACCACTTGAACCTAATGCTGGTCCTACTGGTGGAGCTGGTGTTGCCTTTCCAGCTTCTATTTGTAATTTAATTATGTTTGAAATTTCTTTTTCTGCCATTTTTATGGCACCTCCTCTAATTTTACATATATTACTTTTAATAATTTATTTTGTTTGATTATTTTTATAGATTATTGAACTTTTTTTACTTGTGAAAATTCTAATTCTACTGGTGTCTCTCTTCCAAACATAGATACTAAAACTTTCACTTTATGTTTTTCTTTATTTATTTCTTGAACTGTACCTACAAAGCCTTCAAATGGACCATTCATAATTTCTACTTGTTCATTTAGTTCATAATCAACATTAATTTCGGTTTCTTCAAATCCCATATTTCTAATTTCATCATCAGTTAATGGAATTGGGTCTGTTCCTGAACCTACAAAACCTGTTACACCTCTTGTATTTCTTACAATGTACCATGTTTCTTCAGTTACTATCATTTTTATTAAAACATATCCAGGAAAAACTTTTTTTAGATTTGTTTTTCTTTTTCCTTCTTTTATTTCTATTTGTTCTTCCATTGGAACAATAATATCAAAGAAGTAGTCTTCTAACTCTCTATTTTTTATTGTTTTTTCTAAATCTGTTTTTACTTTATTTTCATATCCTGAATAAGTATGTACAACATACCATCTAGGATTCATATCATAATCTTTTTGAGACATTTGGATTAAGCCTCCTTTTGATATTTTTGGTCTTTTAAACAATTATTATTGATTTTCTGTTAATGTGTTTTCTTGAGAATTTGTTTCATTTCCTGCTTGATTATCAGAATTTGAGCTTTCATTACTTACTACATTTTCATCATTTGACACATTTTCAGAAGTTGTATTTGTTGTTGAATTGCTTACTACTTGTTTGATTTTATCAATACCGTATTCGTTCATTGCTTCAAAAGTAAAGTCTAAAACAAATACTAGTAGTGCTGTTACCACAACTATAGCTAATACCGCAACAGTATTGTTAAATAATTGTTTTGGTGTTGGCCAAACTACTTTTTTTAGTTCTGCTTTGAAGCTTTTTGCAAAACTTGTTTTATCTTTCTGATTTTTCAATTCTTTTTTAGCCATTTTGTTTCCTCCCTAAAATAGCTTTTATTTTGTTTCTTTATGTGTAGTACGTTTTTTACAGAATTTACAATATTTTACTAATTCTAAACGATCAGTATTGTTTCTTTTATTTTTAGATGTCATATAATTTCTATTTTTGCATTCTGTACATTCTAATATTATATTTTCTCTTGGTCCTTTTGCTGCCATTTTAATACACCTCCGAATTACCATACTTTTTTAAACGATGTGAATATATGTAAAACATATACTTGAATATTTTACCACTTTTATAAGCTTATGTCAATGAATTTAGTAGATTTTTTAGTGTTTTTTTATTTAATTTTTTGAATATTAAATAATTTTTTATTTTTCTAATCTGAACAGTAATATACTTTTTATTTATTTGCATTTATTTTATATTAGATTGTTCAAAGGGTAAAATGATATTATTTTTTCTTCTTTTTTTGAACTGAAAATCCAAATTTTCCTAATTTCTTGCCCATTGAATAATATCCGCCATTTGCATATGATATTAAATCACATTTACTTATATCAAATGCTCCTTTTTCGTTTATATATTTTTCATCACTATTTATTGCTAAAACATCTGCTATAAACATTGTATGACTTCCTAATTCCTTTATTTCTTTTACTTTGCATTCTACAGAAACAGGACTTTCCTTTATCATTGGACATTTTACAAAGTTCGCTTTTTCTTTATGTAGTTTCATTTCTTTAAATTTATCTACTTTTTCTCCAGATTTTACACCACACCAATCTGTTTCTTTTACTAAATTTTTTGTGGTTAAATTAATTACAAATTCTCCTTGTTCCTTTATTAGTTTATATGAATATCTTGTTGGTCTAACTGATATATAGACCATTGCTGGATTTGTATTAATGATTCCAGTCCATGCAACTGTTATAATATTTGATTTTTCCATTGTTCCACAGCTTACCATTGCTGCTGGTATTGGATATAAGAATGTACCTGGTTTCCATGTTACTTTTCCCATTTTGATTTTCTCCTTTATCTTATTTTTTGTTTTACAAAAATCATTTCTTTTTATATTGTTTGTTGAATTGTTTTTATATTGTTTTAATAATTATACTATTTCCTATCTATTCTTTTAATTTATTATTTTAATAATTATGTCTTAAAAAATCACAAATAAATATTTGAGACTTACTTATTTTTACTATATTTTATTATATCATTTATTTTAATTGACATTAAAATTGTACGTTAATATATTCATAATGATAGTATTAATATTTAGTCTTAGTTCAAATACTTATTTCTAGTTTTTTACAATATTTTTTAACAACAAAAAAAACTAGCGACAACCTATCTTCCCAGCAGGGTAACCCGCAAGTATTTTCGGCACACTTAGGCTTGACTTCTGTGTTCGGAATGGGAACAGGTATTACCCTAAATGTCATTATCACTAGAAAATTAATGTATGCAATTAAAGCACACTCAAAAATACATAGATGAATTATTTTTCGTTTTAGGTTCTTTGTTCCGATTACTCTCTTACTTAACGTTTTGTGGTTAAGCCCTCGATTTATTAGTATTGGTCAGCTTAATGTATTGCTACACTTACACCTCCAACCTATCACCACATAGTCTATATGGAATCTTACTACCTTATGGTATGGGATATCTTATCTTAGGGTGGGCTTCACACTTAGATGCTTTCAGCGTTTATCCCTTCCAAACTTAGCTACCCAGCTGTGCCATTGGTATGACAACTGGTGCACCAGCGGTTTGTTCAGCCTGGTCCTCTCGTACTAGGGCCAACTCCCTTCAAATATCCTCCGCCTGCGACAGATAAGGACCGAACTGTCTCACGACGTTCTGAACCCAGCTCGCGTACCACTTTAATGGGCGAACAGCCCAACCCTTGGGACCTACTACAGCCCCAGGATGTGATGAGCCGACATCGAGGTGCCAAACCTCCCCGTCGATGTGAACTCTTGGGGGAGATAAGCCTGTTATCCCCAGGGTAACTTTTGTCCGTTGAGCGACGGCATTTCCACTCACTACCGCCGGATCACTAAGACCTACTTTCGTATCTGGTCGACTTGTCAGTCTCTCAGTTAAGCTTCCTTCTGCCTTTGCACTCTTTCGCGCGATTTCTGTCCGCGCTGAGGAAACCTTTGCGCGCCTCCGTTACTCTTTTGGAGGCGACCGCCCCAGTCAAACTGCCCGCCTGACATTGTCCCCTAGCCCGCTCAGGACTACAGGTTAGAATTTCAATAACTTAAGGGTGGTATCCCAAGGATGACTCCACAACTGCTGGCGCAATTGCTTCTTCGCCTCCCACCTATCCTGTACATAAATTATCGAAACCCAGTATCAAGCTACAGTAAAGCTCCATGGGGTCTTTCTGTCTTGTCGCAGGTAACTAGCATCTTCACTAGTACTACAATTTCGCCGAGTACATTGTCGAGACAGCGCCCAAATCATTACGCCTTTCGTGCGGGTCAGAACTTACCTGACAAGGAATTTCGCTACCTTAGGACCGTTATAGTTACGGCCGCCGTTCACTGGGGCTTTGGTTCTAAGCTTCGGCTTTCGCCTAACTCTTCCCCTTAACCTTCCAGCACTGGGCAGGCGTCAGCTCCTATACTTCATCTTTCG
>CAUWIY010000009.1:0-82848 GCA_963559065.1 uncultured Clostridia bacterium
TTATTCCATGTTCTTCCATCTTTACTTGTTTGTAGTGTAAATCCTGTTACTGTTGGTTTTGCTGTTACTGTTACATTTCCATTTGTCCATTCCTTTGTGCTGTATTCAAATTTTGTATTTCCTGTTGTTAAATCTACTATGTTGCCTGTTGATGTACTTTTACTTGCACTTATGTTTCCCGCTTTATCTTTTACCCATACATAATATGTTGTTCCTTGTGTTTTTCCTCCTACCGTTACATTTAATGTTTTTGTGCTTGCACAACTTGTAAAACTTGTAAAACTTGTTGGTGTTGTTGTACTTGTTGTTACTGCATATCCTATTATTCCACTTGCTTCGTCTGTTGCTGTTATTTTTATGCTATTTGTTGTTGGGTTTGCTCCTGTTACTATTGGTTTTGTCTTGTCTATGTTTGTTACACTTCCTGAGGCTGTTCCTCCATAGTTTGTTCCATCCCATAATCTTGCATAAACTGTTCCGTTTTCTGTAAGCGTTTGTGTTGCTGTGTTATTCCATGTTCTTCCATCTTTACTTGTTTGTAGTGTAAATCCTGTTACTGTTGGTTTTGCTGTTACTGTTACATTTCCATTTGTCCATTCCTTTGTACTGTATTCAAATGTTGTGTTTCCTGTTGTTAAGTCTGCTACTTTTCCTGTTGTTCTATCTACAAGTACTTCTGCTGTTCTTCCATTTTTTGCTACTGCTACTATTTTTATATTGTATTTTTTATTTTGTTCTAAGTTTAAGTATGTATATGTCTCATTTGTTGTTGTTTCTTTTAAAGTATATTTTTCCTCATCTTCTCCTTTTATGTAATATTCTATTTTTCCGCCTTCATTTCTTTCTGTTTTTACCTTTACTGTTATTGTATTTGTTGTATTTGTTATACTTTCTAATGTTATTTTTGGTACTAATTCATTTATATTTCCTATGAATTTTGTACCACTCATTTCTACTTTGTATATGTCTCCATCAACTATTACTTCAAAATATGTGTTTACTTTCTTTGGATTTTCATTTATTGTTTCGTTTAATACTTCTCCTATTGATATATCTTTTCCCATCTGTTTTAATTCATTTTGATTTTTTATTACATTTTCTCTTGTTGCTATTATTATATCTTCTGATGTTCTGTTTATATCTTCTGATTGTTCCTCTATTAATTTTAAATCCAACCATTCCTTTATCTGCGCTCTTTTTGTTTCTAGTCTTGCTTCTTTTGCCCTTGCAAATAAACCATTTTCTCCTGTTAATGTAGCAATTGTTATTCCTGATAATATAAGCAAAATTATTATCGTTATTGCTAGTACTATTAGTGTTATTCCTTTTTCATTTTGTCTTTTTCTTATATTTTTTAAATTACCTGTGTGTGTGTGTGTGTGTACTCCCGCAACGGTTTTAACGTTTTTCATTTTTATTTTCCTCTTTTCATTTGTTTTATATTTGAATTTTATTCATAGTATCTCTTACATTTTTCATATAAAAACATTATAGCATAAAAGAATTAATTTTGTCATAAATTTTGAAAATATTTATTTTATTATAAAAAACACCTTGAACTTATTTCTAAATTCAAAGCGTTTTTTTATTTATATTTTTAAATTATTTTTATTTTTAAATTGTCCAGACGTCTGGACGATTCAAAATATTTTATTTTTCATCTTCTTCATTCTCATTTATTACTTTTTCTACTTGTGCAATCAATTCATCTTTATTTGGCATATAGTATGTATAATTTGATGCAAATAAATTATTATTAATTCCGCCTAGACTATATTCAGCTACTACATTATCTTTTTTAGCACATAGTATTATTCCTATTGGTTTATTATCTCCTATATCATTAATTTCAGTCTCATAATAATTTAGATACATATTCATTTGCCCCATATTTTCTGGTTTTAATTTTCCCATTTTTAAATCAATCAAAACATAACATTTTAATATTTTGTTGTAAAAAACCATATCAACATAATAATGAATATTGTCTATTGTTATTCTTTGCTGTGAACCCACAAACATAAAACCTTTTCCTAACTCTAATAAAAAGTCCTCTAATTGTCTAATCAATTTATATTCAAGATTTTTTTCTAGTAAAGGCTTTTCTTCCTTTATTCCAAGAAATTCAAAAACATAAGGTTCTTTTATTATATCTTCTGGTTTTTCTATAATCTGACCTTCTTTAGCCAATTGTAACACTTTCTCTTTATTAGCCTTTCCATCTGATAACAAAAGCCTTTGATAAAGTCCACTTTCTATTTGTCTCCCTAATTCTCTAGTTGACCATTTTGAATTTACTGTTTATTTTTCATAAAATTTTCTTTCATTTTCATCTTTAATCCCTATTAATTCACAATAATGCGACCAACTCAATTGTCCAGACGTCTGGACAATTGGATATGTTATATAAAAATTTCTCATATTAAATAGGTTTGAACGTGAATATCCTTTTCCCATTTTATTTGTAAGTCTTTTTGATAATTCTATATACAATTTTCTTCCATACTCTGGAGTAATATCGCCACCCTGTTCTTCTTCAACAATCATTTTTCCAACATTCCAATAATAATTTACCATTTCTTCTCTAACATTATTATATACTCTTTCTCTAGTCTGAATTGTATAATCTATAATATTATTGGCTAATCTATCTAAAATTAAATCTTCATTCATAATTTGTCTACTCCTTTTTCAATTATTTTTTCTAATTATAACATTTATTTCCATATTTTTCATTATAAATTCAAAAAAAGATGACATTGTATTATTATTTTTTACATTTCCACCGATTTATTAAAAAATATTTGCATTTATTTAAATGTGAGTTCTGATGAGCTTCTTGATTTAAATATAAAGAATTCTTATAATTCCTTAAATACAGAAAATACTTATATTTTAGATAAAATAAAGTCTGCTCTATTAGCACAACAAAAGAAAAAATAGTATTATATGTTTTTTAATAATAAAAATTATATTAAATTCATATATTTTTGCAACATAAAAAGTCATAAGAAAACTAAAATTACTTTCTTATGACTTTTATTTTTAGAAACTACTTATTTTCTACAGAACGATTCGCTATCTCAATAGCTTTTGTAACTATATTTCCACAATCTCTTGAAGAAACACCAGCCCAACTTCCTCCGTCTTTTTTTACTTGCTCATAAACTCCTAATTCCTTAGCAATTTCTTCTCTTAAATTTTCAGATATTAATTTACTATTCCTAGACATAACATCCTCCCATTTCTAATAAAACTTATATTAAAGTTTTATTAATAATATTATATACAAAAAAATTATTATTATTTTGGTATTTTTTGACTAAAAATAGCATTTTTTTACAAATTATGTTATACTATCTTTGCATTTAAAAATTTAAATTTAAAATTACTTAATTTAATTCCAAAATTTAAGTAACATAGGAAAGGGAAACTTTGTATGGAAGTAAAAAACAAAACTTTAGAAAAGAATGAAATAACTTCTAATAACTTAGAAAACAATACACTAGATTCTGAAATCAAGTCTTTAGAAAACTCACCTGAGGAAAATATTACTAATTCAGAAAATATCTCTGAAACAAATTCTAAAACAGAATCTATTGAAACAATATCTGAAGAAAATACTATAAATCAAGATTCACAAAAAGAAGAAATAGAATCACATTTGCAATTAGAAACTATCCAAAAAAAATCAGAATCTTCTTTTGAAAATAACTCCAAAGAATTTAAACCATATAATCCAGAAAAATCGAAAAAAGGACTTGATAAATTAGCAATTTTAGGAATTATCATTGTAATATTCTCAGTTATTGTTATATTACTCACAATGTTTTATTTTTATTCAAACTCTCAAAAAGAAACTATATATTCTGGAATAAAAATAAAAAGTATTGATATATCTGACCTTACAAAAGAACAAGCTATTACAAAAATAAATGAAGAAATAAAAAAATCACTTCCAGAAGAGATAATTTTAAAACATACTGATTATGAATCAACTATATCTACTTCTAATTTAAATATTAATTTTCATATAGATGAAGCTGTTAATCAAGCTTATAATATTGGAAGGGATGGAAATCTTTTAGAAAAAAACTTTAATATTTTAAAGTTAAAATTTTCTAATATTAACATTGAGCCATACTTTTCATTAGATAATGAACAACTTAAAAAAAGCTTAGAAGAAATTTCATCTAATTTGCCTGACAAAATGGTTCAAAGCGGTTACTACATTGAAAATAATAATCTAATTATTACAAAAGGAAAACCAGGACAAAATATTAATATTGACGAAATGTTGGGAATAATCCAAAATGCTATTTATAATTTAAACTTTAATGAACCAATAGAACTAAAAACTTCTACAACATATCCTTCTGAAGTTAATTTAGAGGCAATACATAAAGAGATTTACAAAGAACCATCTAATGCTTATTACACTAAAAATCCATATACAGTTCATCCAAGTGAAAATGGATTAGATTTTAAAATTTCAATGGAAGAAGCTCAAAACTTATTAGCAAATTCACAAGATGAATGTAAAATTCCTTTAAAGGTAATATACCCTCAAATAACAACTAATATGATTGGCTCAGAAGCTTTTCCAGATTTACTATCTACATTTTCTACAAGATATAATCCTAATGAAAAAGATAGAACAACTAATTTGAAATTAGCTACTAATAAAATAAATGGTACTGTTCTTATGCCTGGCGAAACATTTTCATATAACAAGGTTGTTGGTAATAGAACTGCAGCTGCTGGATATAAAGAAGCTGGAACATATGTCAATGGTCAAATCGTAGATGGTATAGGAGGAGGAATTTGTCAAATTACTACTACTTTATACAATGCTGTTTTATATGCCAATTTAGATATTGTTCAAAGAAGTAATCATCAATTTATTCCTTCTTACTCTAATGCTAGTAGAGACGCAACTGTTGTGTATGGAGCAATTGATTTTAAATTTAAAAATAATAGAGCTTATCCTATTAAAATATATTGTTCTGTTTCTGGTGGAATTGCAAAATGTAATATTTTTGGTGTAAAAACTCCAGATGATTATGAAGTTCAAATAACATCACGTATTACTAAACAAACTCCTACAGCCATCTATTCTGAAGGATATAAAACTTTAAAGAAAAATGGAAAAGTTGTTAGTACAACATTGTTATCAAGAGATACTTATAAAAGACATTAAATAAATATACGTTGAACTTTATTTATTAAAATTTTTGACTAGATAAGGTACTAGGCAAGTTAAAAGGAATGAACTCTGTATTGTACAGAATCCATTCCTCTTAATTTGCCTTTTATACTTTTATTATTATAATAATCTATATATTCTCTTATATTTTTATTAAAATTACATAAAAATTTAAGATTACTACATTGTTAGTGTTCCATTTGGTGTATTGGTAATAATTAATATATCCTCTTCTCTTCCATTTTCTGCATTTATATAAACTAAAAATTCTTTATCATCAACTTTCCCCTTAAATTCATAACATAAAATTTCTGTTTTATACTCTGTTGGTATAATAGCAAGTCCTTCTGATAAGATATTTAAATTTTTATTTAATGTTTTCTTTGCATTTTCTGCTGTTATACTAACTTTTGAAGTATCTCTTTGTGTATGATTATTTAAGTATCCTGTTGTTTCAATTCCTAAAATTTCACCATTATCTAATGCAACTTTTACTTTTATTAAATCTGAATATATAACCACATTGTTTTGAACATAGGCATAATTAATTGTAACAATTCCATCCTGTTTTAGATAATAAGTCTCTTTCATTCCAGAAAATCCTCTTGCCTCTAAAAATTCTTTTCCCTTTTGATTTGCTTCTTCCTGAGTTAAAATTTCTGAATTTACTTCTCTGTTTGTATTCATATAAATTACATGTCCACCCTTTTTAGAAATAGAAATTGTAATATTATATTCACTATTAGTTGTTACCGAAAAATTATATTCTGGAATTGTTGCATTTTCAGAAAGTCCTAAACTTTGTATTTCTTTAATCTGTTCATTTCCAATAAATTCTATTACCTTTTGTTTTGCTGTTTCTTCATCTATATCGTTTCCTGTTAATCCTTTTGGTTCACTACTTGTTAAATGTTCTGAAAACGCTCCATCATAAATTAATCCTGAATATTCGTGGAAATTTTCCTCTAAATTGCTTAATCCATCTAAAGAATCTGTACTAACTTGTTGTGCAAGTTCTGTTCCAGTTTTTCCTTTTATTTGGTTCCATTTAACCCTTCCACTATTAATATCTTCTGATAATTGATTTAATGTATTTTCTAATTCAAGGCTATATTTGTGTAAATCATTTAAATTATTCAAGTCTTCTTCTGTTAAACTTTCATTATATATATTTTTTCTTGATAATGAATAACTATAATCACTTACTTGGTTTAAAAATTTCTGTGTGTTTTCTAACTCCTGACTTTCTATTGGTAAACGTGACAAATATGCTTGTGCTAAATTTGCTTCTCTCCAAACATTTGTCAATGTCTCTGCTCCATGTTCTGGAGTACTTGATATTAAAGATTTTGCAAGATATGTTTCAACATTTTGTACATAATCAACTAGTTCATAAAATGCCATGTTATAATCATTCTCTGAGGCAATTTTTGCTTCATTTTTATCTCGAATAATAACAGTAATCAAACATATAGCCACTACACTAAATATAACAATTGCAGACCATATATATGATTTCCTCGTAGTAAATCTTTTTTCTTTTTCTGTTTTCATAAAATCATCCTTTCTTTTTGCAACATAAGTTACAAATTCAAATTATTTTAGATTTAAATTTTTGTATAAATTACTTATTAGCAAATATCATTAAATTTACAATATAAAAATTAAAATTTATTTGCAAAATCTGTGCTTTCCTATCATTTTTACAAATGGTCGTGACCATATCCACTTATTAGTAGCTGTTGCTGGATTAAAATAATATACACATCCTCCTGTTGGATCCCAACCATTCATTGCGTCTTGTGCTGCTTTAAGCACTGTAGAACCTTCTTTTATTGGTACATTAATTTGTCCATCAGAAACAGCAGTAAATGCCCCTGGTTCATATATAACACCTGCTATAGAATTTGGAAATCTTGAATCTTTAACTCTGTTTAAAATAACAGCTCCAACCGCAACTTGCCCCTCATACGGTTCTCCTCTTGCTTCTCCATTTATTGCTCTTGCCATTAATTGTATATCAGAAGTATTAGAAGATTTTGATATACTAACATTATTTGTAGTTCCGTTATCCACAAAGAAAACACAAATTGTGGATAATAAAATTAATAATATCAATAAAGAAATTTTAAAAATCTTTTTCACTTTTTCTTTCATCTTAATTTTCCCTTCATCTTTTCTGTTATGTTACTATTTGTTTAATATACTTTAATTTAAGTTAATACTTAAACTTTTAATATTAATGCTTTTTATTTAGTAACTTTTAAATTTATTTTGAGTAAAAATTTAAAAAATATACCTGTTATTTACATTTTTTATAATAGATGTTAAAATAAAATAAGAAAGGAATAAAATTTTATGAAAAAAATATTAATATTTTATGCTTCTTATGGAGGTGGGCATTTAAATGCTGCAAAGTCCATAAAAGAATGTATAGATAAAAATTATAATGAATGTGAAACAGAATTAATAGACTGTATGAAATATGTAAATAAACCAATAGAAAAAATAACAACAGCTGCTTATCGCGAAATGGCAAAAAAACTACCATGGGCTTGGGGTAAAATTTATAATGATTCTCAAAAAGGACCATTGGCTCATATTTCTTCAAGAACAAATAAAATTTTTGCAATAAAACTGTTAAAATTATTAAGAGAAAAAAAACCAGATATTATTATATCTACTCATCCATTTGGAAGCCAAATGTGTAGCTACTTAAAAAGAAAAAACAAAATAGACTCAAAAATTGCAACTATAATGACTGATTTTTCTCCACATGACCAATGGTTAGTCGGAAGTGATTATACAGATTATTTTTTCGTAGCTCACAACAAAATGAAAGAATATTTAATATCAAAGAATATTCCTGAAGAAAAAATATTTGCAACTGGAATTCCAATATCATCAAGATTTTTAAAAGAATATTCTTTAGAAGAAAAAAAACAAATATTAGATAGTTTTGAATTCTCAGAAGATAAAAAAACAATATTATTCTTTGGTGGTGGAGAATTTGGATTAGGAAAAGCAAAAACAGTTGAAGTATTTGAATGTCTCGCAAAAAATTTTCCAAACATTCAAATAATTGCCATAAGTGGAAAAAATGAAAAAATGAAATTAGAATTTGAAAAAATTGTATCAGAAAACAATAAATCAAAAACAATAAAAGTTTTAGATTACACGAACCTAGTTCCAGAACTTATGGCAGTTTCAGACATAGTCATTTCAAAACCTGGTGGATTAACGACATCAGAAAGTCTAGCATCAAATTTGCCAATGATTATTATAAACCCAATACCTGGTCAAGAGGAAGAAAACGCAGAATTTCTTGAAAAAAACGGAACTGGAATATGGCTAAGAAAAACATCTACACCATATGAAGTACTAAAAAGCATATTAGAAAATCCAGAAAACTTAGAAGAAATGAAAAAAAACACCAGCACACTAGCAAAAAAGCACTCAACAGAAAACATCTGCAAAACCCTTCTCACATAAATTACATGGTCAATAGGGACGCCCCTTTTTGACCACTTTTCTTTTTTATTGTTAGTTATCTCACGTCTTTTCAATCATCTTCACCACTTTGGTTAGTTGTGACTAGGTCCTTTAAACATTTTCATCAATTTTTGTACTAACTTAACATTGCTTATTATCCTTATCTTTTTGAATTGCTATAATTGCTAAATTATCAGCCAAAGCTGTTGTAAATGCTGCTAATGTTCCGACTTCTTCTGATGATAAACTATTGCCTATTGCTATATCTAAACTACTTGCTAATCCTATTAAATTACAACTGGATAAATCAGAAAAACACATATAATAACATACCTCACTATATGCTATTATATGTATTCTTTATAAATTAGTTCTATTGTTTTAAATTTCTCTTCTTCCTTCTAACGCTTTTGTTAGGGTTATTTCATCTGTGTATTCTAAGTCTCCTCCTACTGGTATTCCATGTGCTATTCTTGTCACTTTTACTCCTAATGGTTTTATTAATTTAGACAAGTACATTGCTGTAGCCTCCCCTTCTACTCTTGGGTTTGTTGCTAAAATAACTTCTTTTACTTGTCCATCCATTAAGCGTGATAAAAGTTCCTTTATTTTTATATCATCAGGTCCAACTCCATTCATTGGAGATATTGAGCCATGTAACACATGATATACACCTTTAAATTCATGTGTTTTTTCCATGGCTACAACATCTCTTACATCTTCTACTACACAAATAGAAGATTGATCTCTTTTGGGACTAGAACAAATTGGACATGGGTCAGTATCAGAAATATTATAACATTTACTACAATATTTTAAATTTTTCTTAGCTTCTACAATTGAATTAACAAATTCATTTGTTTCCTGTTCCGAACAATTTAAAATATAAAAAGCAAGTCTAGCTGCAGTTTTATGTCCAATACTTGGCAATTTCTCAAAACTTTCAATTAATTTTTCGATTGATGGTGCATATAATGACATTGTTTTTTCTCCTTTTTATAGTATTCTATTACATCAATCCAGGTATATTAAATTTTCCCAATTCTTGATTTTGTGCAGAGTCTACTTTTCTTAATGCTTCATTTACACATGTTAAAACTAAATCTTCTAACATTTCTACATCTTCTGCATCTACTACATCTGGTTTAATTTTTATTTCTTTTACTACTTTTTCTCCAGTAACTTTTACACTAACAGCACCTCCACCAGCTGTTGCTTCAAACTCTTTTGTTGCTAGCTCCTCTTGAGATTTTTGCATTTCTGCTTGCATTTTTTTTGCTTCTTTCATTAAATTATTGATGTTCATTCCACCAAATCCTCCCATTCCTCCTGGGAAACCTCCTCTTTTTGCCATTTTAATCATTCCTTTCTTAATTTATATATTTTATTTCGATTTATCTTTTTTCTTCTCATTAACAAAAATTTTATTATTATATAAAAGATTTTTCTATTAATAACAAATACATCATATTATCACGCTACGATACTACATAATAATTTAAAACACTAACTAAAATTCAATTACTCAACAACATTAAATGGTATATCTGAATCACTTGCAATCTTTACAATATCATCTTGAGGGTTATGCTCAATAGCACAACTCTGTTCCTCTGATATATATTTAATATTCATTGGCTTTCCACAAGCCATAGAAACTAATGTTGAAATTTCCTTAATATTTTCTTGTTTTTCTAAAACGGTCTTACCAAAAGCAGTTATTCCATTTGGAAACTTAATTCCAACTGTCATATCATTTATTTCCTCTGCCCTAGTATTCATTAAATTTGTATATAAAACAATTTTACCATTTTGTTTTAAATCACTTACAATCTTTGGCCAACTTTTGTTTAAATCACTTGAATATGAAGTCGCTGTTTTTTTATCATTTACTATTACCCTATTTTGATTTACATTTTGATAAGATTGCCTTTGTTCTACTTTTTGTACTGGTACAGAAGTATTTTGTACATTATTATAATTAGCAACCTGTACCTTACCTGATTTTAAGTAATTTTCTATCTTCTCAATTCTACTTTCTAAATTGTCACCCGCTTCAGCCTGTTTACTACATAATTTAATCATTCCCGCTTGAAACATAATTGTCTTTTGAGTAGACCACTTCATATCATTTTCTAAATTTGATAATTCATATATAATATAAACAAATTTATCTTTTGTTGCTTTCTCTGAAAGAACTTTTATTTTTTCAGTTTCTTCCTCACTATATAAATCACTTCTTTTAGAAGATTGATAAACTAAAACATCTTTAACATATTTTATCATTTCCCATAAAAAGTTATCTAAATCTTTTCCCTCATTTATAACTACATCTATTGCCTCTAAAGCCTTATCAATATCATATTCTACAATAGCTTCTATAATATTATGTACATATGTTATTTTAGGAATTCCCACTAAGTCCTTAATTTTATCTTCATCAATTTTATTTTCTCCATCTTGTATACATCTTTCTAAAATAGACAAAGCATCCCTCATTGCACCTTCTGATAAAACAGAAATAATATTTAATGCCCCTTCTGTTATTTCAATATGACTTTCTTCACAAACAATTTTTAATCTTTTAATAATATCTTCATTTGATATCCTTTTAAAATCAAATCTTTGACATCGAGAAAGTATTGTTGCTGGAAGTTTTTGTGGTTCTGTTGTTGCCAAAATAAATTTTACATGTTCTGGTGGCTCTTCCAATGTTTTTAGTAAAGCATTAAAAGCCCCTGATGATAACATATGAACCTCATCTATAATATATACTCTATACTTTGCTTTAGTTGGCAAAAAGTTAACTTCTTCTCTAATACTTCTTATATCTTCTACACTATTGTTAGAAGCCGCATCCATTTCTACAATATCAGTAAGAGAGCCGTTCATAGCAGCCCTACATATTTCACATTCATTGCAAGGTTCTCCATCAATTGGATGTAAACAATTAATTGCTCTTGCCAAAATTTTAGCAGAAGATGTTTTTCCTGTACCTCTTCCACCATTAAACAAATACGCATGACCTACTCTATCTGCAATAATTTGGTTTCTTAATGTTCTTGTAATATGTTCTTGACCAACAAGCTCTGAAAACGTAATTGGTCTAAATTTTCTATAAAGAGCTGTGTACCCCATAATTTCACATCCTTTATATTACAAACTATAATAATTAATATATCTACAATTTTAAAAATGGTGTGAAACTCAATCTCTCTATAGAGAGCACTCCACATAAAGATAATCTACTTATTGCTGCTTCCTTCCGGATCTGACAAGGTTCATAGGTCTCTATTGGATTACTCTCTATACAAAGATTAAATTTCATACCATCTGTATTATATACTTTATTATCAAATTTATCAAGTAGTTTACATTAAGTTTAAAAATTTTAATAATCAATTTTAATTGGTTACCCTTTTAAAAACTATATCATCTAAATCAGTAAGTTCTTTACTTTGAGTTCCATTTTCTACAACATCTCCTGCTGGTAAATCCAACTCTATATTTGCTTTATATAACTTTCCTGTTTTAAACTTCATATTAATATCAAAACTAATTGAATATTCTAAATCACTATTATTAATATTCATCTTCTTTAATAATTCATTATGATTAATTATTTCATCATCATTAGAAATATAATTTCCTATATCTGAAATAGCACTTCTAAAAACAATTAATCCTCCTTGGTTAGAAATCTTCATTTGTTTTAAATTTGCAACTGTATCTCCCAAAAATTCAATATTATCTGTTATATTATCATCTATATTTTTAAACAATGTAGTCTCTTCTCTTAAATCTGGTTTTAAAAATTTAACATTACCTATTTTAGGACTTTTTACAATTTTAAAATTATTTAAAGTAATAGACTCTATAACTTCTATATCCTCATACTCATCATTTTTTTGTATATATAAATATATATCATTATTTTGAAAAATATTTAGATTCCATTTATTTTGTGCATCTTCATTGTTGTTACCCTCTGTATTACTTATAACAGTTACTTTTGATATTTCAAATGGCAATTTAGTTTCTCCTTTTATACTATATCTTAATGATATTGTAACTGTTGCAAGTATTATTAATAATATTATAAATAAAATCATACACATATGAAATTGTTTGGTATTACAAAATTTTTTTATTTTTTCTTTCAAGTTTTCCTCCATTTAATAACTTTATTTTTTCTCTTGTATATTTTTTACTTGATTTTACGCTTAATTTTCGCCAAATCATTTATATAATTTTAATGTTGGTGTGCCCAGGCGGACTCGAACCACCATCGGTCGCTTAGGAGGCGACTGCTCTATCCTGCTGAGCTATGAGCACATGCAAATTATCAAACACATTATAATATATCTAATTATAAAAATCAATATTTTTATATTTTTGAGTTTCAGTTTTTTGCACTACCTGCTATAATATGATTTTATATTTTCACATACAGAAAAGGAAAGTAGTGCCAAAAGCATACTTTCCTTTATAATCTGTAAATATTAAGAACAAAATCTTTGTAAATAAATACTATTTAATTTCTTTTAAAAAATTACATATAAAATTTATTATAAAACTTTTTTCTTAATAATTATTATACCAGCACCTAATATTATTAAACAACTTATTCCAATTATATAATAATATACTGTATTTTCCCCTGTTGGTGGAACAATTGTCACTCTGGCATTTTTTGAATCACTATTAGTATCTATTTCCTTTATATTTTCTAATGTTGTAACATCAAAGTTTCCAGGTGTTTTTAATCCCCATGTATTATTACTCATCTGTCCATAAAATCTTCCTGCTGAATTAGATACTTTTACTAATTCTACATAGTTGTCAAAAATATTATCATCATTAATTATACTTGTTAATTTTCTTTTTGCTAGTAATTCCATTTCTGCTGTAGTTTTTGAATTATCATTCAATGGTGGCTCTATTTCTATATCTGTATTTCTTACTACCATATTTGCCCTATTTTTTATATGTCTATATACATCAGGCGAAATTTCTACTCCACCAACAAAATTGTCTACTATATCTTTATGTCCATTATCAGAAATTATTTGCCATTTATCTTTTACAATATTTGCACTTGGACTGTAATATACAAAATCACTATTTGTACCATTTTCTATATCATGTGTCACAGATAATTTTTCATCAACATAATCAACAATAGTATCTAATTTTATTTTTACTAAGTTTGTTTTATATGTGTTATCTTTTCCAGCTCCATATCTATAGTAATCGATATTGTTATAATCAACTTCTGATTTATTCTCAATTTTTATTTTATAATTTATGTCTAAATCAGCTCCTTCAATTATTTCATTATCAATTTCTATTTTTAAAGGTCCACCTTCTGGATAAACTACATATTTTGTTCTTCCACTACGTATTTCATCTTTGTTTCCTTCTGTTATAATTTGTCCATTTGCTAACGCAATTTTTATATTTGCTACTTCTTTTGTTACTTCTAAACTTTGTCTTGGTCTTTCTACAATTCCAAATTTAAGTTCATAATTTCTTGAACCTTCTACATAATCATAATCTGTTTGCTGTTCTCTTTCGTCTTCTACTGCAATATCTATTATTCCAGTATATGCCTTCATTACATTATGTTCTCCGCTGTAAAACTCTCCTTCATAATCTGTTTTCTTCTTATATGTTATTGTACTTAAATAATTGTTTATATTGTTTCTTATTTCTGCACTATCTACTGCAGATGATTTATTAAAGTTCTCTATATTTTTGTACCAATACCATAACTTTTTATCTTTTATTTCTGCATAATTGTTGTCTATTAATGTTCTATATGTATCTTCATTTATAATTGTAGATTTATAATCCTGTGTTGTCACTTCTTTTTCATCTATTTTTGTTTGCTTATTTTCGTTAGCATTATCTTTGTTCATATCTACATATGTGTATTCTCCATATGTATAAACAATATAATACTCTCCTGGAACAAACCCTGTAAAATTATATGTTCCATCTTTTCCTGTTATTGCTTGTGCATTTTTAACAACTACATTTCCTTTTTCATCTAAAGTATATAATTTTACCACATTAGTATTTTCTGTACTTAACTTATTGTCATATTGAACTAATTTTACTTCAACATTTTCTACTGTTTTCTCATTTTTGTCATATATTCCATTTCCTAATCTTTCATGTCCACTATTCAGTTTTGATGAATTTTTTGTTCCATCTTCAAATACTAATCCTGAAAATTGTTTTGATTCTTTTCTTGTAAAACATAACTCTGGTGCTGAATCTGTGTCATCTTCATATGTTTCCACCTTTTTATATGTAATGTTGTCTGGCGCTGAATCTTTATCTATTCCTGCATATACTCTTCCATTTGAGTCCCATGTTGCATATTTGGCTATTTCTGTACTATTTGTATCTAATTGTAATTTACTTTGGCCATTTGGAGATAATTTTGCTAAATCTACTATTGTTTCTGTTGATACTTCATATGTTAAATATATGTACATACATTTTCCTGGTGCTATATCTTGCCCTATTATCTCTGATTCCCATACATTTTTATTTGTACCATTTTCACTTACTGTTCCCGTTTTTTTCCATTTATCCGTTATATTTGTATTGCTTCCATATATATAAGAATTATTAACATTTTCATATCTTGTATCTGCATAATTCTTCAAACTTACTCTTGATATCAAATTAGTACTTTCATTTTTTATAGCCATTTTATATGTTACAAACATTCTTAATCTATCCTTATTTGTCGTATCATTTTTCGTATAAGAAATATATGAGTCATAAACATCTCTTTTATAGCTTAATTTTTTGTAATTTCCCGTATTTGAATTTTTTACAGATACACTAAATCCATCCATTGCAGCATCATAACCTGCATTTATATCTTTATCTGGTATTCCTTCTGACACATAATCATCTCTCTGTTGATATTTATAAGTATGGTCATATCCATTAATAGATAGTTTTATATTATCTATGTCTGTTACTATTGCTAAGTCTGGTTGTTCTCTTTCATATATTCCTAAATTAACATTTCTTATAACTCTTGTTCCTGTACTCCAACTGAACGTATATCCTCCTGTTTTTGTATCAGCATACATTTTTCCTGAATTTACATCTGTACTTCCTTGTAATGTTTCTGGAGTATATGATGTATTTTGTACTAATTGTGAATTGTAATTATCTCCTGATGTATATATTAGTGGTACATTATTGCTTGTAATTCCTTCTGTTCCTTTTTCCGTTTTTTGTGTCTTTCCTGCTATTTGATGATAATTACCATTTACTCTTGTTCTATTTTCATTTGTTTCTCCTGCTTTTGAACCATTTGCTATATTTACATTTCTTGTAACTGCTTCATATTTTAATCCATTATACTCAAATTCAACTGAATATTGTGATAATTCTGAAATATCTATTGTATAATCATATGTTTTTGGATTATTATCATCTATTTCAAAATCGCCTTTTGCTGGGAAAAAGTATTCTCCTACTTTATGTGATTTATCTATATCTGTTGTGTTTGTTGTTCTTTTTGCTATCACTTTTCCATTTTTCTTTAAATATACCTTCACTCCACCAATTCTTAAGTCATCTTCTGTTGCTGATGTATTATCAGCAACTGTGTATAAATCATCTCTTTTAGATGTTTTTGACTTTTGTTTATCTTCCCATACATATCCTGCTATATCTACTCTTTTCTGCACATTTTTCGCTCTATAATATGTATTTGCATTTTGATAATTATTATTTAAGTGAATTTCTTCATCTTTAATTCCCACATCATAATATTGTGCCATGTCATCTGTCAACTCAACTTCTTGTACATGATATATATAATATTGTGGAATATTTATTAATTTAAATTGTCCATTATTATCAGTTCTAAATATTTGTGCATTTGCTTCATTTGTCTCTACATATGAACTTGGTTTATGTTCATTCGCTACATAATTTGATATATACCTCTTTGTTGTATCTCCTGGTATTGTATAATATACCTTAAAACCTATATTTTTAAATACAATTGGATCTAATTCTACATCTCCTAACTGCTTGTCTGCTTCATTATCATATAATGTATGTAATGTTTCTCCTGTCAAACCATCATTTGCCTTGCTATTGTCAACTTTCTCAACAGTTAGATTTCCATATTTTCTATTAGTAAAAACAACCTCTGATGTAGCTCTTGCATTTACAGTTGTATCTTTAACAATATCTGTTTGATATTCAAAAATATATCCATTTGGAGCTCCAATTTCTTGTATTTTATATCTTCCTTCAAGTAGTCCTATTATGTCTGCTACTCCGCCATTTTGTGTAGTCACAGTTGCTACAAATTTGTCATTCTTTCCTGCATCTATTCCTGTTACTTTAAATTTTGCTCCATCTAACAATACTCCTGTATCTACATCTCTTTTTATAATTCTTAGATTTCCTTTTGGCACATTAACAATCCATTTATAATTTATTTCTTTAGCAACCTTTTCTTTTTTCTCATATGGATGTACACGTGCATAAGTCTGGATAGGTAAGTCTGGTTCAGCTTGTGGTTTGTCACAGTTTGCAGAATCATGAGTATAATAAATCATTTTATAACCTTTTTTTGTAGTAGCTTCCTTTTTATACTGTACATCAACACTTACTTGAATTCTACTTACACTTGAAGGAACTTCTACATAAAAATTCTGTCCTTTTAATTGCATTAATTCCGTAAGCTCTACACCCTGACTATTAACTATTCTATAATTATTAATTGAATTTCCATTTTCATCTTTAATAGAAAAATAATCAGAAGTATTTAATTCACATGACCAATCATTAATTGACCAATCCATATAAAATGGTCCTGCTAATATTCTATTATTATCTATATATGAATACGCATTAATATCTCCATCTGAATTTTGATTTCCAGTTAATATTATATCTGATAATGAATCACTAACTGTTTTAAAACCATCTCCCCAATTCTCTCCATATATACATTCTAACAAGTTATCCAATCTATATAAGTTACTTCCATTAATATCAATTGATCCAGCATTTTGTACTGCACTAATAGAATAATATTCTCCACCTTTACTATTTATTCTTTTATATCTATGATAAAAACCTCCTAATGTTGTGTGATCTCCTGATGTTACACAAGCATATTCACCAGCTCTAACATGTTTATACTCCCAATCTGGCTCTCTATAATATAAATAACCTATATCAGGATCATTAAGTTCTATAATTTCTGGGAAACCATCCTCTCCATATTCTAATATATGCTCTGCATTACTTATATTACTAACTGCAATAACATTAATTAACAATACTACAGCAACAAATAATTTAACCACATTCTTAAATCTAAATTTCCTTATTATAAAATAAATTAGCAATACTAATAAAATAGCTCCTATTATTTTAACTATAGTAGAACCTGAAATACCAGTTTTAACACTAATAATTACTTCTGCTTCAGAATAATCGTCACCTTTTTTATCATTTACCGCAGAATCTATATCAGTTAAATTATCAACCTGATAAACTTCGCTAATTTCAGCTTGGTTTACAAAATTTCCTGTTAAGTTTTTAGCAACTAATGTTAAAACAATTTCTTTACTTTCTCCTGGTTTAATTTCTTGATTCGTTAAATTTATATATGTTATACTTCCATCTTGTTTTAATTTCCAACCAGGGTTAGAAGCTGCCTCAAAACTTAAATTCTTTGGTACATAGTCAACAATATTTTTTACATAGGCACTTGCATTTCCTTCATTTGTAACAACAATTTTATATTGAATTGTTACTACAAAGTTATTTATCTGTTTTGCTGGAATATCTACTTTAGCAAGTTTTAAATTATTATATTCATATTCTTTATTTTCTCCGTTATAGCTAGCACTTATTTTAGAAACATACTTGTCCAATTTTAAATCTAACTTATCTTTTTCTATCAATCCCATATCTATGTTTTTACAATTTTTATTCAAAGATATAGTATTTGTAACACCTGCTTTTTTTATTACCCCATCAATACTTACTTCTTTTGTAATCGCGTCATTATTAAAACTTTCATTAACAGATGTTTTTTGATATGTAGTTATATCATATTTATTAGTATCATATTCAAATAAAACAATATAATTTCCTTTTTCTACTTTTTCAAAATGATACTTGCCTTCTCCATTTGTTTGTAATTTTTTTATTCTTTTCTCACTATCTACCACAATTCTATTTGTATCTGCATTATATAATTTTACTGTAATTCCTTCTAATAGTGGCTCATTTGTATCTCTTTTTCCATCTTTGTTACTATCAAACCAAACAATTCCATCTATATCATATTTTTCTTTTTCTTCTGGTTTATCTGGATCAACTGGCTTATCTGGGTCAGTCGGTTTATCTGGATCTGTTGGTTTATCTGGGTCTGTTGGCTTGTCTGGATCTACTGGTTTATCTATATCTCCATACGCCAAAACAGTATTTTTAATTCCATTTGATATTCTTGGAAAAATTTCATCTCCTGTTACAACACCCACATTTACAACTTCTGTTGTCTTTAATAATTTATCTGCTTTTCCATAAACAGTTATAGATATACTTTCTCCAGCAGGAATATATAAATCCTCTCCTGTAAAACTAGGTCTATCTACTCCATCTATTTCTACATTTGCAGAAATATCTTCTGTTTTTCTTGTTTTTATAAATTCTTTTGTATCTTCTTGATATTCAAAAAATTCATAATCAGCTTTAACTGGTAATATTTCATCTGGTAAATCATCTTCTACTTTAACAGTTGTGCTAATATTTCCTTCATTTTTAACAATAAAATTATATGCTATTTCATCTCCAGCAGAAAGTTCTTTACCTTCTTTGCTACTTGTTTGTGTAATACTAAAATATGTAGTTTCAACTTCCTTTTCCACCAAATTAGAACGATATGTAGTTTCATTTCCATCTTCATGAACTTTTGCAGAAACTTTTACATTATAATGATGCTTATCATCTTCAAATTTATTAGCTGTTGCTAATAATTTAACCCAGCCTTTTTGATTTGGCTCTAAGTGGTCATAAACAATAGTTACAACTCCTGTTTCACTATTATAGCTTATATTATTTGATTGCCCTTCAACTGCATTGTATTCCAATTCTTTTCCTAATGTAATTTCAATAACAGCATTATCAATAGGTTTACTTGTTTGATTAATAATATCTAAATAATAAGCAAATGAATATCTTTCATAAAAAATAAGTGGCTCTGGATTAAACAAATTTAACGCTAAACTTGAATATTCTGTTTTAAGATTAATTGCCGTATCACTAGTTTTATTATCATTATAATAAAATTCAAATACATTATTAATTGTTAAACCTTCATTTTTTACTAAAATAATAAATGATTCTTCAAATACTTCATTTGGTTCTAGTTTTTCATTTTGTATTACTTTTTCTTTAATAGTTGTATCTTCTGTATATAAGTCATTGACATGATATGCTCCTGGGTTATCTGGGTCTTCATAAGCTTCATCACTAAATCTACTATTTTGTGTTACATATACAGTTCCTTCTGGTATTCTGAAAACAGATTTAACATTTTTCATAGGATTTTTTGTCATATTAGTCATTTTAACAGAAAATTTAATTGCTTCTCCCTTATAAACAACATCATTTTCTTTTAGTATTTCATCTCCTACTTTTGCTATTATTTCAGTCTTTAGCCCTTTTTCTATATTTTCTATATTGTTATTATCCGCTTCTGATTGTTCATCATTATCTTCGCCTGTTTCAACTTCATTTATAGAATTTATTTTTACATTTACTTTTTGGCTTTTTTCTCCATTTATTTCATAATTTGTATTTTTTCCATTCTCGTTAGTATATGTAAAATCAATTACAGAATCCACACTTTTTATATCTTGCTTTATAATAATATTAGCAGGAATTCTAACATTCGCTCCAGCAACAAAAGAATCTAGCATATATTCATTTTGTTCTCCTTGTAATGTAACCCTAATTACTTTACGATTATTTACATTTAAAACATCTGCACTTTTTATTTTTAAATTATTTTCATATAATAAAGACACATTGCCTAAAACAACATTTTCTACTTCTTCTGGTAAAGTGATTTCTATAACCGGATTTTTAAATAAATTATATTGTGCACAATTTGTTAACATTGTAGCTGTAAATATAACCTCATTTTGAATACTATTACTTAATTCTGATTTATCTATATTTAAATCAATTTTTGTTATTGCATCTTTTATTTCTGTTTCAAAAGTATTATCTACATTATAGATTATTTCCTGTGTTTTTTCAGCGCTTTCTGCTACCACTTTCTCTTTTTCAAGAACAATTTCATTTTTTACATTTATTTTATTAATAGATTTATTCTTAAATGTTTCTTTTATTTGTTTATCATTTTCTATAAAAATATTTCCTAATTTATTTGGTTTAGAAATTTTAAACTTCAAGCTTGTTGGTTCATTTGCATAATCAAACTTTATTTTTCCATTTTCATCTGATTTTGTATTTTTATTTATTTCTCCTAAAAGCTCATCTTTTTCATTATATATTTGTAAATATCCATTCTCTCCTAATATATCTAATATATTATTTTTATTAAATATACTACTTTTATAAATTATATTTTCTGTTTTCTTAAGTTCTTTATTGTTCGGCATATAATTACTTGTATTTATAACAACATTATCAAAATTTTCTATATAACTTACATTAATATTTAAATTTTCTGTATAACCTGTTCTATATCCAGTATTATTTTTAATATTTGAATTAATATATCCATTGTATATATCACTTGTATTAATCTGTGTTGAAATAAGTCCTGATATATTCTCTGTAGCTTTATCAGATTTATTAATATTTACTTTCTTTTTTATTTCATTTTGTCCATCATTTATATTAAGTTGTACAATTCCTGAAACATCCAAATTTCTATGTTTATTATCAGCATATGCTTCTTTACCATAATAACAAATAATTCTAAATTCATCTCTTAATTTATCTTCATTTTGTTTATAAATTTCTCCATTTGAATTTTTATTATTAAAAGTTCCTATTCTAACTTCTCCATTTTCTTTATTATAAACAAAATTCCAATCTTTTGCTAAATCACTTCCATTAGTTGCTTTTGTAGAAATTCCTAATACTTCTACTCTTTCTGGATAGTAATTCTCTATTTTTGGAAGTTTCAAAAGAATTCCTGTAGAATTTAAAGCTTTATACTCTTTATCATTTAAGTATTCAAGACCAGTTTTTAAATTATACTGTAATAAAACTCCACTTCCACTTTCTATATCTTTTAACTTGTAATTTACATACTTTTCTAAGTTCATTTCATAGATTGCATTTATTTTGTTTTCATCTATGTTCTCACTTATTGCCTCAGCTGCAGTAGAAATAATTGTAAATATATAATTATTTACCACTAATAACATAATTACAAAAATAGCTATAATTCTTCTTATAATTTCTTTCATAAAAAACTCCCTATCCTATCTTTTATATTTTTAGTAACTACTTATAGTACACCTTATTCTAATTGTACTGTGTATTCTTTTTATATTCAATATGCTATATTTACGCATTTAATTAATATTACACAAACTTCCTCTTTTGTGCTTAGGGAAAATATATTGTGGCATTTTACTGTCCTTAATTTAAATTTATTTTACATTTTTATTACATTAACTTATTTTCTATATTGACACATTATGTTATAATATTCATATGCAAAATATTAAGAAATCTAACTATATTTATGTTTTAATAAAAATACATTTTGAAAGGAAATAAACATTATGCAAAAAATTTTAAGCCATATGAGAAAAGCTATAGAAGAATATCACATGATAGAAGAAAATGATAAAATTGGAATTTGTTTATCAGGAGGAAAAGACTCTATAACTCTTTTACATGCCTTTAAAGCATTACAAAGATTTTATCCAAAAAAATTTGAAATAATTGCAATAAGTATTAATCCTGGATTTGACTTTTTTGATACAACATTTTTACAAGATTTATGTAACAAACTAGAAATTCCATTATTCATCGAAAAAAACAATGCAAAAGAAATTGTTTTTGATATAAGAAAAGAAAAAAATCCATGTTCATTATGTGCAAATTTAAGAAGAGGTGTTATTAATTCAATTGCAATAAGAGAAGGATGTAACAAAATAGCTTTAGGTCATAACCAAGATGATGTTTTAGAAACATTTATATTAAATCTTTTCTATACAGGGAGTATTGGAACTTTCTCTCCTGTAAGTTATATGGACCGTACTGGTATAACATTAATTAGACCCCTTATATATACACCAGAAAAAGATACAAAAAGATTTATTAAGAAAAATGGTTTGTCCGTAATGAAAAAAGTTTGTCCAATGGATGGAACTTCAAAAAGAGAATCCATAAAACAATTAATTTTTACACTTCAAAAGGATATTCCAATGATTCGTGCAAACCTTTTTGGTGCAATTCAAAGAAATTTAGAAGATTGGAAATTAAAGTAAATTTTTTATACCAAAAAACCAACTCTATTGAGCTGGTTTTTTGATATTTATGCTTTTATTTTAAAACAAGCGCTTTCATATTA
Organism: uncultured Clostridia bacterium; assembly: GCA_963559065.1. GTDB lineage: Bacteria > Bacillota > Clostridia > TANB77 > CAG-508 > CAG-269. The sequence goes on from CAUWIY010000009.1 coordinate 23,331, forward strand.
ACCTAAAACATTCTTTTTAATTAATATTATTCCTCCTGCTAATAGTACTAAACATACTACTCCAATTATACAATAAACCATTATAGTTCTTACTCCTGTAGGAGGTATAATTATTAATTGTGCATTATGTATATTGTTTCCTCTATTATAATTACTATTGTCACATTCATTAGTCGAAGCAATCGTTAATTTATCTTTTATATTAAAGTTACCTGGTGTTTTTAATTGCCATTCATTTTTACTCATTTGTCCATAGAATCTACCCACTGAATTAGATACTTGTATCAATTCGGTATAATTATTAAATACATTATCTGTATTCTCTAAATCCGACAATAATTTTTTTGCTGATAAGTATAATCTAGTAGGCTCTTTATCTAATGGAGACATTTCTATATTTGTATTTTTAACTACAATATTGCTTCTATTTTTAATATTACCATATACTTCAGGATCTATAGGTACAGTTGTTAAGCTATTATTTTCTTTTGATGGGTCTACAATCAACATCCATTTATCTGTAGTTTTATCTTGTGAACTATTATAGTATGTAAACTCACTATTAGGATTATCAATATTATATGTTACTGATAATTTTTCATCAACATAATCTGCAATAGAGTCTAATTTTATTTTTACAGGAGATAGTCCTGATGAGTCACCATATATATAATATTTCTTAGCATCATAATCAAGTTCTGAATTATTTTTTACAGTTATCTCATATTCTATATCCAATGTTGCACCTTCTATTATTTCTTTATCTATTTCTATTTTTAATGTTCCACCTTCTGGGTATGTTACATAGTTAATAGTTTCATTTCTTGGATCTCCTTGTGCTAATATTTGTCCATTTGCTAATGTTAAGCACATTTTGCTTATTTCCTTGTTTACCTCTATACTTTGTCTTGGTCTTTCCACTATACCAAAGTCTAAATTATCATATAACTGTACACGGTTTTCTTCTCCTATTGTTGTCTCACCATTTTTATTTTCAATTGCAACATCCATTAATGGTGATTTAGCAGCCATTGTATGATAACTAGCATATTCTCCATTCTTATCTTCATAATTTGTTACATTTTCATAATTTATTTTAGATAATTTTTCATTTAAGTCTAATCTTTTTTCATAATCATCTACAGCTGAAGAATAACCTTTTACTTTTACATTTTGATACCATCTTTGATTTTCTTCTTTATCTTCATTCTCTAGTGCAACTTTCATATCTGCTGATGTAATTATTGTAGATTTATAATTTTGAGTATTTACTTCTTCAGATACTATTTTTCCATCTACTGTTTTATATATCACACTATTATCATCATAAGTAAATTTCAAATAATATTTTCCTGGTATTACACCTACAAATTCATAATATCCTTTTTCATCTTTTTTGGTTAAATATTCTGCTTTTTTCGCATCAAAATTATTATTTGATACCGCTTCTGGATATATATATGCACTATCGCCTGTTTCATTATTAATTAGTTCAACTTTAACATTTTCTACATATCCATCTTTACTAGCATTATATTTTCCATCGCCTTTTCTTTCATTCTTTGTATTAAGTTTTGAATCTGTATAATCCTCATATACATAACCAGATATTGTTCTTGGAGCATTCAGTTTTATTGTCAATACTGGTGCTACATCTGTATCATCTTCATATCTCTTAACAAACTCTTTTCCAAGTCCTGGAACTATATTATCAGGTGCTGAATCTGTATCAATTCCTGCATATCTATTTCCATTACTATCAAATGTTGAATAAGACGCTATTTCTGTAACATTATGAGTTTTTTCTTCAAAGTTTTTCAAATCTGATATTTTTCCCCATTCAATTACTTGAGATGCCTTTTTTGGAATATTCATATAAATTATTATACTTTGACCTTTGTTTATCTTCTCATTTTTTAATGATGTAGTCCTAATCTCTTGATATCCATTTGTATCTTTTATATAGTTCCAAATAACATCTACTTTATTTCCATTAGAATCTACATACCAAGATTTCAATAAATTCACATCAAATGTCATGTCACAATAACTAACTATTTCGTTTGCAGTCATTTTTAATGATGATGACTCATTTTTTACTGTAATTTTATATGTAGTATAAAATTTCAATTTATCATTATCATCTAATTTTCCTTTTCCTGTTGTACTGTTTGCATAAGCATAATTGCTATAAATTCCTCTTGAGTACTCTCTTACATATGATTTATTTTTATATAAATCACTTTCTTCATCATATTTTGTTATTTCTGAGAAAATATCTAAATCATTCAATTTATATCTTTCTCCATAACTATATGTATGAGAATATCCATTAATAGATAAATCAACTTTGTCTACATCTGTTGCAATAGCCATATCAGGTTGTTCTCTTTTGAAAATACCTAAATTTATATTTTTAATTTCATATACACCTGGTGACCAAAGAATTTTATATATTGCAGCATCTGTATCTGCCTTCATGAATGTTCCTATAGAACCATCATTAGGAATTATGTTATTTATGTTATCTACAAAATATCCCATATCTGAAAATATTGATGAATTATAGTTGCCATTTTTATATATCAAATCATTTGTAATTTGATTAGCTGTATTTCTTGAATACCCATGTGTTGACTCTTCTTTGCTATTTCCTCCAGAAATAATCGCAAATGAATCATTGAAACTATTTCTATCATTGTCTTTTTCTTTAGATTTAGAACCATTATTTTTATTTGTGTGTGGTATAACATTTTGATACATCAATCCATTATATTCAAATTCTATATAATAATTTGGTAATTTACCAATCTCAATTTGAATTTTATTTTTGTCTACCTCTTTACCGTAAAATTTATATGCACCATTTTTGTCTGTCTTTGTTTCTGCTATTAATGTTCCATCTGATTTTCTTAATTTTACTGGTATTCCTTCTAGTAATTTATCATCAGTGTCAAAATTGTTATCTTTGTATAAATCATTTCTACTAGTCATCTTTTGGCTTCCGATGTCTTCCCATACATATCCAGAAACATCTACATAAAGTTGTTTATTTGCAATTGCTTTATCACTTTGTCCATATACATTTGATTTTAAAACTACACTATCTACATTTTTCTTTACTTCATAATAATGTTGTAAATTAATAGGTAATGCGTATTCTTTTATGTAATAAGTTTCATTAACTGGTATATTTAATAAGAGAATTTCGCCATTTTTATCTGTTGTAAATATTTGTGCTAACGCCTCATTTGTAGTAAATGTTAACTGTGATGGTTTTCCATATACATATGATCTTATATATCCCTTAGAAGTATATATTTTAAACTGTACTCCACTTCCTAGAGAATGTCCTGTGTCTTGGTCTACTTTTCTTATTTTTAAGTCTCCGAACATTCTATTCGTAAGTGTTAAACCTGATGTACCACCATTTGGTACATTTGCTGTTCCACTTGTTACACAAGGACTAGTTTGTAAGTCTAATACATAACCATCTGGTGCCCCTGTTTCTGTAATTGTATACTTTCCTATAGGCATATCTCTTAAAACAATATATCCATTGTTTACGACAGCATTAGTTTGATAATATCCTGGTCCTGATATAGTAACTTTCGCTCCATTTACTCTTGCCCTACTATCAATGTCTATTTTTTCAATCCATAAATTTCCTTTATTATATTTATTTTCAAAACTTGTACTTAAAGTTACATCGTCTATCAATTTATCATATATTTCTTCAAATTTTTTCATTCTTTGCATATTTGCATGAGTTCCACTCGGCGTAGAATGTGTTCCTGGAGGACTAATTTGAAAACATTCATACGTCTCTGCTATCTTTCTTTTAACATTTACTATCTTGCCTCCAATAAAATTAACATTAACATTTACATTTATAATTTTAATAGTATTATTTGGTACATTAAAATATATATTACAATTTCTAGAGCCATTCATCTCTTTAGAAACAGATGAAATATTATAAGTTTGTGTGCCTGTAGGAGTCCTAACTACATATTGACCTGAAACACTAATTTCTCCCATCTCCATACTAGAACTAATTTTATAAGGTCCAACTCTATATTGGTTTCCAGAAACCTGGAATCTCGCACTACTACCATCACTATATAAATGTGCCTTATCTTCCGCCCCTAGATATATGGGAGGTTTTTCTTCCTCACTAGATGTCATATTATAATAATGGTCACCGGCTCTACACATTCCGCATATTTGGATCTTGACAAATATACTGTTTTCCATCATCTCCCATAAATGGTCCATGAATACCAGATCCTACATTTTTAATATTAACTGCTGCCAAGGCTTGAGATGAGGTAACTACACTAAATCCTATTACAAGTACCGTAATTTTAAATAAATTTTTAATTCTAACATTTTTCTTTTTTAAGAAAATAAAAATCACAATGAGGATAGCAGTTATCCCAATTATTAATAATGTATTTCTTACCAATCCAGTTTTAACTGATATAATAATCTCTGCTTCTGAATAATCATCTTCATTTTTATTTTTATTTTTTTCTTTTGAATCTTTGTCTTCCAAATTTTTTTCATTCAAACTTTTTGATATTTCTGCCGAATTTATAATTCTTCCCATTGAATCTGCAGAAAGCTGTTTCGTTGCAATTAATACAATTTCTGTACTTTCTCCAGGCAAAAGTTCATTACTAGATAATTTTGTTGTACTGACATTTCCATTTGCTTTTTGTTTCCAAATAGAATTATTTTTTACAGTTAATCCTTCTGGTAAATAATCTACTATTTCAGTTACATATCCTTCTAAATTTCCCTCATTAGTTATTTTTATTTTATATTCTATTTCTATTGTTGTATTTCCTATTTGTTTTACTGGAATTTCAATTTTTGCCAATTTTTCATCATTATAATTATATTCTTTTGTTCCATTTGCATCTGTTATTTTGATTTTACTAATATATTTATCCAATTTTAAATCAAATTTTAGTTTATACATTAATCCCATGTCTATATGTGTAATATTATTTGCATTTACTGTAATAACATCGGTTATAGCTACAGTTTTCTTAGCTCCATCAATATTAACATCTTTTATAACAACATCAGAATTTATATTTTCATCTACTCCAGGTTTTTTATATTCTGTGGCATCATAATCTTGAGTATTAAATTCAAATAAAATCAAATATCTTCCTTTTGGAATTTCAGAAAATTGATAAGCTCCATTTGCATCTGTAGTTAATATTTTTGAATTTCCATTTGAATCTTTTAAAATAGTTTGATTATCCGCATTATAAATTTTTACTGTAATTCCACTTATTGTATCATCTCTATCCCTTATTCCATTTCTATCTTTATCTATCCATGTTAATCCACTAATACTATATGTATCATTATCTGGATTTTCTGGGTCTACCGGTTTATCTGGATCTACTGGCTTGTCGGGGTTTTCTGGATCTGTAGGTTTATCTGGGTCTTCTGGGTCTACCGGTTTATCTGGGTCTTCTGAGTCTATATCTGGTTCTTTTTCTGGTACAATAGTACATTTTACAATATTAGAAACTTTTGTATGAATATATTCTCCAGAAACAGTCACATAGTTAGCTATTTCTGTGGGTTCATTAACATGATTTGCTTTTGCTGTAAAATCAATATCTAACGTTCTTCCAGCTGGAATTATAGTATTAAAATCAAAATTTGGTTTCGTATTTTCTCCTTCATTAGCACGATTAATACTAAAAGATGTTTCTACTCTTGGGTATTCTGTATTAGCTTCAGCTTCAATATCATATTGTGTACCATAATCTTCACCAAAATCGTAATATGCAAATTTTGCTTCTCCTCCTATTAATTCTTTTGGAAGATAATCAATTATATTTACAGTTGTACGAATTTTAGATTCATTTTTAATAGCAACATGGTAATTTAAAGTTTCTCCATATCCAACTTCTTCTCCTTCTTTATCCAAAGTTTGTACTACTGTAACATACTCAGGATAAGCTGTTCTTCTATTTTCATTAGAATCATAAGTATTTTTTTCTTGTTCAAATACTTTTAAAGCCATTCTTAAACTGTACTCATTAATATTGTCTTCAAAATCACTTAATTTTACTTTAAGTCGTATCACTTTTTCTTCATGTGGTTCAATCCTATCAATATTAGCAATATATTTTCCGTCTTTCATTTCTCCAATAGGATTCCCCAATTGTATGCCATCATCTGATTCAGCATAACTTGCTTCTACTAACTTCATCTCTTTTTCAAAATTTGTACTACATAAAGTAACATTTTCTATAGGGGAATCTGTCAAATTTCGTATATAAGCAAAATAATGAAAAGAATTATTTTCATCTCTACCAATATAAGATTTTAAAAATACACTTAATTCAGCCTTCTTAATTTGACTCCTAATAGTATTGTTATATAATTTTTCACCTTTTACTTCCATAGTAATTGAATTAGAAATATTTTTTTCTATCTCATTACTTAATAAGTTATTAACTAATACTTCATAAAATTCTGTTCTAGTTTCTCCTGGTTTTAAAGATGTAATTGAAAATTCATATTCTTTTTTATTTTCATCCTTAATGTAGTCATATGCTTCTTCAATATAATTACCAATATCCAATATTCCATATACAGTTCCTTCTGGAATTTGTCCTATTAATTTTATCTCGTCTATATTTTCATCTGTATTATTTGTTATAGTTATCTGATATTTTATAATTTGACCTTCATACACTGTATCATCATTAGATAAAATTCTATCTCCAACTTGTGCTTTAACATCCATCGATATATCATCTGCCATCATTAACTGATTTTCAGTAGATGTTTCTTCAGATTTTTGTATATTTTCGCTATCATTTATTGTAGAAATATTTATATTACATTCTTTCGAACTACCTATATTATATTTCACGTATTTTTCCAAATTAATTTCGCACAATGGATTTATTTTAGCTTCATTGATAATTTCTTCTATCACATCAATTGCATTAGAAATAATCAATAACAATGAACTATTAATTATTATCATCATTAAAACTAAAATAATTGTTATCTTTTTTATTACCCCTTTCATCTAAATCCCCCTATTTTAGATAATTCACATTATTGTAATTTTACTTAATATCCTTTTATAATTCAATCTAGTATTTTTTTACATTACAAAAATATCTTTTAATCCATTAGGGAAAGTTATTAAAGCTTTTTCTATTTACAAAAATTAAATTTATTTTACATTTATATTACAAGGCACTCTAACTAATAATTTACCTTTTAACATAGTCAATATAATATTATAGACAAAGAACCCTTAGAATTTATCTAAAGGTTCTTTGTCCATAAAAATTCTTAATTTATTATTTAACAATAGCTACCATAGCATTTTTTAAATCTTCTAATTTTTTAGTAGCTTCTTCATCTGTCTTTCCTTTTACACCCATATATAATTTAATTTTAGGCTCTGTTCCAGATGGTCTTACACAACACCAGTTATTATCTTCTAATTCATAATATAAAACATTTGATTTAGGAAGTCCTGTTTTGCTTTCTTCTCCTGTAATCATATTTTTAACATAATCTCTATTAATATCTTTAAAACTTAATACTCTATATTCTCCTATTTTTTCAATTGGTGTATTTCTCATATTACTCATCATTTCTTGTATTTTTTCAGCACCTTCAGCACCTTCTAATACTATTGAAACTTGAGCTTCTTTATAATATCCATATTTTTCATAAATATTAATCATTTGCTCCCATAAAGTTTCATTTTTAGATTGATAATAACAAGCTGCTTCACATAGAGCCATAACAGCCGCAATACCATCTTTGTCTCTTGCATAATCTCCAATTAGACATCCATAGCTTTCTTCAAATCCAAAAACATATTGATGTTCTTTTGATTCTTCTTCTTTTTTCATTATAGCACCTATATTCTTAAATCCTGTTAAAACTTCATATAATTTTAAATTATATTCTTCTGCAATTGCTTTAGTTAAGTTAGAAGATACAACTGTTGTTATTATCATTCCATTTTCTGGCAACATGCCTTTTTCTTTCATCTGAGAAATTCTATATTCTGCAATTAATAATGCTGACATATTTCCTGTATATGTCATATATTCTCCTGTTTTTCTATCTTTAGCAAAAATTCCTAAACGGTCTGCATCAGGATCAGTAGCTAAAACAACATCAGCATCAACTTTTTTTGCTAATTCCAATGCTAATTTAAATGCTTTTGTATCCTCTGGGTTAGGATAATCTACAGTTGGAAAATTTCCATCTGGTTCTTTTTGTTCTGGAACTACATATAGGTTTTCAATACCAATTTCTTTCAAAAGTCTTTCTGCAATAGTATTTCCTGTTCCATGTAATGGAGTATATACAACTTTTAATTTCTTTCCTTGTTCTTTTACTATTTCTGGATTTAAAATTAATTTTTTTAGTGTATTAATATATTTGTCATCCATTTCTTTTCCAACTACATTAAATAATCCCTTTTCAATAGCTTCCTCTTTTGATATTTCTTTAATCTCACTATATTTTTCTACATTTCTTACTTTATTTATAATGTCTTTATCTCTTGGACTAACAATTTGTGAACCATCATCCCAATAAACTTTATAACCATTGTATTTTGGCGGATTATGGCTTGCTGTTATCATAATTCCTGCTGTACATTTTAATTCTCTAACAGCAAAAGATAATTCTGGAACAGGTCTTAAATTTTCAAACAAATATGTTTTAATTCCATTTGCATTTAAAATTAGTGCAGTTTGCAAACTAAATTCTTTTGACATTTTTCTTGAATCATAACTAATAGCAACACCTTTATCTTGTGTTCCTTCTTCAATAATATAATTTGCAAGACCTTGTGTGGCTTTACCAACAGTATATTTATTCATTCTATTAGTTCCCGCTCCTATAATTCCTCTTAGTCCTGCTGTTCCAAATTCTAATTCTTTATAAAATCTGTCTTCAATTTCTTTTTCATTATCTTTAATTTCTCTTAATTCTTTTTTAGTATCTTCATCAAAATCTGGACTATTTAACCATTTTTGATATTCTTCTAAGTATTTAATCATAATATCAATCCTTTCAAATTTTTATATGCTGTTAATATATCACTAAAATTAGAATAAATAAAGATTTTTTCTAATTTTTCCCAAATTTATATATTAAACATTTTATAAAAATAACATTATTAATGTTTTTCTCCTTAGTTTTTATTACATTACAACAAAAATCTAAGCTTTTTGCTTAGATTTTTGTCATTTCTACTTGTTTTAAATTTAGTATTCTATTTATAAAAATTATTTTAAATGATAAAATTTTTCATATAATTCTCTTGCTGTTTTTGGACAATCTACTCCTGCATCATCAGAATTTTTAACAGGTGCAAATTCTTCTTCTCTTTTAACTCTTAAAATTGCCATATCATCAACTTCTCCAAAAGCATCAAATAAGAATGCTTCAAATTTATAAGCATTTGGAGAATCTGGAACAACTAAATTTCCTTCTCTATCTATATATTTTGCCTTTTTGTATGCAGAATGGTATGGTAATGGATTAGTTCCCATTCTATCAATTGCTTCTATATTAAATAAATTGCATAAAATGTGTGATTCTCCATATAAAAGTTCTCCACTTTCATCTGTTGCTTCTGCCATTTCATCATCTATTTCTGAATATTCAACAACTCCTGGTTTTCCATTTCTCTTGCAAAATACACCTACTTTTTCATGCGGATTTGCTTTTACAATTGATTTACATGCAACTGTAACTTTTTTATCAATAGCAACACCTACTAGTACGGGGTCTACCATTTTTACTAAGCAGTTATCTACGCCTCCGATAAATACCCATTCGATACCTAATTGTCTCATTTTTTCAGTCATTCCATTTTTAACAAGAGATTCATATATTCCGCCATGACCATCTGCTGCTTGCTTAATTAATCCATCTTCTCCTATTAAAATTTTACCTTCTGTATCAACCATTGGTAATTCACCTTGAATAAAGAAAAATATATCTTTGTCTTTTCTATATCCAAAATATTTATTTTTTTCAAAAAATTCAACAGTTTCTCTATTATTTTCTCTACTTGTCATAATAAACCAAGGTATTACTACATCATATTTTTTTCCTTCTTCTTTTAACGCATCAGCTAATAACTCAAATAAAGATTTATGAGAATCTAATCCTATATCAAAAGTACCTTTTGGTCCATTATGTCCAAGCCTTGTTCCCTGCCCTCCAGCCATTGTAACAGCAGCTAATTTTCCTTGTTTTATAGCATCTTTTCCTAATTTTTCGTAATATTTATATTTATCATTTAATTTATATTTATCTAAATAATCCATTGGTTCGATTTTATCTGAACTAGCACTCATTTCTTTTTTAGTATTTTCATATAAACTATTAATTAAGTCAAAATCAATAGAAAAAATTTGTTCCAATAGTATTTTCTTCTTATTTTCATCTAATTTTTCATATCCATTTAATATATGTTCTTGATTATATTTTTTCAATAAGAATTTTGCTTCTTCTAATGTTTTATCCATAAAACTCTCCCTTTCACATCTATTGTTATAATTTATTCTATATTTATATACCAAAATTAAAAATTTATCAATACTTTACTCAAATTTTAACTATTTCATATTATCTTATAACTTTTTTAGTCCAGTTGTAGACAAAATACTACCATAATTTTTAGTTATATCTACTATACTATCATTCATTTGTGCAATATCATAACAATTTACAACTTGTATATTACCATTAGAAAATCCGTCTTCTATTTCTTTATTTACATTATTAATATATTCTTCTTTTCCTTTTACAAAAATAACTGTATTGTTATCATTCTTATAAAAACGAGAAATTTCCTTTATATTTTCAATATCTTTGTTTTTCCAATTAATGTTTGATATTCTATTTTTATCATTTTCTTCTAAATTTACTTTAGATAATAAATGATTAATAGACTCCTCTAAATTATTTTCTGTCATAACTATAACATTGTTTGCTTCCTTCATCTTCTGATTCATATAAGGTAATGCTATCATCTCAAAATGATAATCACTCACATAAAATAAGCATGATTTGTCTTCTGTTCTGCTTTCTTTTAACATTGTAATTCACCCTTTCAATTTCAAACTGAAACCTTTTCTTTTGATCATTTTTGGTCACTGGTAAATTTTACCATTTGTTTTATAGTATGTCAATAATATTTCAAAAATATTTCAGAAATATTTCAAAAACATTTTACGACATTTTTCTACTATCAAACAAATTAACTCTTAATATCAATAATTAAATTAATTTTCATATTTTATAAAATGTATAAATTTCTCTATTTTGTAAATAATTAAAGTAAAGAAATTTTTAGAAAAAAAGTTTATTGGAGGTAACATATGAAAAAATTATTAAAATTTATTAAAAATCCCAAGTTTAAAATGTCAATAATACTAAGTATATTATTATTTTTATATACAACAGTTTGCGCTTATTCTTATGCAGAAACAACTTCTTCTGATATTGCAAATAGTGTTTTTAGATTACATGTAATAGCAAATAGCGATTCTAATGAAGATCAAGAATTAAAATATAAAGTACGTGATAGTCTATTAAACTACATGAATAACATTTGTAATAATTGCAGTTCTAAATCTGAAGCTATTGAAATAGTAACAAAAAATAAAGAAGAATTTAAAAAAGTGGCTTTACAAACAATTAAAGAAAACGGATATAATTATGATGTGAAAATAGAAATTGGTAATTTTGAATTCCCAACCAAACATTATGGAGATATTTCCCTTCCTGCTGGATTTTATGACGCATTAAAAGTAGAAATTGGAGAAGCAAAAGGTCAAAACTGGTGGTGTGTAATGTTTCCATCATTATGTTTTGTTGATGTTTCATCTGGTGTAGTTCCTGATGAATCTAAAGAAGATTTACAAAATGTACTTTCTGATGAAGAATATTCTCTAATATCAGATACATCAGATTATGGAATTAAATTTAAATTTAGATTACTTGAATTTTTCACTAACTCTGGCATTTTTACTGCAAAAAATTAATATTAAATATATTCTTATTTAAGCAAAAATTATTCCATATTATATAAAACTATATACTAAATAAAATGCTACACAATATTTATATATTTTAAATTAATTACTTGCAATACTCTGCACTTTATGTTATATTTTAGAAAAACATAAATTAGTGTACGCAATTTAGGGGGAATATAATTGGAAAAATTAGTAATAACAGGACCTACTCCTCTAAAAGGAGAAGTAGAAATAAATGGTGCAAAAAACGCAGCTGTAGCAATTTTACCTGCTACACTACTAATAAATGGAGTTTGTACAATTAATAACTTACCAAATATTAGTGATGTACAAATTTCTTGCGAAATATTAAAAGAACTTGGAGCAAAAATAACTTGGAATAATCCAAATGAAATTACAATTGATACAAGAGAAATAAAAACTACTAAAGCACCTTTAGACTTAACAAGTAAATTTAGAGCATCTTATTATTTAATAGGAAGTATGTTAGGCAGAATGGGAAAAATAGAAGTTGGTATGCCTGGAGGATGCAAATTAGGAGCAAGACCAATTGATCAACACATTAAAGGTTTTGAATTATTAGGTGCAAATGTCGAAGTCGGAAAAGGTACTATAAGTGCAAAAGCAAATCAATTAACTGGTACATCTATATATATGGATATTGTTTCTGTTGGTGCAACTATAAATATAATGTTAGCAGCAGTTCTAGCTAAAGGAACAACAATTATTGAAAATGCAGCCAAAGAACCTCATATAGTAGACGTAGCAAATTTCCTAAATACAATGGGAGCTGATATTAGAGGAGCAGGAACAGACATAATTAAAATAAATGGTGTTGAAAAATTACATGGAGATGCCACTTATTCTGTTGTACCTGACCAAATAGAAGCTGGAACATTTATGCTTGCTGCTATAGCTTCAAAAGGTGATTTATTAATAAAAAATTGTATTACAAAACATTTAGATTCAATAACCGCTAAAATATTAGAAATTGGTGGAAATGTAGAAGACTTTGGTGATAGCCTTCATGTTTGGTACACAAAAAGACCAAATAAAGCAAATATCAAAACATTGCCATACCCAGGATTTCCTACAGATTTACAACCACAAATGGGTGTTGTTTTAGCAACTGCTAATGGAACAAGTATTATTAATGAAAGTATTTGGGAGTCAAGATTTCAATATACAGAAGAATTAAATAAAATGGGAGCTAACATAACTGCTCAAGGTAAAACAGCCATTTTCGAAGGTGTTGATGAGCTATTTGGAGCACCTGTTTATTCAACAGATTTAAGAGCTGGTGCTGCACTTATAGTTGCAGGAGTATCTGCAAATGGTGTAACTGAAGTATATAACTTAAATCATATTGATAGAGGATATGAAAATATAGAAGATAAATTTAGAAAAATTGGCGCAAATATTAAAAGAATATCAGAATAAATAATAATAAATAATAAATACAAACAAAAGGAAGAAACAAAATGTTTAATTTTTGCAGTTTATATAGTGGAAGTAGTGGAAATAGCTTATTTGTTGAATCAGAAAACACAAAACTTTTAATTGATGCAGGAGTAAGTAGCAAAAAAATAGAAACTGCTTTAACAGATTTAGATATAAGTCCAAATTCAATAGACGGAATCTTAATTACACATGAGCATTCAGACCATGTACAAGGTTTAGGAACATTTGCAAAAAAATTTAATCTACCTGTATATGTAAATCAAAAAACATTGAATGCAATGCCAAATCAAAAAAATAAAATATTAGAAAAAAACATTAAACTTTTTACTATTGAGGAATTTTTTGAAATTGGAGACTTAAAAATCAAACCATTTTCAATTCCTCATGATGCTGCAAATCCTTGCGGCTTTAATATTTTTCATGATAACAAAAAAATAAGTATTGCTACAGACATTGGGCATATGACAAATGGAATTATAAAAAATTTAGAAGATAGTATCTTTATTATGTTAGAATCAAACTATGACCCAGAAGTGCTTAAGTTTTCTAAATATCCATACGTTCTAAAATCCAGAATAGCAGGCCCTACAGGACATCTTCCTAATGAAATGGCTGGAAAAACAATATCACATTTGTTAAAATCAGGTTTGCAACAAGCAGTCTTAGGACACCTAAGTAAAGAAAGTAATTTCCCTGAATTAGCTTATAAAACTGTAATTGATGAAGTCATTTCTAGCAATTATAATGAAGATTCATTAAAATTAAGTGTAGCAAGTAGAGATATACCTGGTAAAAAAATTATTATATAATATTAGTTTTATAAATTGCATATTTTTATATGCAATTTTATTATATATCTATTCATACATCATTTTACAATATAAGTAATCATAGGTTATAAAATAGATAAATATCTAAGATTTTGTTATAAATCTTATCAATTTATAAACAAATTATACAAGAAAGGAATTATTAAATATGCTTACAATTAACATACTTTGTGTCGGAAAAATAAAAGAACCATTTTTTAAAGACTCTATAAATGAATATAGTAAAAGATTATCAAAATATTGCAAATTAAATATTCAAGAACTTGCAGACGAAAAAATTCCAGATAAAATTAATGACAATATAATAAAAGAAATAAAATCTAAAGAATGTAACAACATAATTAATCATATAAAAAAAGATTCTTATGTTATTTGCCTAGATTTAAAAGGAAAGGAATTATCTTCTGAACAACTTTCTCAAAAAATAGACAATATATCTATGACATCAAGCAATATAACATTTATAATTGGTGGTTCTCTTGGTCTAACAGATGATATTTTAAAATTATCTAATGAACAAATATGTTTTTCAAAATTAACATTTCCACATCAATTAATAAGAATTTTTTTACTTGAACAACTTTTTCGCTGTTTTAAAATTTCAAACAAAGAAACATATCATAGATAATAATAAATAATAAATGTAGAGAAAATATGAAGACTAAAAATTTAATACAGAATATTAGTGGGACAAAAAATCCTATAAAGAACATTAGTGCTTGTGGGGGGAGTATATTTTCTCTACAAGATTAAATACATAATTAATTTTCTAAATTTACAGTAGATACTTAAAATGTAAATTAATACTTAATTATACTCTTATATTAATATTTATTGTAAATGAATTTTTTTAAGATAATAATTGTTAATATATTAACAATTATTTTTTTTATGAAAAAAAATATTGAAATAAATAGTAAAAAATTAAAAAACATTTAACCTCCTACTGAAAAATTTATATTTGCATTATAAAGTAATTTTCATAAAAAGTCAACAAGAAAATTACGACAAAAAGCGACAAACAACTACACTTGTAATCATTCCCACAACATCTGCAATTAAAGCTGCCCATAATACAAACCTAGTCTTTTTTATCCCTACACTGCTTGTATATACAGCAATTGTATATATAGTTGTTTCTGTTGACCCCATAATAACAGATGCAATCAATCCAATATTACTATCAACACCAAAACTTTTTATAATATCAGTCGCAACAGCAATAGAAGCACTTCCAGAAATAGGTCTAATTAATGCTAATGGTAATATTTCTGTTGGAAAATCAAAAACGTGAAAAATAGGTGTTAAAATATTTACTATTAAATCAATTATCCCCGAACTCCTTAATGCTCCTATTGCAACAAATAAGCCAACTAAAGTAGGAAAAATATTAAACACTACAGAAATACCCTCTTTTGCACCATCCAAAAAAATATCAAATACTTTTTTTCTTTCAATAAGCCCATAAATTATAATAATTCCAATCATAAAAGGCATAGCAATATTAGAAAAAAACTCAACAAATTTCATAATTCACCTCATATTAATAGTTTAATTTTGTAAAAATTATATTTTTCATTTCTCTTTACATCAAATATTTTTATATACTGTTATAAATGATTAAATTAATCATTTATAACTATCTTATTTTCCTAATTTAATAAATATTTTAGTTGCAGTAATTCCTGCAATAGCAGCACATATTGTTGCAATCCAGACTGGGAAAATAATTTCTGTTGGGTTTTGTGCACCTAAAGAATTTCTTATTGCAATAACTGTTGTAGGTATAATTTGAATAGAGGCAGTATTTAATACAATAAATATCGCCATCTCATTTGTTAATACATTTTTATTGCTATTTTCTTTTTGCATGGAATTCATTGCTTTAATTCCGAAGAGGTGTGGCTGCATTACCTAATCCTAAAATATTTGCAACCATATTCATAGAAATTTCTTTATATGTTTTTCCATCTTTTTTTACATTTGGAAAAAGTATTTTCATAATTGGTTCTAAAAATTTAGTTATCTTTTTCATTACAGATGTTTCACTCGCAATTTTCATAATTCCGCTCCACAAACACATCGTCCCCAATAATGTAATACATAATTGAATAGCAGTATTTGTACTATCAAAAATAGACTGATTTACTTTATTTAAATTACCAGATAAAATTGCATAAACAAACGATAAAATTAGAAAAATTGGCCAAACTATATTTAACATCTTTCAATCACCTATGTAAATTTATGACACAATGAATTTTTTTATTACTTTTTAATTGACCAATCAAAATATTTATGTTATAGTATTTATAACATTTTAAAAATACGGATTGTAAAAAAGTAACATTAAGGAGGATAAACATGAAAGCTACTGGTATTATTAGAAGAGTTGATGAATTAGGAAGAGTTGTAATTCCTATAGAAATAAGAAATCAGTTCAATATTGTCGAAAAAGATCCTATTGAAATATTTGTAGATAATAGTTCTATAATATTAAAAAAATTTGAACCAAATTGCATTTTTTGCGGAAACACTGAAAACCTAGTAGAATTTAAAGGAAGATTAGTGTGTGATAAATGTTCAAAAAGCATAAATGAATTACAAGAAACAAATTAAAAAAAGTTCATATAAATATAAAGTGTTATCTTTATGGTAGACACGTTATATTCATATGAATTTTTTATTTCATATTCTAACTATATATAAAACATTTTATAATACAAAACAAATATTATTTTATAAAATGTTGATATATTTCATTTTTACTTACTTTCCTGTCTTTTGCTATTTTTTTAATTATTTCCTTCTTTTCAAATCCCTGTTTTTCATAATATTCATAATGTTCCTCTAATGTCATTTTATTAAAATTATCGTCTGGATTATTTTCTATATTTTTACTAAATTCTATTATTATTACAATTTCGCCTTTTATATTTTGTGCTTTTTCAATTAAATTATCTATATTATCTTCTCTTATAAATTCTTCATGAATTTTAGTTATTTCTCGTGCTAACACAATTTTTCTATCTTTATCCAAAATTTGTTGTAAATCCTTTAAAGTTGTTTCTAATTTATGTGGTGCTTCATAAAAAATAATAGTTTTATTTGAATTTTTTATTTCGTCTAATTTAAGTTTTCTAAGTTTTTTATTTAATGGTAAAAATCCTAAAAAAGAAAATTCCTTTGTATCAATTCCAGAGCAAATTAAAGAATTAATCATTGCACATGCACCTGGAATTGGAACTATTTTTATTTCTTCTTCTATACATTTTCTTATAATCTCTTCTCCTGGGTCACAAATCCCAGGAGTTCCCGCATCAGAAACCAAAGCAATATTATTTCCATCTTTCAATTTTGATATTAAAATCTCTGATTTTATATCTTCATTATGCCTATAATAACTTATTAATGGTTTAGAAATATCAAAATGATTTAATAATTTTAATGTATGTCTTGTATCTTCTGCTGCAATTATATCAACCTCTTTTAATATTTTTAAAGCTCTTAAAGTAATGTCTTCCAAATTTCCAATCGGTGTTGCTACTATATATAAAGTTCCAAAACTCATTTTTAATTTCCTTCTTTCAATAAAATATCTTTAATTACTTTTACTATCTAATATTAATCATTAACTTCTTTTCCATAAATTTTATAAATTTCTTCAGTATAATTTCCTTTTTCATCATAAATATATAAATTCTCTCTAAATTTTAAAAAAGGTTTAGCATTTTTTACTCCTTTTATCAATACCATTTTAGGAGCAACATTCTTATTTGAATACACCATCCTAATTTCTTTTGGTTCTATTTTATATTTACTCATATAATAAAATATTTCTGATAATCGTTCTGGTCTATGAACCATATAAAATTCACCTTTATCTTTTAATAATTGACTTGAAATATTTAAAAAGTCATCTAAATTTGCTAAAACCTCATGTCTCGAAATTAGCTTTGCTTTATCTTCATTTTTAATTCCACTATTTTCTTTTTTGTATGGAGGATTTGTAACAATTACATCAAATGAATTTTTTTCATATATATTTGTTAATTCTATAACATTTTTATTAACAACTTCAAATTTATCTTCTAAGTTATTTAACTGTGAACTTCTCTTTGCCATATTAGCAACATCTTCTTGCACTTCCACTCCAATAATTTTCTTTAATTTCGTTTTTCCACATAATAATATAGGTATAATTCCTGTGCCTGTTCCTAAATCTAAGACTGATGAATTATTTTTAATATTTTTTGCAAAATCTGAAAGTAATACACTGTCAATTCCAAAACAAAAACCATTTTTATTTTGGATTATTTTTAAATCTTTATATTGCAAATCATCAATTCTTTCATTTTCTCTT
This sequence comes from uncultured Clostridia bacterium, assembly GCA_963559065.1. Classification (GTDB taxonomy): domain Bacteria; phylum Bacillota; class Clostridia; order TANB77; family CAG-508; genus CAG-269. The sequence continues at coordinate 42,062 of CAUWIY010000009.1, forward strand.
AATTTTACATTCATAATGTATTTTTCCTTCCACTACATTAACAATTTTTATATTTCACACATGCTTTTTATTTGAATATTATATAATAAATTAATCATTTTTGCAAATTAGGAGCTGATTCTATGCCAAGATTATATAGAAGAGAAAATAATGAAATAAATATTGAAAATTGTGAAAACAACTATAGAGGTGATAAAAAAAGTTTACCACCTCCAAAAAAGAAACTCAATTTTAAAACTTGTAAAACAAATACTATAAATTCTTTAAATGAAGTAGAATCATTCTTAAGAAATTTTAATCAATTTAAAAAATATATAAAGTTATATAAGATTTTAAAATAAACTACTTAATACTATTTTCTAACATAAGTATCTTTTAATTCTTCATTTACTTGACCATTAATTAAAATCTTAACTTGATTTACTTCTGTTAATTCTGTAACTGTATTAACAATAGAATTAATTAAATTTTCTTTATTTTTTGAATTGTCTTTATTATAATTTAAAAACTCACTTGAAAAGTCTAATGTTAAGCAATCGCCCTCTAAACTAGAATTTAACAATTTTGTATTTTCCGGAAAAATTCCTTTTAATTTTTCGTTTTTAGGGCCTGAAATTAGAAGTTCAATCAACGTATTGTATGGAGATGTTATAACATCCTTTACTCCAACTAGTCTTGCTTCTGGTTTTAAAGAACCTGTTTCTTTATCTGGAAAATACAAACTTACAATAGTTTCCCTTGATTGTTCTTCAGAAATTTCTTCTGCTGGTGTATATTCATCACTTATTTCATTATTTTTCTTTTGTTTTACATACTTAATCCCAAAATATCCTGCTATAAAAATTATAATAACAAGGATAATAAATGATATTATAATTTTTTTATTTTTCATATTTTAAATCATTCCTTTCTAGTATAAAATTTTAGTTAAAATAGTCTTAATGTATTTATTCATAACTATTATTTTCTTGTCCGAATTAGAACTAAATATAAGTAATTTTTTTAAGCATAAAACAAATAAAATATAAAAGACAAAAAACCTTATGTTTCCATCATTTACCATTTGACAAATACCCATTTTGAGTATAAAATTAGAATGGTTAAAAGGTTGCTTAACTCGCATAAAGTATGCACTTATACCAAATTTATAAATTTAAATAAACCTTAAAAGGAGTTAAAATATGAATAAATTATTACATGTTGGTTTAGATGTTGGATCAACGACTGTAAAAATAATAGTTATAGATAATGAGCAAAACACCATTTATAAAGATTATCAAAGACATTTTTCTGATACAAAAAATACAGTATGCAATGTATTGGAAAACTTAGCAAAAATGTTTCCAGAGAGTTCTTTTACTATAGCCCTAACAGGATCTGGTGCAATGTCTGCAAGCAATTTTCTAGGAGTAGAATTTATACAAGAAGTAGTTTCTTGTAAAAGATCTGTAGAAAAATACATTCCAGAAACAGATGTTGTAATAGAACTTGGTGGAGAAGACGCAAAAATAATCTATTTTGATAAATCAATAGAACAAAGAATGAATGGTACTTGTGCAGGTGGAACTGGAGCGTTTTTAGATCAAATGGCTTCTCTTTTACATACAGACACAGCTGGATTAAATGAACTCGCAAAAAGTTATAAAACAATTTATCCTATAGCATCAAGATGTGGTGTATTTGCAAAAACTGATGTACAACCATTAATAAATGAAGGAGCAGCAAAAGAAGACATAGCAGCTTCTATATTCCAAGCTGTTGTTAATCAAACAATAAGTGGACTTGCTTGTGGTAGACCAATTAGAGGAAATGTCGCATTTTTAGGTGGTCCTCTAAACTATCTTTCTGAATTAAGAAAACGTTTTATTGAAACACTTAATTTAACACCAGAAGAAATCATTGTGCCAGAAGAAGCACATCTTTTAGTAGCAAAAGGAGCAGCTCTTGATTCCCTAAACACTAAAGCGATTTCTGTAGAAGAATTAAAACAAAAAATAGAAAATTTAAGAAATTCTCATGATAATACAACATATCCTTTAGAACCTCTATTTAAAGATGAAAAAGATTATGAAGAATTTAAACAAAGACATGACAAAGCAAAAGTAGTAAAAAAAGACATATCTACATATGAAGGAGATTGCTATCTTGGTATTGATGCTGGCTCAACAACAACAAAATTAGTCTTAATAGATAAAGAAGGCAATTTATTATACTCTTTATATGGAAGCAATGAAGGAAATCCATTAAAAAGTGTAATAAATATGCTTAAAAAATTATATGAAGTATTACCAGAAAAAGCTGTATTAAGATATAGTGGAGTTACTGGATATGGAGAAAAATTAATCCAAACAGCATTAAATGTAGATTTAAATGAAATAGAAACAATTGCACATTATACAGCGGCAAAACAATTTGAACCAAATGTCACTGCAATAATTGATATTGGTGGTCAAGACATGAAATACATAAAAATGAAAAATGGAGCAATTGATAATATCATGTTAAACGAAGCGTGTTCTTCTGGCTGTGGTTCATTTATAGAAACATTTGCAAAAAGCTTAAATTTAGAAATATCTGACTTTGTAAAAGAAGCTATCAAGTCAAAATCTCCTGTAGATTTAGGCTCAAGATGTACAGTATTTATGAACTCAAAAATAAAGCAAGCACAAAAAGAAGGATATTCAGTAGGAGATATTTCAAGTGGACTTTCATATTCTGTAATTAAAAATGCAATTCAAAAAGTAATGAAAGTTAGGGATACTTCAACTTTAGGAAACCATATAGTAGTCCAAGGTGGAACATTCTACAATGATGCAGTTTTAAGAGCATTTGAAAAAATTGTTGGCAAAAACGTTGTACGCCCTGATATATCAGGATTAATGGGTGCTTATGGTATGGCTTTACTTTCTAAAGAACAATATGAATCAAATTTAGATATGGAATACATATCTACAATTTTAAGAACAAACGAATTGGACAAATTAGAAATAAAAGTAACTCATACAAGATGTAATAACTGCGAAAACCATTGCAAACTAACAATTAACAAATTTAGTAATGGTGCGATACATGTATCTGGAAATCGTTGTGAAAAAGGCGCTGGAATCGCCACAGAAAAAAAGAATTTACCAAACTTAGTACAATATAAATATCAAAGAATATTTGACTACAAACCATTAGATGAACAATATGCAACAAGAGGAACAATAGGAATCCCTAGAGTTTTAAATATGTATGAAGACTATCCATTTTGGTTTACATTTCTTACAAATTTAGGCTTTAGAGTAATTATATCAGACAAAAGTACTAGAAAAACATATGAAAAAGGAATGGAATCAATGCCATCAGAATCAGTTTGTTATCCAGCAAAAATTTCTCATGGTCATATTGAAAACTTAATTGAAAAAGGTATTAAAACTATATTTTACCCTTGTATGCCATATTCAAGAAAAGAATATGAAAAAGCAGACAATCACTACAATTGTCCAATAGTAATATCTTATTCTGAAGTATTAAAAAACAATGTTGAAAATTTAAAAACAAATAAAATAAAATTTCTAAATCCATTTCTACCATTTGATAGTAAAAATTTAGTCAAAAAAATAATGGAATTAGATGAATTTAAAGAATATAATTTTACAAAAATTGAATTACAAGAAGCAGCTGAAAAAGCTGAAGCAGAATATCAAAAATGCAAAAAAGACATAAGAGATAAAGGAACAGAAACAGTAAGATATATTGAAGAAAACAACTTAAGGGGAATTGTATTAGCAGGAAGACCATATCATATAGATCCAGAAATAAACCATGGAATAGATACATTAATAACATCACTTGGTTTATGTGTTCTAACAGAAGACAGTATATCTGATAAAGCAGAAGCTAAACGTCCTATAAGAGTAGTAGACCAATGGGTATTCCACGCAAGATTATATGCAGCAGCAGAATTTGTTGGAAAACATGATAATTTAGAACTAATCCAATTAAATTCATTTGGATGTGGTGTTGATGCTGTTACAACAGATCAAGTTGAAGAAATTTTATCTAGTTATGACAAAATGTACACATTAATAAAAATAGATGAAGTAAACAACTTAGGAGCTGTAAGAATTCGTATCCGTTCATTACTTGCTAGTATGAATAAAAGAATAAATAAAAAGCAAGAAGAGAAACCTATGGGAGATTACGGAATTAATAAAAAAATATTTACTAAAGAAATGCGTAAAGACTACACAATTTTATGCCCACAAATGGCACCAATACACTTTGAACTATTAGAATCAGCTATGCAAGCTTCTGGTTATAAACTTGAATTATTAAGAGACTGTACAAATCATACAGTAGAAACAGGATTAAAATATGTAAATAATGACGCCTGCTATCCATCAATACTTGTTACAGGACAAATGATAGAAGCATTAGAATCTGGTAAATATGATTTAAATAAAACAGCATTAATAATGTCTCAAACAGGTGGTGGTTGTAGAGCAACAAATTATATAGGCTTTATTAGAAAAGCACTTAAAGATGCTGGATTTAACAATATTCCTGTAATATCATTCAATGTTGTTGGTATGGAAAAAATGCCTGGTTTCAGGCTAACTCCAAAAATGGTTGAAAGAATGATAAAATGCGTAATATATGCAGATTTACTACAAAAAGTCTTAACTAAAAATAGAGCATATGAAATACACAAAGGAGAAACACAAAAATTATTTGATAACTGGCTAGAAAAATGTAAAAAATATGTTCAAAATTCAACAAATAAAGAATTTAAACAAAGCATTTATGATATAGTAAATGACTTTGAAAAAATAGAATTAGACACATCTATTAAAAAACCAAAAGTAGGAATTGTAGGAGAAGTTCTAATTAAATATCATCCATTTGGAAATAACTTCGCAGCAGATATGCTAGAAAAAGAAGGTGCAGAAGTCATTTTGCCAGACTTTATGGGATTTGTTAAATTTATGGCAACACATAAAATTACATTTAACAGCTTATTAAATATAAATAAAACATCTGCAAAAATAAGTAAAATGGCTATAAAATTAATTGACATACTAGAAAAAGACATTAAACTGGCATTAGCAAGCTCTAAAAAAGGCTACTTACAACCTTGTGACATTTGGCATTTAGAAGACAAAGTAAAAGATGTCTTATCTATAGGAAATCAAACTGGAGAAGGTTGGTTTTTAACAGCAGAAATGATAGAATACATGGAAAATGATATTCCAAACATTATTTGTGTACAACCATTTGCTTGTTTACCAAACCATGTAGTTGGAAAAGGTGTAATTAAAACAATTAGACAAAAATATCCTCAAGCAAATATTGCTCCTGTTGATTACGACCCTGGTGCTAGTGAAACAAATCAGGCAAACAGAATTAAATTACTAATGACTGTTGCAAAAGACAATCTACAAAAACAAGAAAACGAAAAAAAAGTTTTAGATAAAGAAAATTTAGATAATGATTTTAGTAACAGTAACAATACGGTTAATCTTTGTAACATAGATTAATTAAATAAATAAAAATTATTAAATTATTTATATAAAAAAGAGTAGAAATATACTAATTGAATCAAAATTACTAAACAAAAAGTTTTATTAAAATGGTTCACTTCATACATTCTACTCTTTTTTATTTTTAATTATTTACTTATCTCAACATCTTTAAATTATTTTCTTTTAAAAATTTCTTTGCCTCTAAATATCCTAATTCATAAAATTCATCAATTTTACTCATATCTAAAAGTGAAACTTTTTTACTTTTTACTTTTACTAAATAATCACTACCCTCAATTTCATATTTTGAAAGTTCCTTTCCCATTAATTCAAAAGACCTAAAAGCTACATCAATTAAATTTTCGCAACAATTTGAATTTACATCATTTTCAAAAACAGCACTAATAACTTTATCAGCACCTAAAATTTTAAGTTCTCTCCATGGCACATTCTCTCTTATTCCTCCATCTAGTAATTTGTGATGATTAAAATCACATGGCGAAAAAACAGAAGGAAAGCTACAACTTGCCTGAACAGCTTTACCAATATTAGCCTCATAAAAAAAAGACAAACCGTCTGAAAAGCCTCTTTTAATTACTGATGAAAAACAAATAATTTCTCCCGTCCTCATATCAACACTAGGTATTACCAATGGCATATTAATATCACTAATATTATATACTCCCTTTTCATTACAAACTTGATTAATTAATTTATAAATCGAATTACCTGAATTTAGTCCATCAATTGTTATTGTCCCTGATAAAATAATTCCAAAAAATAATTTAGTAATATTTTTATAATCAACATATTTTATTTTTTTACAGTATTTTTTAAATATATTATAAATCTCATCTGGTTTATAACCAACTGCATATAATGTTGCCACAATACTTCCTGATGATGTTCCACCAATATAGTTTATTTTTATTTTTTCTTCTTCAAGTGCTTTTAGTATTCCTATATGTGCAGCCCCCTTTACACCTCCTCCCGAAAGTGCTAAACCAATACTCATAATATCACCCATTTAATTATATGTTTTATTTTTATAGTAGTTAATTTTTAATTATTTTTATTTTATTTAATTTATATATTTTTTTAAATATCTTGAATTTATTTATTATTTATATTTTTTTGCTTTTATATTTTTAATTTTATTTAATTAATTTTATTTTTTTAATATTTATTAAATTATTTTATTATTTATTATTTTATTAATTAATTTTAAATTTTATATTTGCTTTTTTATTAATTAATTTGAATTTATTTATTTTTTTAATTATTAATTTTTATTTTTTTATCTTTATTAAATTATTTTATTTAATAAATTTAAAATTTTATATTTACTATTCTTATTAATCAAAATTATATTTGTTAATTTATTTAAATTTTATATTTATAACTTTTTATTATTTATTTAATTAATATTTAATTTTATATTTTTTAATATTTATTAAATTATTTTAATTATTATTTTATTTATTTAATTTAAAATTTTGCTTATTATTTTTATTGATTAAAATTATATTTATTTATATTTTATTTTTATATATTTTTTAATTAATATTTTTATTAATTAAAATTATTTATATTAATTAAATTTTTATATTTATTTTTTATGATTTATTCACTATTATTTTATTAATATTAATTTTATAATATCTAATTTTTTATTTAATTAATATATTTATTTAACATTTTTATAATTTATATTTTATTTTTTTATAATTTATGTTATATTATTATTGAAGGGAATGGTTTTTGTGGAAAAAAATTATTATGAAATTTTAGAAATAGATAAAAATGCCTCTAAAGAAATAATTGAGAAAGCATATAAAACTTTAGTAAAAAAATATCATCCAGATTTACAAGATACTTCATTAAAAAATAATTATGAAGAAAAAATAAAGAAAATTAATGAAGCCTATGAAGTTTTATCAAATCCAGAAAAAAGAGAAAATTATAATTTAAATTTAAAAAATACAATTATTTCTATTGAAGAATATAATAATATATATAATGAAAATATTAATTTAAAAAAAGAACTAAATTATTTAAAAAATAATAATATAAATAATTCAAATAATATTAATTCGAATAATAATAATTTAAATACAAATTACAATAATTATTATGAAAATTATTCTCAAGATGATATTAATAGAAAAATAAATGAAAAAATAGATGATGCTGTAAATCAAGCATATTATGATGCTTATATACAAGATTTAAAAAATAGGGGCTATAAAATAAAATACAAAAAAACTTTTAAAGACTTTTTAGCTATAATAATTACTATTTTAATTATTATTTTTATTGGATTTATTTTGTGGCAAATTCCTTTTACAAGAAATTATTTTATTAATTTTTACAATGAAAATCAAGCCTTTAAATTTATTGTTGATTTCTTTTTAAATTTCTTTCAATAATAATTTTATTTAATTTTATAAAAAAATAGAAATAATATTTTTTATTAATATTATTTCTATTTTTTATTAACTATATACTAAATGACATATCAAAATCTAATCCATCATTTAACTGCATTATTATATCTATTTCTTTAGTTTCTAAATTCTTACCCGTCAAATCTGATATTTGTATTTTACATACATAAAGATTTAATCCTTTCTTTTCACAATTTTGAAATTCAAATTTATTATAATCATAAAAATTATTTTTAATATAATTTTCAAAATCTTTTTGAGTTTTAAAATAATTATTTTTAAAACTTTCTGCTATGCAATCATAAGAAGTTCGATAATCATGCCTATTTATCATTTGAATAAATTTATCAATATTCATTTTTACTTTGTCTTCATTTGAACTTTTATTATACTCTTTTGCAAATACCTCAGACCCTAATGTATATGTATCTAATTTTATATCAATTTTCTGATTTTCATATTCATTAAAAATATACAAATTTCCAAATTGGTCTTTAGCTACATACTCTATATGGTCTTCATAATTATTTACAAGATACTGTTTCATACTTACTTTTAAAATTTCTTCTTTATTATCATTGATATAATTTTTAAATTCATTTATATCTCCAAATCTTAAATCTTTGTATTCACTTTCCATTAGCCCATATGCTGTATCTGGATCTGTTAACAGTAATCTTTTTAGTAAAACAAAATATTCATTTGTTATATATTCATTTGTTATATTTGGATTATCATATACATTATAATCATTTTTTTCTATAGAAATATTATTATTTTCTATAGAAATTTCTTCTATATTTTCATAATGTTCTTTTATTGGCTCAATAGAATATGTCTTATTTTTTAAGTCTATATTAACAATAATAAAACTTCTACTAATAAATTCATTATCTAAAGTCTGTATTACTCCATATGCCACATATTTATTTACATTTTCTTTTTCCAATACTTTCATTTTTAAAGGAACAAAAATTTGATTTTGGCTTATAGTTTCTACTTTTGATAAGACATTCTCTTTAGTAATGTTTTGCTGTTCTACAAACTCTGTACTCAAAATGTTATATATTTTTTCCTTTTGAACTTCTTCATTATATTCATTTCCTAAATAATATATTGAACTTTCTGTATTTAAAGAATTTAAATAATCATTAATACAATTTCTAACTATATAATATTCTACTTTTTCGGTTACCAGCATTTCTTTATTGTCAGAATAATCTACTTCATCTCCAACTTCTCCTACATTTAAATTGTCCATATTTAATCCATCATCCTTTTTTAATAAAAATATTATGATAGTTAATAATACAATTACTATAGTAGTTACAATAATCAATATTTTTACATATTTTTTTTCCATATTAAATTTATTCCCTTCTTTCAAAATAACACATACTTAATTTATTATTTTATAACTCTAAACGCATATGTAAATCTATTTACTGAAAGAGTTCCTACTACAATTCCTTTACTTTCATTTTTTGCCTCTACAATTTGGTTATTTCCAATATAAAGTGCTACGTGACCATCTTTCCATAATATATCTCCAGCTTGTAAACTAGAAAAAGAAACCGTATTATTTTTACAATTTTCTTTTATGTTATCTGTACCTCTACCTGCAACACCATAATCTATTCTTGAAATTCCAAAATACTGTTGATATAGTCTAGCTACCAAACTTGAACAATCATAATAAAACTCTGCATTTCTATTGCTTTGGCTATATTGATATCTATCATCATTTGCTATTCTTATTGCTTCAGCAATCATTAGTTCCATTTTTTGTTTATTATCACCAGTTAATGTTGTTTCTATTTCTTCTGGTGCAGTCATTCCTTTATACTTTTCATAATACATTTGTGCAAATCCAATTCTAGTAGACATAGAACTAGCAGCATATTTTTTCCCTGGTCTCTCAAAAGTATAACAAAATGCTTTTGTTGCATCCTCTACACTTTCAGCATTTTCCCATGCACTTGGAGTTGCCAAAGGTGAACCATATACTGATTTCGTATTCATCAATTGATATTTAGCAAAACCATCTGCACCTCCACCTCTAGTAAGTTCTCCTATAAGAAAAGAAACTTGTATATCTTCATCTTGCCATGTTGTCCCTTTTGACTCTGCATATTTTCTCAAATCTGTATTTCTTCCAAATTTTCCTCTATTATTATTTGTCCATTGACAAATACCAATTCCCCCAGTCTCTTCTGTATATCCACCCTCAACTTTGGTTGGATCAAAAGATCCCGATTCATAATGTATGTTTCCCATTGCTCCTGCTACAGCAATATCGCTATAACCTAAATCTTTTAATGCAAACCATACTTTTTCTTGTATAGTTCCACTATATATTCCTATACCTACAGATGAAAAACTATTCATTTCATATATTGAAAAATCATAGTCTGTATTAAACTGTTTATTACCTGTAACTTTATATAATAAATAGCTTGTTAAGTCCACCATATTCACAGTATCTGGATTATTCTCTAGCATTTCAAAAAGCCAACTTGGAGCCTCTCTAGTAATTCTATTTTTTGCAGCATTATGTTCTATATCGCAAAGTATTGTAACAAAATTTTTCTCTCCTGTGTTTTTTTCCACCTTTGGATTATTTACAACATTCCCAGCAACATATTTTTGAACAAATTCTTCATTTATATTTTTTCTTTGTTTATTTACATTATGTTTATAATAGCCTGCTTCAACAGATGTAATATAAGAAAAAACTGAATAGTTTACTCCTGCTCCATTCATATATTGTGTTTGTCCAGAATTCATTAAAACTCTTTCTGTCTCCTTCTTTAGTTCTAATAATTCATCCTTAAATCTATCATAATTATATAAATCTGTTCCATCCCCAGTACTCGACTTAACAGGATTATTAGCATCATCTTTATATTCTTCATCTTCTAAAGGTTTTACATTCATTTCTTTCGATGTTTGTTGCTCATTTTGATGTATATATTCTTTACTGTAATCAACTATCCATACATCTGCTTTCTGTACATCTATAATTGCAGTATTATTTTTATATGTAAATACATGTTTTATTTCATATTCATAATTTTCTACCCATTCTTCAACAGGTCCCCAATAATCACTCTTTGTATAACTATTTTGATACGTCGTCTTTGCTGTAGCAGTTGCAGCCAAATTTATTTTTTTCTCTCTATTATATGTATCTATAGTCGTATTAACTGTTGTAGTTACATTATCATATATTGAAATAATAATTTGACTATTCTCTACTAACTCTGCTAACTCCAATCCAACACCTTTGTCTCCTCCTACTACGATTAATGACCAAAGATATTGAAATGGCATTGTGTATTTACTTACAATAGACTTATATGGTATTGATTTAGATAATACATTATATGTAGTTTTACTATAATTTCCTGTACTTATCATATTACTATCATCCAATGTATCTGTATAATCGCTTAAAATCATATCTGGATCATTCGAAGTAAGTTGCTCTGTCGTCTCATCAACAATTCCTATTAAAACATTTCCATCTCCATCTAGCGTAAAATAATTTACTATATCTAAGTTCTTTTCTTCTATATATTTATTAAATGTTGCTATATCTTTATATTTAAGAGTTGTGCTTGTCCCATCTGTTTTATGTCTTTCAAATTCAACTGTTCCATTTAAATCTACATTTTTATCTAATTTAGGAAATTGTGTTACGAGTTCTGCTCTCATTAATTTTTCTAGTTCTTCAGCGGAATCTATATAGTGATTAACATTACTTTTTTCTTCAAGCAAAGTATCCCATATAATTTTCGCCATTTCTTTTGATGTCTTTTGTTGCTTATTTTGATTTCCATTTTGATCAGTTTCTATATATTCAAAAATAATTCCATTTTCAGTAAATTTTGCATTTTGTACATATGTAGAAGAAGCCATATATGGTGTGTTTGACTTATCACCCTCATCATATGTTGCATCATCTTCGGAAATAACATAGACAAAGCCAGCCAATAATACCATAATAATAGCAACTACTAATGCTATTATCATATATTTTTTAAAATTCATTATAACTTTAATTATTTTTTTTAAACCATCTGATTTCTTTGTTTTCTTTTTATTTTCCTCGTCTATGTCATCACCCCCTAATGATTTTTAATATTACACATTTACATTAAATTTATAAAAATCATATTCTTCTTTGTTTTCTATATTTTTATATTCTTCATAATTTAATACTAGTTTTGAGAAAACCAATTTTTCTATTTCTCTACTAGAACTATAAGAATTATTAAATTTTATTTTTATAGTATTTTTAAATTTACTTTCTATCATTAATTTATTTTCTACAATTTCATTTCCATAAAAATAATATTTCATTTGTTTACTATCTAATAAATAAACAGATTTTGGATTTCCACCCACATCTAGTAATATTGTATTATCAGAATTATTTTCAATTGTTAAATTATATATTTCATAATCCATATATGTATCTATACTTGTTATGGTCATTTTTATGTCCTTCATTTCTGTTGTTTTATCTGCATTCTTTCTTCCTACATAATTATTTATATTAAGTTTTTTTTCTCCATTCTTATTAACGACTGTTATATAATCTTGTTTTGTTGAAGAATCATTTATTTTGCCACTGGCTAATATATCTTCTGTAATTCTTACTTGATATATATTTCCATTCCAATTTTCTATTGTATATTGTTTTTTATTTCCATTAAACAACTTCTCATAATAAATATTATTAAAATCTTCTATTGTTGGAAACATTTCTTCTTTGCATTCATCTGTAAGTATACTGTATGCAGAATTTATATCTTGCTCATTACAATAACCAACAAATTCTTTTATAATGTCTGTATCTTTTTTTAGCTTACTATTAGATATACTTTCTCCTGAAACTGCTGATTTATTAGATATTACTTCATCAAAAGTATTATCAGTTGTCACAGTTTCTACATAGTTATTCTCATTTTTATTTTTAATATTATTATTTAATAAATTAATTATCAAAATTATTAGGACTATAAATAGCATAGTTCTAATAATTTTTTTTCTATTCTGATTAAAAAATCTTATTAACTTATACATAATTATAGTCCTCCTAAAATAGTATTTTAATTAAATTTTAATTTCTTAACACTTCTAATAAATTCTTCATTTTGATTAATAACTTTATCATTAAATCCTTGATTTTTAAGTCTTTTTGTCATGTTTTCTATATCTTTACTATTTTGTACTCCAGATGCTAGTTTTGCTGCTGCAATTCTTCTATTATCTGCAAAATCTGTTTTTCCTATATCTCCAGATTTTTCCTTCATAGTATTTATAATCAATTTATTATCTGTAATTCCATGTCTTCTATATTCAATAGCATATTCCATCATTTCATGAGCTTTAGTCTCCCCAAATGCAGTAGCATATTCTGCTTCTATTTCTTTATCTCTTAAAAATGCCTTATCTGCTCTATCATTTAAATATTGTTTATATGCATTTGGATCATCTTTATATCTTTCTTTCGCAATTGCATTTCTTGCTTCTTCTACTTTATTGCTTATATTAGCAGGTGCTTTCATAACTTTGTTTGCTGCTATATTTCCTACTAAAGCACCTCCACCAATAGCTGCTGCCGTATAAGAACCAACATTTTTAAAGTCGTCTGATGCAAGTCCTGCTGCCATTCCAACCATTCCTAATGTTCCTGCTCCTACTGCCATAGCACTACCTTTAGCAATTGCTTTTCCTACTTTTGGTGCAAAGTATCTAACCGCCGCTTTAGTATTTTGCATTCTGTCAATTCTCTTCAATCTACGTTTTTCTCTATTTTTTTGTTTTTCATTATTTTTTCTTTCTTTTTCCGGATCTGGTTTTACAAAGTTTTTACCATCCCTAGCTCTATAATTTCCATATTCATCATATTCTTCTGGATTTGAATTATGTAAATAATTACCACTTTCTACAACAGATTCTGTATCTGATTCACTTGTATTATCTTGTGTCCCATCATCTAAATCTGGTGGATTTATTTGTCTATTGCTATTGCCTCCATTTTCTTGTTCTGTAGATGAATCTCCATTTTGAGGATTTTCATTTTGAGAATCTCCTCCATCATTTGTTTCATCACTATCTTGTTCTCCTCCACCTAAAGTATTTCTCATGAACTCATCTTCATCTGAAGAATTCTTATCGGCAGCTCTTTGATCAGCCATTCTTACTTTACTATCATCTCCAGAACTTCCTCCGCTTTTTCCTTTTTGTCCTTTAGAACCATCTTTATGCTTAATTCCATTTACAACAGCATTAAGTCCTTGCATTACCATTGCTCCTGCAAATGCTCCTGTTGATGCAGCTCCTGTTAATGATGCTTTTTCAAATCCAAACATCTTTCTTACAAGTTTTTCTGCTTGTAATAAGAATCCTAATACAACAATTGCATATATAGGATGTGTAGTTACCAAATCTGATGCAGAACCAATTAATACTGTATATAATATCAAGTGCATAGGTTGTAATAGTAAATTAAATATATATTCCTTAAACCATGTATTAAAAGCTTGTGGACTTCCATCAGAAATTTTATCTAATGGATATGCTAAAGCAACTATTGGTGCAACTAATGTTAAAAAAACTATATTTATCAATCTTTTTAAATATTGGAATACAAATAAAAAAGTATATACAACTAATACAAGATACATCATTGTATATGCAAATTGTGTTGGAACACCTAACGAGTTAATATTAGGTTGAGCCATAAATCTTACATATCCTGTTAGGTCTGTTTTCCAATTTAATGTCTGTACACCATTTACTTCGCCACCTTCATTATATATATCTATAATAGCCTTTGCATCGGCATCTTGCTCAAAGTCTGATAAGTTAACATTTGCTTCTATTCTAATCCCAGCAATTTGACTAGAAAATAAATCTGTAATTTTTTCAGTCATTAATATCGCAAAACTCATAATATAGTGCATTAAAAATACCAAACACAAACCAATTATCCAATCATTCAACATTTGTTTATATTTCGCTTTATCTGAACTTGTAGTACCCATTAATATTCGTATTCCTATATAAACCAATACAGATAAAAATGCCACTACCACTATATTTCTAAGAACAATATACCAACTTGCTATAGTTTCCTGTAAAATTTTTGATGCTGGTACTATATCTACCTTCTTCCCATTCTCATCATGAACTTCATATGTATTATGTGGATTTATTATATTAACATCTAACAAAGCAATTTTATTTGAAAATATCTTATCTGGAGTTATATCTGAAATTGGTAGTTCTATTTGTTGTACAAAATCATCTTCCGAAAATTCAACTTTTAAAAAGTTATAAATACTATAAACTCCACCATACATCATTTGGTTAATTTTTCCCAATACCGGTATCTTAAATAGCAATCCTATAATACTTCCTTTATCTAATGTTAATACTGAACCAGTTGCAACACCATTTACAAATAAGTTTAACGCATTTGTTCCAACATCACCCAATGCCAAAGAAAGTTCTTGTATTGGACGAAACAATGTTCCTCCCCAATCAGCATTTGCCACATTGCTAGGTACTGCATATTGAAATAACAATATTATAATAAAAATTATTAGTATCTTCTGTATAAACTTTTTATTAGTAAATATCTTCATACCTTTCTCCTTGTAATTAGCATTAACATGCTTTTATTCTCTATTTCGTTTAGCAATTTCATTTAAGTTTGTCTCAACAAACTCAAATTCCTTTCTAGTAGGTGTTATCTTTAATATTGCAGAATCACTACCTACTTTTAATAACCCTTCACCCTTTTGACAAGTTACTAAAAAGTTTGCTTCTCCTTCTGAAAGTTTAAATACCTCTTTTAAGTATTGTATTTCAGATTTATCTTGTGCTAAAAATAGTTTTGTATCAGAAGATGTTAAAACAGCCTGTGCTTCTGGTTTTTCATAAAAGTCCTGAAATCTTTGAGAAATAATTGCCAAAGATACATTTCTCTTTCTTGCACGTCTTGCCATTTTATTTAAAAAATCTACGGCTTCTGGATAAGGCAATAACATCCATGCTTCATCAACTAAAACTCTCTTTTGTGTTGCTTTCTTTCTATCTTCACTATTTTTCTTAACAAATTTTTCCCAAATCCAAGAAAGTAAAATTTGTTGTGCCAAAGGTCTTGCAAATCTTTCTTCCAATTGAGAAATATCTAAGTTAATTAATGGAGCTCCTTCTAATAAGTCAAATGTAGATTGACCATCAAAGTAAGCCATTTGACCATCATATTCTCTTATGTATTGTTTCATAACTTTTAACAAGTAACTATAATGATATTGATAATCAACATTTGTATTTTCTTTAGCTTTAAACTGAATTCTTTTATACCAAGAACCAATTGTTGGCATATCTTTCTTTTCTTTACTAAATATATTTCCATTAATTATATTATTATTCGAAGCTTTATATAAACTTTCTGGATTACTATTAATTCCTAAAGCTGCATATTCTTCTGCAACAGCTTCTGCAATAATCTGTTTTGTTAATTCATTTACTTCATCACTTCTTGTACTTCCTCTAGCCATTGTTAATAATGCTTGTGTAACATCTTCTACTTTATTTTCTACATTTAAAGTTATTCTTTCTTTTCCTGTTATTTCATCTTTAATAATTTCAGGTTCTATATCAAACAAATTTATAACTGTTTTTGAATTAGGACTAATAACAACATTTATTCCTCCCAAACTTTCAGCCACAATGGTATATTCGCCTTCTGCATCTAATGCTAAACTTTCAATCCCCATTAAAACAGAAGATCTTGAAATTAAAGTTTTCATTGTAACAGATTTACCAGCACCAGATTTAGCAAATATAACCATATTATAATTTGTAAGTGATGGATGAAAGTTATCAAATAATATAGGTGTTCCTGTCTGTTTATTAAATCCTAATGGAACTCCTGTAGGATGTCCCACTTCAGATGTTGTAAATGGAAATACTGTTCCCATTGAATTTCTATCAAATGTATGTGTCTTTTTTACTTGGTCATTCATAAAAGGCAAATTTGATTTGAAAGCTTCTTCTTGAATTCCCCAAGCATTTTTAATCCCAACAAGTGATTTAGCCATTTCTGAAGATAATAGTTTTGTATGTCTTTCTAAATCTTCCATGCTATATGTAAAAATTGTAGATATTATTGAAGCTTCAAATAATTTATTAAATCCTGCTGCTATTTCATCTCTTAATTGTTCTGCTTCAAATCTCTTTTGTGCAATAGTACTTTCTCTATTTATATTTCCTTTGTCTGCTGCCATAATTCTTTCTGTTTCTAGTTCATTTATTACTCTATTTAAATCATTTTGAGATTTATCTTCTTTTACTGGGTTTATATAAATAGATGTGTTAATATCTCCAAACATGTACATATCTCTAAATAATTCAGGAAATGTACACATTCTAGGAAGAGAAGATACAAAAAAGCTTCTTGCATATCTTGTAGTATTAGATATAATCTCTAAATGGTCTATATTAGAAGCATCTATTCCTGATGGTGCAATTAAATCTTTAATACTTTTCTTTTTTAGTATTTTTACATCTTCTTCGTGATAATCATTATACTGATTTTGTAGTTTTTCTTCTAGTTGTTGTTTTCTTTGTTTTTTGCCCATCTTCTTTTTCCTCCTTTTCCTTTGTTCTTTTTTCAATATCTTTATCAATTTCTTGTTTCGCTTGCTCAGTTAGTTGTTTCCCTAAAGATTGTTTATTTTCATCTAATAATATTTTTGCAAATTCATCTATTAAATTATCTAAATTTTTTTCTTTTTCTTTAGCCCTTTTCTGTCTTTTATTTTCTTCAACAACTTTAAATACAACTTCATTTGCTTTCTTTATAGCTTCTTCTTCTACTTTTATATCTAATTCTTTCATTCTTTTTTCAAAAACATCTGGAGCTGTAGAATATAAATCTTCATATCCAGCATTTATTGCTCTTTTTAAATTAAATATTTCAGATTCGTCTCTATTATACGCTACATATAATAATTCTGTTAATTCCATTGAATTTAAAACTTTACTATTTATTCCACAAACTGCTAAAGAATTTATAAGTGTTTGTGCTTTTGTATACAATTCAGAAAAAGCTATATTTGCAATTTCTTCTTTATCATAATTATTTGTTCCTGTTTCTTCACTATAATAAGGAATAATTACATAGTAATGTTTACTTAAAATATTTTTATTAAGACTCATTCTTTCTGTATTATTAATTATGTCAATACCATATTCATATAAATTTTGTTCTCTCACAAGTTCATATTTTTCCATTGCAAGTTCTTTTTCTGTAAATTGTCCTGAACGAACTTTTTGATTATATTCAATTTGCTTATTTGCAAATTGTTTAGAAATTTCATTCATTCTTTCTTTGTAAGAATCTATACTACCACTTAAATTTACAGTTCTTGTTTGTACATATATTTGAATTGGATATCTTAAAGTATTTAAAAATTGTAAAAAGCCTTGTTCAACACTGTTTTTTTCTAATCCCGACATTAAATCATAGTTAATACCCTGACACTCAATTACCATTAAAAATCTTTTTCCATCTTTTTGAACAATCATATTGTCTTGAATTTTATCAAAATCCATAAATTTAAATATAGACTGTTTACTATAACTTTTTACAACATTTGATTCAGTACTTTTTACTTGCTTATTTGCTTTTTCTCCTAAATTTTTCTTTTTATTTGAAGTATCTTTTTTTAACTTTAAATATATCAAAATACTAGTCAAAATTACTAATATAAAAATCATAAAAGCTAAAATAGCACTAAATATTTGTATTAACTGATCATTATTCATCTTTTGTATCCTCCTCTTCTTTGTATATGTAAATTTTATTTCCATTCTTTTTAAATTTTATCCATCTTAAAATTACATCATCTATATTTTCTCCACCTGTCATTTTAGTAAATTTAAATGCTGTAGATTCTGGAACTTTTAAAGTACCTATTGCGAAACCTATTAATCCTAGAATTAATGTAATAATTAATCCCACCATTGCAAATCCCATAAGCTTTAAAATAAAATAAAATATTAATCCAATACCTGCCCCTACACATGTATATATTAGAGCCTTTGTTGAAAATACATATAATATTCTTCCTTCTCCCTTATAATTTCTTGGTATTTCATAAGTTCGCATATTTTTTCCTCCGTATCTATATATTATAATTACACATTTATATTATACCATAATATGTGGATAATTGTATATATTTTATCAAAAAAAGTGGAAATTTAATAGATTTGTAACATTCTTGTAATAAGCTTTTTAGATATAAAAAAGCATAAAAAAAGATAACCCTTACGGATTACCTCTTTTTATTAATCAACTATTCCGATAATAAATGTTGCTATAGATGAAGCAGCAACAACTAATATAATACCTATAATTAATGGCATAAATGATTTTTTGTATTCTGCTTTTTCTTCTACACTACCTAACATGTATTTAACACCTAATATCATTATAATAATTACAGAAGCTATAATTGCAATATTTCTTATTAACCCCATTATTTTTCCAGCTTGAGCCATTAAAGAATCAGTATCACTACTAGAACCATAATCAATTTTTTGATTTAAAGCATCTGGTGTTACTGGTGAACCTGCTGCAAAAACATTTGTTGTAATAGAAACTAACATTATTGCTAGTAATAATATAGTAAGTATTTTAAATGTTTTTTTCATTTTATTTCCTCCCTTTTTTGTTTTCTTTTTATATTTAAATTACCTAGCTATCTAAGTAAACTTTAATAACAAATTTATAAACCGTTTCCTATTGTAACAAATATTTTCCATATTCCAAATGCTCCAAATATTACAACACAACCTATTACAAAAGGAACTAACGCATCTTTTATTTGTGCCTTTTCCTCTGTTGAACCTATCATAAATTTAATTCCTAGAATTCCTGCTATAATTAATGCAACTGCCATTCCAATAAATAACAATATATTATATACATAACTAGAAGTTTCTTGTAATTTATTTTCTAATATATCTTTATCAAAAGTTAAACTATTTGCATTTTCTCCTGCACTTATAAATCCATCTCCTCCAGTAATAACATCTGAAAGTCCTCCTGCTTGTACTATATTTATATTACAAAAAACAGCATTTATCATAATTATAAGAAAAATTAAAATTAGCTTTTTAACTGACTTTTTCATTCGCATTCACCTACTTTGCCTCTAATATACTAATTTACCATATTATAAATAAAGTCTACTAATGTCGTTCCTGCTATTGCCAATACAAATCCTATAACATATGGTACTAATGTTGCTTTATAGTTTGCTTTTTCTTCTACACTACCAAAAACATATTTAAGACCTATAATCATTAACGCTATGACAGAAACAACTACACTAATATTTCTAATAGTACCTAAAACAATACCTATTTTGTCAGTTACAACACCTGCATCTGCATCTGTTAGTTGATCTGGTTCATAATCATTAGGATCTATTGTAGTACTCAAAGCCGAAATTTTTAGTATCTGCTCTTCACTAGTAGCCCAACTTGTTTTTACATTAAATACATTTACTACTATTAAAAAAACAGCTATTAGAGTAAATATATTTAGTATCCTTTTCATCTGTAAATCACCATCTTTCCTAACATACTATATTAATTATAACGTATATTTTGATATTTTTCAACTTTTTTTTATTTTTTTCTTTTTTTTTATTTAATTTATCTAATTAAATGCAAATTTTTTATTAATTTTTTTCTAATTTTTTTCATATATAGCTTTCTTTACTTATATTATTACTTCATATATAAGTACTAATATATATTATCTTACATATTTTTTTATTCTCTATTTTTTATTGAATAGAAAAAATAAAAGATTTTCTTATTCAAAAAAAATAGTTCAAAGACTTGCTTTAAACTATTTTGGCGGAGATGAGAGGGTTCGAACCTCCGCGCCGATTTCTCGACCTAACTGTTTAGCAAACAGTCCCCTTCACCACTTGGGTACATCTCCAAATATATAAAAAAAGATATAAAAACTTAAATCTATATTATTATAAATTTATGGTCTTATATCTATATAAAAGTTTGGCGGAGAGGGTGGGATTCGAACCCACGGTAGGCTATTAACCTACGCCAATTTTCAAGACTGGTGCCATAAACCAACTCGACCACCTCTCCATGGTTGTCACTATATTCAGTGACAGTATTTATATTAGCATTTTTAAAATGATTTGTCAATACAATTATCTATATTTTTTTAAATTATTTATTCTCATCTTCTCTTAACTTAATTAAACTATTTGTATCAATTGCTTTTGTTATTGCTTCTTTTTCTTCATCAGATAATATATATCTTGATTTTCCCTTTTCAATAGGTTTTGCATAGATATTAGACATTTCTCTTGAATAAATACCATTAAATACCACTCCATCATTCTTATCATCTAATAATGCAACTGCAAAACTCAAATCACTTCCAGTATCATTAAATGCGTTATAACGCACAACTCCAATTTTTTGAATACAATTAGAAATATCTTTATCTAAATTTGTACAAAAAGATAATATTTCTCCATTTTGCTTTTCAACTCTTTCAACTCTATACATATAATTCTCTAAATCTTCTTCTATATCTTTTCCATTTCCCAATTTTTTCATAAATTTTTTATATTTCTTCTTTAAATTCATATTAGATATTAATAAATATATAAGTACTATAAAAACACTTATTACTAATAAATTTAAAAATATGTAATAATAGTCAGTTCTTAAAAAATTAATTATTCCTTGCATATAATCATTCCTTTAAATAATCTAATTTTAAAATTAAAACCTTTTTACTCCATTATTATTACTACATCTTTTATTTCATTAAATTCAATATTCTTTCCAAATCATCATTCGAAGCATATTCTATAATTATTTTTCCTTTTTTCTTTCCAGGATTTAATTTTACTTTTGTTCCAAAAAAACCTTGAAATGTATTTTCTATATCTTTATACAAAATACTTGTCCTTCTTAATTCTTCTTTTGAAACATCTTTTTTATTAATTTTTTTATTTCTTTGTTCTAATTCTTTAACTGTAGCTCCTCTTTCTATCATATCTACAGCAACTAAGTATTGTTTTTCTGGATCAGTAATAGAAAGTAAAGCTTTACAATGTCCTTCTGTTAATTTTCCCTGTTTTACAAATTCTAATACTCGTGGTTCTAAATTTAAAACACGTACAGTATTAGCTATTGTACTTCTACTTTTTCCTAGTTTTTTAGATACTTCCTCTTGTGTTAACCCATATGTATCCATTAAATTTCGAATTCCTAAAGCTTTTTCAAAAGGATTTAAATCTTCTCTTTGAATATTTTCTATTAGTGATATTTCTGTATTTCTTTTCTCATCATCATCTCTTACTATTGCTGGAATTTCTTGAAGTCCTGCTAATTTTGAAGCTCTCCATCTTCTTTCTCCAGCTATAATACAATAATATCCATCTTTTTTAGTTACAACTATTGGCTGTATTAATCCATATTCTTTAATTGATTCTGCAAGTTCTTCTAATGCTTCTTGGTTAAAATTTTTTCTTGGTTGTTCTCTATTTGGTTCAACCTCTACTATTTTTAAATTTTTTAACACATCATTTTCTTTTAATTGTTCTTCTTCTGGAGCTGGCCCAAATAACGCATCTAAACCTTTTCCTAATCCTGTTTTCTTAGGCATTTATATCACTTTCCTCTCTTTTATATCATATGTTTTGCTTTATTTTCCATATCGTTTATTTTAAGAAATTCTCTTGTGAATTTTTCATAGCTTCTTGCACCTTTTGATCTTGGATCATATTCTGTAATTGGCATTCCATAACTTGGTGCTTCACTTAGTCTTACATTTCTAGGAATTACCGTTTTATAAACTTTATTATTGAAATATTTTTTTACTTCTTTTACAACTTGATTAGATAAGTTTGTTCTTGCGTCATACATTGTTAGCAATGCACCTTCTATTTCTATATGCTTATTCAAATGTTTTTTTACTAAATTAATAGTATTTATAAGTTGTCCTAATCCCTCTAGTGCATAATATTCACATTGTACTGGAATTAAAACACTATCTGATGCTGTAAAAGCATTTAAAGTAATTAGCCCTAATGAAGGGGGACAATCTATTAAAATATAATCAAATTGTTCTTTTATATTTTCTAATTTTTCTTTTAATCTCTGTTCTCTTGACATCATAGAAACTAATTCTACTTCTGCTCCAGCAAGATTCATATTAGATGGACAAACCATTAGATTTTTAATAACTGTTTCTTCTAATGTTTCTTCTATTTCTGTTTCTCCAACTAATACATCATATGTAGAAAGTTCGACATCTTTTTCAGCTCCTAAACCACTTGTTGCATTTCCCTGAGGGTCTGCATCTATTAAAAGCACTTTTTTTCCTTTTTTTGCTAATATTGTACTTAAATTTATGGTTGTAGTTGTTTTCCCAACTCCACCTTTTTGGTTTGCTATTGATATTACTTTTCCCACAAAAAAGCCCCCCTATCCTTTTGTAAATATTTACGTTTTAGTTTTATTTTTTTCTATATTTATCTTATCTAATTCTGTTTAAAAAGTCAAGAAATTTATTCTATTTTTTATAACTTTTTATGCTAATGGTTCTTTTGCTGGTAAACCCGCTTTACGAGGATATTTATTTGGAGTATTTTTTATTTTATTTAAAACAATAATGTTTCTTTCTATTTCTGAATTTGGTAATCTAAATGTTTCTATTTTTTCTTGTTCAACACCTAATATTTTAAAGGCATTTTTAGAGTTCTTAATTTCGTCATTAATATTATTACCCTTCATACATATACATTTTCCTCCTATTTTAACAAGAGGTACTAAATATTCTGAAAGTACAGATAAATTAGCTACAGCTCTTGCAGTTGCTATATCAAACTTTTCTCTATACTTCACATTTTTCCCAAAATCTTCTACCCTACTATGTACTATTTCTACATTTTTTAATTCTAATTTTTCTACAACTTCTTTTAAAAATAAAAGTCTTTTATTTAATGAATCAACTAAAGTAACTTTAATATCTTGTCTATATATTAATAACGGAATTCCCGGAAAACCAGCTCCTGTCCCCACATCTACAGCAGAGCAATTATCAACTATATATTTACTAACTGTTAATGAATCTATAAAATGTTTTAATATAATTTCTTCAGGTTCTATAATTGCTGTTAAGTTTATTTTTTTATTCCATTCTAATAATAAATTCATATATTCAAAAAATTTCTTTTGTTGTTTCTCAGAAAACTCAAAATTTAATATTTTTCCATATTCATTTAAATTTTTTGAAAATTCTTCTAAATCCATCCTTTTTTCCTTTCTATATATAAAATTTTATTATGTATTTTTATTCACTTGTAAATAAATTAATAATACAGAAATATCTGCCGGAGAAACACCTGAGATTCTAGAAGCTTGTCCAATTGAATGTGGTTTGAACTTATTCAATTTTTGTCTTGCTTCTAAACTAAGCCCTTGTATATTCTCATAATCTATATTTTCTGGTAATATTTTTGTTTCTAATTTCTTAAATTTTTCAACTTGAGCCTCTTGCATTTTTATATATCCTTCATATTTTACTTGGATTTCTACTTCTTCTTTTTCTTGTAAAGATAATTTAGGTCTATCTAAATCAATAGTTTTTAGTCTTTCATAGTTTAGCTCTGTCCTTTTTAATAGTTCTGCCATCTTTGTTCCTGTAGTCAAAGGAGATGTTCCGTATTTTATTAACAATTGATTTACTTCTTCTGTAGGCTTAACTATTGTATTATTTAATCTTTTTATTTCCTTTTCTATATTTTCTTTCTTCTTTTTAAATCTTAAATATCTTTCATCAGAAATAAGTCCTATTTCATGCCCTATTTCTGTCAATCTTAAATCTGCATTATCTTGTCTTAAAAGTAATCTATATTCAGCCCTAGATGTCATCATTCTATATGGTTCATTTGTTCCTTTAGTAACAATATCATCAATTAAAACTCCTATATATCCCTGAGTTCTATCAATAATTATAGGTTCTAATCCATTAATTTTTCTTGTTGCATTTATTCCCGCAATTAAACCTTGACATGCAGCTTCTTCATATCCTGAAGTTCCATTTGTTTGTCCAGCCATAAATAATCCATCAATACCCTTATATTCTAAAGAAAGTTTTAAATTAGATGGGTCAATACAATCATATTCAATAGCATATGCTGACCTTGTAAACTCTGCATTTTCTAATCCTGGTATTGTACGATATAATGCAATTTGAACATCTTCTGGCAAAGATGAACTTAATCCTTGTATATACATTTCATCAGTATCTAGCCCTACAGGCTCTACAAATGCCTGGTGTCTAGGTTTATCACTAAATCTAACTACTTTGTCTTCAATAGATGGACAATATCTAGGCCCTGTCCCCTCTATTTTTCCAGCATATAATGGAGAACGATGTAAATTTTCTCTTATAATTCTATGTGTTTCTTCATTAGTATAAGTCAAATAACAATCTACTTGATTTAATTCTTTTATTTCATCTTCAAAAGAAAATGGTACAACTTGTTCATCTCCCTTTTGTAGCTCCATTTTAGAAAAGTCTATACTTCTCCTGTTAATTCTTGCAGGGGTTCCTGTTTTAAACCTCACTAAATCTACTCCTATTTTTCTAAGAGATTCTGATAATTTATTTGCAGCAGAAACTCCATCAGGCCCACTTTCTTGAGAAAATTCTCCCATAAATATTTTTCCTTTAAGATATGTTCCTGTTGCAACAATAACAGCTTTAACTCCATAAATCGCTCCAACATTTGTCTCAACCGCCGTAACTTTTCCATTTTCTACTTTAATATCCACAATTTCTCCCTGTTTTAAATATAGGTTTTCTTGTTTTTCTAAAGTATGTTTCATTTCTGTATGATATTTTTTTCTATCTGCTTGTGCACGTAGCGAATGAACCGCTGGTCCTTTTGAAGTATTTAACATTTTAATTTGTATCATAGTTTTATCAATGTTTTTCCCCATTTCACCGCCAAGTGCATCTATTTCTCTTACTAAATGTCCTTTTGAACTTCCACCTATATGTGGATTACAAGGCATGTTTGCCACAGCATCTAAACTAATAGAAAAAACCAATGTCTTCATTCCTAATCTAGCCGCCGCAAGTCCTGCTTCACATCCAGCATGTCCAGCTCCTATAACAGCAATATCAAAATCACCTGCATAATAACTCATAATTTTCCCTTTCCTTAAGAAACAAAAAACGCAGTTTTATTTACTCGATTTTTATTTTTTACAATATAGTAAAATATTATTTTTATACATATCGAGATATTTGTTGATATATAAATGCAATTATGTTTTTCTGTATATTTTTACTTACTGCTTAATTTAGTTATGTGTTTTATGTTAATTTAATATATCTGTTCGCTTTTTAACTCTTTTATTTATAATATAAAATTTATTTTATAACATTTTTTAATACATCATATTCTAAATTTTGTTTCTTTTTATTTTTATTTTTTTATATAAGTTTATATTTAAAAATATATTTTCTATTTCTTCTTATTTTGCTTTTTAACAGTTTTTTATTCTTAGTTATAAAATTATATGTTTTTTATATTAAATTGTCTTATTTTCGATTTTAATAATTATATAAATAGTTTTATTTTCCTAAGCAAAACTTAGAAAAAATTTCATTAATTATATCTTCTGTCACAAAGTCTCCAGTTATACTTCCTAAATCTTCTAAAATTTCTTTAATAAAAATAGCAATAATATCTATAGGCATATTTGATAATGTATTTTCTTTTGCTTTTTTTACATTTTCTAAAGCTTTAGAAATTAAATTTTTATGTCTTAAATTAGTTATAATAACATCATTATCAAAATTTATTTGATTTAAATTAAACATTTTAGAAATTAATTCATATAAATCTTCTAATCCTTCTTGTTTTAATGCAGATATTTTAACTATCCTATTCTCAAAATTTTTAAATTCTATTGATTCTTCGTTAATTACTGCATTTAAATCCATTTTATTTAAAACTATAATAACATTTTTATCTTTTATTAATTTCAAAATTTCTAAATCTTCTTCTTTTAGTTCTTTAGAAGCATCAAAAATTGCAATAATTAAGTCTGCATCTTTTGCTATTTCTTTAGCTTTAGATATTCCTATCTTTTCTACTTCATCATTTGCATTTCTTATTCCTGCTGTATCTATCAATTTTAATGGTATTCCATTTACAGTTGCAAATTCTTCTATTGTATCACGAGTAGTTCCTTCATATTCTGTAACTATTGCTCTATCTTCTTTTAATATGGCATTTAATAAAGAAGATTTTCCAGCATTTGGTTTTCCTATAATTGCAGTTCTTATTCCCTCTTTTACTAATTTTCCATTATCAAAACTCTTTTCCAGCTTATCTAATTTAATTTCTACGCTATCAAGCATATTCAAAATTTGTTTATTTGAAACTTCTTCTACATCATATTCTGGATAATCTATACTTACGTCTATACCAATCATTACATCCATAATCTCTTGTTTAATCTCTTTAATTTTATTAGATAAAGAACCTTCTAATTGCTTTATTCCAGCTTTTGCTTCTTTTTCTGTTTTAGCATCAATAATATCTATTACTGATTCTGCTTGAGATAAATCTATTCTTCCATTTAAAAAAGCTCTTTTTGTAAATTCTCCTGGTTCCGCAAGTTCAGCACCATTTTTTAAACATAAATCCAATATTTTTCTTACTATAACATTACCACCATGAGTATTTATCTCACACATATTTTCAGAGGTATAACTCTTAGGTGCCTTAAAATATGAAACTAAAACTTCATCAATTACTTCTTTATTTTCAATGATATGTCCATATTTTAATGTGTATCCTTTAATATTTTCAATTTTCTCTTGTTTCTTTGGTTTAAAAATTTTGTCCAAAACACAAAAACAATTTTCCCCACTCATTCTTACTATTCCAATTCCACCAATTCCGTGGAGCCGTAGATATAGAAGCAATAACACTCATAATTTTTCTCCTTTTTATAATAAAAATTCTATAATATTTTATCACATTATGTAACTTTTTAAAAGCTTATTTTATAATTTTATAAAATTTGTCGATACGAAAATTGCTATGCAATTTTTTCTATGCAACGTTATTTTTTTATTAAATAGGAAAAATCCAAGATTTTCATATTCAATAAAAAAAATCAAAGATGCAAATTACTTATAAATTAAGTAAAATCTGATCTTTGACCTCAAATTACTATATAATTATTTTCTTTTTAATGAAACCACTATTCTTCTTCTAGGTTCTTCACCTATACTTCTTGTTTCAACTAAGTCATTATTTTGTAGCTTAGAATGAATTATTTTTCTTTCATATGCTTGCATTGGCTCTAAAGTAATAGATTTTTTTGTTTTTGAAACAGTTCTAGCTATTTTTTCTGCTAAATCCTCTAATGTTTTTTCTCTTTTTTCTTTATATCCTTCTATATCCAAAGTTATACGAACTCTATTTTCTAAACCTTTACTCGCAATAGAAGAAAGTATATTTTGAAGTGCATATAATGTTTCTCCTCTATATCCTATTAAAAATCCAGCATCTTCATTTTTTATATCTATACTTAAGCCAAATTTATCTTTTTCAATTAAATATTCCAGCTTAATATTAGATTTATTAGCAAATTCTTCTAAGAATTTTTTAACATTTTCCTCTGCCTTAACTAGTTCATCTTGTGTTATTTCAACCTCTTTTTTTATTCTTTTTGTTTCATCTTCATTATCATTTTTTAAAGTTAATTTAACTTTCACTATTCTTGGTGTTAAAATACTAAAAAAGCTTCTCTTTTCTTCATTCTCTAATACTTTTATATCTACCATATCTTTTGATACATTTAATTCTTTTAAACCATTTTCAATTGCTTCATTTGTTGTTTTTCCCTCTGATATAATACTTTTATTCATAATAACATTCCTTTCGTTTATTACATAGCAAGTTAAAATTATTCTTAAATATTAATCTTTTAATACTTTATCTAAAACTAATCTTTCACCTATCATTAAAATATTATTTACTAACCAATATAAAGCAAGCCCTAATGGAGCAACAAGAGATATAGATACAGACATGATAGGCATCATCCAAGACATCATTTTATTAGATTGTTCCATTGCAGTTTCCATCTCATTTTTCTCTTCCTCTTCTTTTTTCTCTGTTATATCAATAACATCTTTATTTTCCTTAGGTTTCTTTTGCATTGAAGTAGTAATTCTCATTGAAATAAAAGTAGATATTATATAAAGAATTGGTATAATATAAACAGTCCAATCTCCTAAATTTTGTTGAGGAATTTTACTTAAATCTAAGCCAAAAAAGTTCATATTTAGGTTAACACTTTTTAACTTTTCATCCTCTGGAAATTTTTCTCTTAAATAATCAATTTCTCTTACTATATCAATTTCAGAATATGCTTCATTTATAGGTTTTCCATCATTTTTCATTTGAGTAATATATGTATCTAGTTGATTTTTTTCAAACCCTTCCATATATGTTAATGGATAACGAACCATATAGAAAATAGAAATTAACAATATAAATTGAAATATAGCACTCAAACATCCACTAAAAGGACTCATGTTTTCTTGTTTATATAAATCCATCATTTCTCTATTTAGTTTATCTGGATCATTTTTATATTTAAATTGTAACACCTTCATTTTTTCTTGTAATTTGGTGCTTTTCTTCATTGTTTTTTGTTGCTTGATAGATAGTGGCAACATAATTAACTTTATAACTATTGTAAATAAAATAATTGCTAGACCATAATTCCCAACAATGTTATTAATAAAATCTAACAAATATCCAAAAATGTTTGCAAAAAATTGAAACATTAGCATTCCTCCCAGCTCATTTTAGCGGATCATATCCTCCTTTTGAGAAAGGATTACATCTTAAAATTCTATAAATTCCTAAACCTAAACCTTTTATTACTCCATATTTTTCAATTGCTTGTTTTGTATATTCAGAACAAGTCGGATAAAATTTACAGTTTATGTTTTTACTTTCTAACCAAATAGATATATGCTTTTGATAAAAAATAATAGCATTAATAAGTATTTTTCTCATTTTTTACATCCTTCCATCAAGGCATAAATCTCTTAATTAATTTTTAAATTAGCTTTATCAAAGATAAAATTCATATCTTCTTGAATATTTTTAAAATCAATGTTTTTTATGTCAACTTTTTTCTTACATAAAAAAACTAGACTCTTTCCTGTTTTTATTTCATTTTCAAGTTCTTTATAGCTTTCTCTAAAGATTCTTTTAATATAATTTCTTATAACAGCTTTTCCTATTTTTTTACTTATAGCTAGTCCCAATAAATTATATTTAATATTATTATCTTTAACATATAATTCTATATATTTACCTGAATAATGTTTTCCCTTTGTTAAAACTATTTTAAATTCATAATTCTTTTTTAACATTTTTGTTTTTTTCATTATTTTTCTTCCCTTCTTTGGTAGAATTAAAAGAAAAAAACTATTTCTAGTATACATGCAGAAAATGGCAAGAATTAAACAACTATCTCGCCACTCTCTCTTATAAATTTCTTCATAAAACTAGGCATGAATATATAAATATTAAGCACTTAATTTTTTTCTACCTTTAGCTCTTCTTGCTTTTAAAACGTTTCTGCCAGCTCTAGTTTTCATTCTTTTCATAAATCCATGTTCTTTTTTTTCTTGTCTATTTTTTGGTTGAAATGTTCTTTTCATAATAGCACCTCCTACTGCTTAATCTTTATTAAATTCCTTTTTGGAAAATTTACACAAATTAATAAGTATATCGATTATACAGTAATTAACTTTCTTTTGTCAAGTATTTTTTTAAAAAAGTATTTTCATACCTTATGTAAATTTTTAAAACGCATTTTTCTGTAATATGTTTGTAACAAAAGGATATTATCCACATTTTTTTACAAAATTATCCACATTTCAAAAAAATTTTCCACAATTCTATTGACTTCTTTAGAAAAAATTTGCTATTATATGAATTACAAAAAAAATAATAATTTTTGTTGAAAATATCAGTAAAATTCTGTTCGCAATTTTTTTTATTTTTTTACAAAATTTTTACAAACTTATCAACAGTTGTGGATAATTGTGTGGATAAGTCTGTTGGAAAGGAAGAGAAAAATGACCATTGATAAAGACGAACTTTTAAACAAACTAAAAGAATTGTTAGAATCAGAAGTTTCAAAAATTTCTTTTGAAACTTGGATACTACCACTTGGAATAAAAAGTATAGAAAATGATCATATAACATTTACATCTGTATCAGAATATCAAAAAGACTTTATTGAAAACAAATTTAATAGTCTAGTATTCAATACTCTAAGATACATAACAAATAAAGATTGGACATTCTCTGTTATTGATTTATCATCACAAGAAGAAAATGAAAATAATATCATATCAGACAAAAAATCTGATGTATCAGATACAGAACTAGAAATTAATCATTCAACATTAAATCAAAAATATACTTTTGAAACTTTCGTAGTAGGAAATAACAATAGATTTGCACATGCAGCAGCATTAGCAGTAGGAAATGCCCCTGGAAATTCTTATAATCCGCTATTTATTTACGGCGGTGTAGGTTTGGGAAAAACCCACTTAATGCACGCAATCGGAAATAGAATATTAGAAGTAGACCCAAAATCTAATGTTTTATATGTTACATCAGAAAAATTTACAAATCAATTAATCAACTCTATTAAAGACAACAAAACAGAAATGTTTAGAAACAAATATAGAAATATAGACGCATTATTAATTGATGATATTCAATTTATAGCTGGAAAAGATAGAGTTCAAGAAGAATTTTTCCATACTTTCAATACTTTAAGAGAAGATGGAAAACAAATTATAATTTCAAGTGATAAACCTCCAAGAGATATTGAATTTTTGGAAGATAGATTAAAATCAAGATTTGAATGGGGACTATTAGCAGACATATCATGTCCAGATTACGAAACACGTTTAGCTATACTAAGAAAAAAAGCACAAGATGAAAATATAATAATAGATGATTCTATTTTATCTGATATTGCAACAAAGATTGATTCAAATATAAGAGAACTAGAAGGTGTATTCAACAAAATAGTTGCCAGAGCTTCTTTAACACATAGCCCAATTACAATAGAGCTAGCAGAAAATATAATAAATGAATTTAAATATGAAAGTGAAAAAGTAATATCACATGATTTCATAAAAGAAACTGTAGCTAAATATTTCAGTATAGATAAAGAAGATTTAGCAGGAAGTAAAAGATCTAATGATATTGCATTTCCAAGACAAATAGCAATGTATCTATGTAGAGAAATTGCTAATATGTCATTTCCACAAATAGGAGTAGCATTTGGAAACAGAGATCATTCAACTGTAATGCACGGTTATAATAAAATATGCAAAGAAATGAAAGAAAAAAATAGTACAAAACTAATTGTGGAAAGTGTGAAAAACATAATAACGAGTGAAAAAAAATAATAACATCAATATTTTGATAAATATTTTTAAAATTATGTTTGGAAAAAATATTGTTTGGAAAAGAATATTTCAATATCTACTTACGGAAGCAACGTATGAGATATCCACAAGCATCTGTTAATAATATGCTAATAAACTGTGAACAACTAAGTTTTAAACAATTGTAATATTTACGTGTGGAAAAATTTCGACTTTATCCACCAAGTTATGCACAATGATTTTTTTAGGGATATAAACTTTCAACATAGTTTTCCACAGTTTCCACATGACCTAATACTAATACTACTAAAAATATTATATTATTTATAAAGGAGGAACCAAAATGAAAATTGTTTGTTACAAAGACAAAATACTAAAAGCTATTAATTCCGTAGTAAAAGGAGTAGCTTCAAAAACAACTATGCCAATATTAGAAGGTATATTAATTCAAACAAATGATAATGAAATAAAATTAACAACTTATGATTTAGAAATAGGCATTGAATATATTATGGAATGTGAAGTAAAAGAACAGGGAAGTACAGTTGTTAATGCAATAATGTTTAGTGAAATTGTTAGAAAATTACCAGATACAGAAATATATATTTCTGTAAATGAAAAAAATTTACTAGAAATAGAATGTGAAGGTTCTCTTTACAAATTAGCAACAATGAATCCAGAAGAATTTCCAGAATTACCAAAAATAGAAATAGAAAATTCTATAGAAGTAGAACAAAATAATTTAAAAAATATGATTAGAAAAACAATATTTGCTGTTAGTTCAGAAGAAAACAGACCAATTTTTACAGGATGTTTATTTGAAATCCAAAATAATAAATTAAACATAGTTGCAGTAGATGGGTTTAGACTAGCTTTAAGAAGTTTATTTTTAAATAAACAAACTAATGATTTTAGTGCTGTTATACCAGGAAAAACATTAAATGAAGTAAACAAAATTTTACAAGATTCATTTGAAACCGTAAAAATAGGAGTTTCAAAAAATCAAGCATTATTTGAAATGGATAATTGTAAAATAGTAACAAGAATTTTAGATGGAGAATTTTTAAATTATAAAAATGTAATTCCAGAGAATTGGGAAACTAGAATAAAGGTTAATAAAAATAATTTACAAAATTCTTTTGAAAGAATAAGTTTAATATCTTCATCTAGTGTAGAAAAAGAAAAAAAATATCCAGTAAAAGTAAAAGTTGATATAGGAAAAGTAACTATATCTTGCACAAATCAAACTGGAGAAGCTAAAGAAGAATTATTTGTTTCAACAGAAGGAAAAAATTTAGAAGCTGGATTTAATCCTAAATATTTTCTTGATAGCTTAAAATCAATAGATGATGAAGAAGTGTTTGTTGAATTTGGGACAAGTATTTCTCCATGTTTAGTAAAATCTGTTGAAAATAAAGATTATGTATATATGATTTTACCAATTAGACTAAAAGAAGATTAAAAGTAAGAAATTTTCTTACTTTTTTCTTTATAGAAAATAAATATATAGTTTTCCACAATTTATTAAATTTTGTGGAAAACTATATATAAAAATACAAATAAAATATAATATAAATAAATTAGAAAAAAATAGAATAAAATAGCATAAAATAGAATAAATTAGTAAAATGAAATTTTTAAACTATAAAAAATGCTATAAAATAAATAAAAAAATTAAAATATAATTTAAATAAGAAATAAATTAAAAAAAATAGAATAAAATAGTAAAAAATAGAAAAAAATAGATTAAATAAGGAAAATACATATAAAAATATTTGATTTTTTTAAATTAATGAATTTTTTATTAGAAATTTACTAAAAAATAAAATTTTAAATAAAAAAATAAAAAATAAAATCGACGAAAATCAAAAATAAGACATTTTTAAAAATTAAAAATATAATTTGTCTATAAAAATAAAATTAAATTAAAAGCTAAAATAATAAAAAATAGAAAAAATTAGAAAAAAATAGTAAAAAATAGAATAAAATAGAAAAAATAAGTTAATAAATTGTGGAAAATAAAATTAAAAACAGAAAAAAACAATAAAAACTTTTGATGTGGAGAAAAAATATGTGGATAAAAAATTTGAAAATAAAAAATTTTAGAAATTATAATAATCAAGAAATAAATTTTAGTAAAAATATAAATATTTTTTATGGAGAAAATGCTCAAGGAAAAACAAATATAATAGAAGCTATTTTTTTATGCAGTTTAGGAAAATCTTTTAGAGCAAAAAAAGATTCAGAAATGATAAAATTAAATGAAAAAAATTCTATAATAGAAATAGAATATGAAAAATCAGATAGAGAAGGAAAAATAAAAATAGAATTAGGAAATAAAAAAAATATATATATTAATGGAATAAAAATAAAAAAATTAAGTGAACTTTTAGGAAATATAAATATTGTACTATTTAATCCAGATGATATAAATATTTTAAAAGGTGGTCCACAAAATAGAAGAAAATTTTTAGATATTATGATAAGTCAATTAAGACCTAATTATATGTATATTTTAAATTTATATTTAAAAACAATTGAGCAAAGAAATAAATATTTAAGACAAATAAAAGAAGAAAAAAAAGATGAAAATTTATTAGAAATATGGGATGAAAAATTAGTTGATTATGCAACAAAAATATGTGAATATAGAATTGAATTTATAGAAAAAATAATAAAAAAATTAAAAATAATTCATAAAAATATAACTAATGATCAAGAAGAGATTGAAATACAATACATAACAGAGTGCAATGATAAAGAAGAATACTTAAAATTATTAAAACAAAGAAGAAAATTAGATATTATAAAAGGATTTACTACAAAGGGTGTACATAGAGATGATTTTATGATATATATAAATAAGAAAGAAATAAGTATATATGGTTCACAAGGACAAAATAGGACAGCAATGCTTTCTTTAAAATTGGCAGAATTGCAAGTTATTTATGATGAAATAGGAGAATATCCAATTTTATTATTAGACGATTTTATGTCAGAATTAGATTATAATAGAAGAAAAAACTTTTTAAAAGGAATAGAAAACACGCAAGTAATTATTACTGGAACAGAGAAATTAGATATTGAAAAATTAAACTATTTGGAATATAATGTGTCTAAAGGAAGTATTATATTACCTAATAATTAATATAAAAAAGATGTTTAAATAAAATAGGAGGAATATAAATGGAAAAATACAATCACAAATATGGAGCAGAACAAATCCAAGTACTTGAAGGATTAGAAGCTGTTAGAAAAAGACCTGGTATGTATATAGGAAGTACATCAATAAGAGGGCTACATCATTGTGTATATGAAATTGTAGATAATGGAGTAGATGAAGCATTAGCAGGATATTGTACAGAAATAAATGTTGTTATTGAACCAGGTAATATAATTGCAGTGCAAGATAATGGCAGAGGAATACCAGTAGAAATACATCCTAAAACAGGAATATCTACAGCAGAAACAGTTTATACAGTTTTGCATGCAGGTGGAAAATTTGGAGGAGATAGTGGATATAAAGTATCAGGTGGTCTTCATGGAGTTGGAGCTTCAGTAGTAAACGCACTATCAACATGGACGGAAGTTACTATTGCAAGAGATGGCGAATTATATAGAATGAAATTTGAAAAAGGTAAAACTGTAGAAAAGTTAAATAAAATAGGAGAATCAACAAAAACAGGAACATTAGTAAGATTCTTAGCAGATGATACTATTTTTGAAAGCTTAGATTATGAATATGAAGTTTTAGAAAAAAGATTTAGGGAAATAGCATTTCTTACAAAAGGATTAAGAATAACTTTAGAAGATAAAAGAGATGAAGAAAATATAAAAAAAGCTGACTTTTGTTATGAAGGTGGATTAATTTCTTTTGTAGAATACTTAAATAAAAATAAAGAAAAAATACATCCAACTCCAATTTACATAGAAAAAAATGGAGAAGTACCAGTTGAAATTGCAATACAATATACAACTAGTTATTCTGAAAATATATATACTTTTACAAATAATATAAATACTATAGAAGGTGGAACACACTTAGAAGGATTTAAAAGGGCTTTAACAAAAGTATTTAATGATTATGCAAGAAGTCATAATATAATAAAAGAAAAAGATTCAAATTTACAAGGTGAAGATATAAGAGAAGGAATTACTGCGGTAGTATCTGTAAAAGTAAAGGAACCTCAATTTGAAGGACAAACAAAAACAAAATTAGGAAATAGTGAAGTAACAGGAATAGTACAAAGTATGGTAAATGATGCTCTTTCAACATTTTTAGAAGAAAATCCACAAATTGCAAAAGCTATATTAGAAAAATGTGTAAGTGCATCAAGAGCAAGAGAAGCAGCAAGAAAAGCAAGAGAATTAGTAAGAAAGAAAAATTCAATGGAAACATCTACATTACCTGGAAAATTAGCGGATTGCAGTAGCAAAAATCCAGATGAATGTGAAGTATATATAGTAGAAGGGGACTCTGCAGGAGGAAGTGCAAAACAAGGAAGAGATAGAAAATTTCAAGCAATATTACCACTTTGGGGAAAAATGCTTAATGTAGAAAAAGCAAGAGCAGACAAAATTTATGGAAATGATAAATTAAATCCAGTAATATTAGCAGTAGGTGGCGGAATAGGAGCAGATTTTGACATTACAAAAATAAGATATGGAAAAGTAATAATAATGGCAGATGCCGATGTTGATGGTGCACATATCAGAACATTATTATTAACATTTTTCTTTAGATATATGAGACCTCTAATAGAAAATGGAAATGTATTTTTAGCACAACCACCACTATATAAACTATCTAAAAAGGGAATGGAAGATATTTATTGCTATACAGACGAAGACTTATTAAAAGCATATGAAGATTTAGAAAAAAAAGGAATTTTAAGAGAACAATTAGGATTACAAAGATATAAAGGTTTAGGAGAAATGAATCCAGAACAATTATGGGAAACAACAATGAATCCAGAAACAAGAATATTGGTAAAAGTAACTATGGAAGATGCTATAAAAGCAGATGAAACATTTACATTACTAATGGGAGATGAAGTTGAACCAAGAAGAGAGTTTATAGAGCAAAATGCAAAATATGTTAAAAATTTAGATATATAAAAATTAATGGCAGATAATAAAATAATTATTATCTGCCATTATCTATAAAGCTGATAATAATCGTAGTTAAAACTAATATACCTAATATGGAAACCTAATATATATTACTATATAAATAAGCTATATACCAAATATATTAATCAGTCACTCGACTATTAATACACCACAAGTAACTATATTCATCCAAAGATGGACTAATAATAACCACTACAAAAATTTTAGATATAAGAATAATCTTAGCTCGAATTTATTATCTATAATTTGACCATATACAGAATTACAAAATAAAAATATAGCCTACATACAAATAATAAATTCTTATCGCCGACATATAATAATATATAAAATACACTATTATACATCTTTGCTCGAATAATAAAAAACTAAAAATAAAATCCTTTATTACTCTTTGCTTAACTATTATCAACCTTATAATAATATTATAAACAAAATAAAAAAAAATATACAAAAAATAAAAAATTTTAAAAAAAAATAGAAAATAAATAATAAATAATAAAAGACAGATAGTAACAAATAAAAATATTAATAAATAAAAGAATAATTAATAATTAAATAATAAGATATAAATATTAATAAATAAAAAATTAAATGTAAATAAAAAATAATTAATAATGAAATAAATAAAAATAAAATTAAAATTAAAAACAAAAAATTAAATATAAATAATATAAATATTAATAAATAAATAATTAAAAATAAAATAATAAAATTAATAATGAAATAGATGAAACAATAGTGTCGAAAAATGTCAACGTTTTTTAGTTGACAAAAATATAAAATGAATGTACAATATAAAAAATTGGAGGTGAAAAAAATAAAAAATATATCAGTACAACAATGGATACCAATAGAAGATATATATAGTGATGGAATTATAAAAATGAAAAAAAACAAATATATTAAAATTTTAAAAATAATTCCAATAAATTATAATTTAAAATCAGATTTAGAAAAAAAGACAATTTTAAATTCTTACAAAATTTTATTAAAAACATGTAATTTTAATATTCAAATTTTAATTCAAAGTGATAAAGAAGATTTATCTCAACATATTTCTAATATTCAAAAAAATATCCAAAAAAAAGAAAATAAATATTTAAAAGAAATTTCAGAAAATTATATTAAATTTATTCAAAATTTAAATAATTATAAAAATTCCTCAACTAAAAATTTTTATATAATAATTACTAATGAAAAAACAGAAAGTATTAATTCTATAGATATTATACAAAATGACTTAAAAGAAAAATATTTTAAAATAAAAGAATGTTTATTAAGATGTGGAAATAATACTATAGAAATAAATAATAAAGAAGAAATATTAAATTTATTTTATTCATTATTAAATACAAGAAAATTTTTAAAAAATTAAAAACGTATCATTAAAATCAAAAATAAAACATTTTTAAATTTTTATAATATAATTTAATTCTAAAAAATAAATTCCATTAAAATTGGAAATAATAAAAATTAGAAAAAATAGAATAAAATAGCAAAAACAAGAAAAAAAGAGTTAATAAATAGTGGAAAATAAAAACAAAAAACAATAAAAATGTGGAAAAAAACATTTAAAAAATAATTTAAAAAATAAAATGTGGAAAATAAATTCAAAATAAAACAAAAATATGAAAAATAATATAACAAAAAATAGAATTTAAAAAGGAGTGATTAAAATATTAAAAAATAAACTAATAGATAATTTTTTTTCAGGAGTTTTTTCAAATAAAGATTTTTTATCTCCATCATATATAAATATGAAAAATCCAAAATATATAGAAATAGATAATTTATTTTATTCATCTTTAATTGCTATTAATTATTATAGAGAACAATCAGATTTATTATTAAAAAATTTAATAGAAACAAATATAAATATGAATATTAGTATGTTTTATGAAAAATTAGATTCATATCAAACAATAAAAGATTTAACATATCATATTGGAAATGTTGGAGTAGAATTAAAAGAGTCAAATCAGAATAGACAAGATATTGAAATAGCATCATTTACATACAATGATGCAAAATATATAAGAAGAGAAATGCAAGTAAATAATGAAGATTTATATTATTTATATATTTACATAACAATATATTCTGAAAATATAAAAGAATTAGAATATAACATAAATAAAATTGAAGGAATAACACAAAGTAAAGGAATACAAACAAGAAGAGCTAACTTTAGACAAGAAGAAACTTTTTTAGCTTCATTACCTATAATGGAAAATAATGAAATTATAAAAAATGTTTCAAAAAGAAATATACTTACGAGTGGGCTTTTATCTACATACCCATTTATCTCATCAAGTATATTTGATAAAGAGGGAGTATTTATAGGTACAAATATTTATAATAATTCTCTTGTGTTCATAGATAGATATAATACACAAAAATATAAAAATGCTAACATATGTATTTTTGGAACAAGTGGAGCAGGTAAATCATTTTACACAAAATTATTAATATTAAGATATAAATTATTAGGAATAAAACAATATATTATAGATCCAGACAGAGAATATAATGAAATCTGTAAAAAATTAAATGGAGTACAAATAAAATTAGGACCTACTTCTAATACTTACATTAATATAATGGAAATAAAAAAAGAAAGTATAGAAGAAGGAGAAAATGGATACTTAGCGACAAAAATAGGAAAGCTAATAGGATTTTTTAATTTGATTTTTGGAGAAATGAATGAAGAAGAAAAAGCTATATTAGAAGAAAAAATAATAGAAGTATATAAACAAAAAAATATAACTTTTGATGATAATAGTTTATTTAATAAAAATAAAAAATTTAAAAGTGAAAAACAAATGCCAATTTTAGAAGATTTATATAATATATTAGGAACAAACGAATTAACAAAAAAATTTAAAATAAAATTAATACCGTTCGTAGAAGGTTCTATGAAATTTTTTAATAATTATTCAAATATAAAAATAGATAATGAGTTAGTTGTAGCAGATATATATGATTTAGGAGAAGATAATTTAAAATATGGTATGTATCTATTTATTGATATAATTATACCACTTTTAGAACCATTAATGGAACTATTGAAAAATCAAGAAA